>JANNBP010000233.1:0-50238 GCA_031385555.1 Deltaproteobacteria bacterium | reverse complement strand
GCTCGAGCTCGAGCTCGAGCGCCTCGAGGCCGAGCTCGCCGCGGAGCTGCCGGGTCACGTGCGTGGCCTCGCCGAGGCCTACGCGAATCGCATCGCCGCACCGCCTGCACCTCGTGTGCTGCGGACGCGCGGCTCGACCGCCATCGCGCTGCGTGCGCTCGACGTGCCCGAGCTCTCGACCCGGGCCCTCGCGCTGCTGCGCCTGATCACGCCCATCGCGATCGAGGACGCCACCGCGGTGACCGTGGCCCGCGCCGCCGAACCTACGTGGCCGGCGTATGCGGCCCTGACGACCGCACGCGATGCCGCGTCGACGATGACCTTCCAGCGCGCGCACGTCGCCTGGATGCAGTGGCTGCACGGCGCCGGCTGGCTGGTCCCGACGATCCTCGATTGGCCCGCGGCGCTCGAGGGCTGGCACACATCGTCGGCGCCGGTCTCGCAGGGTGAGATCGAACGCGCGTGGCACGAGCTCGCCGCCCGTCACGCTGCGCAGGGACGTTGCCGCATCGTGCAAGCGCCGGTGAGGCCGCGGGCGTTCGTCGTCGACCCCGGTCGTGAAGTGATCGTCGTCGTCGGCCCGCTGGCGTCACCCGCGATGCGGTTCGCCGCGCTGCACGAGCTCGGTCACGCGCTCGCGGCGCTGCTCTCACCGGTCGCGCTGCCACGCATGCTCGACGAGGCCGCCGCATCGTACGTCGCGCGCTTGCTCGAGCAGGAGGGCGACGGTTGGTTCGCACCGCTCGCCGCGCGTGCACGCGATCCGGTTCGGCTGACGATGCTGATGGCGCTGCATGGGATCGAGGTCGGGCTGCGTCCCCAGATCGATCGCCCGCCGTGGGGGTTGTGGCACGACCCCGGAGCGCAGGGGGCGTACGTGGTCGCGGAGCGGTTCGCGGATGATTGGTGGACGCGGCTCGGTGCCGATCCGGGTGCCGGGGTGTTCGCGGCCGAGCTCGCGACGCAGCTCGCGCATGTCGAGCGCCAGATCCTGGGCGATCGAGACCTGACGGCGGCGATGCAACCTCAGCGGTAGGGCGCCGGCGGCGGAGCGCTGTCGGTGATCGTGATCTTGCCTTCGACGTCGCGGAGCGTCTCGGGATCCTTGACGTACCATTCCACGAGCCCGCACTTCGTGCAGGCGTAGCAGCCGAGCTTGCCGACCACCTTCGACGACCAGAAGCTCGGCTGGACGAGCGCCATCTCGTTGCGCGAGCTGCTCTCGCCGCGATCAAGGATGCTCTCGACGCGCGCGATCCGCGTGCAGCTACAGGCTGGACAGCGCAGCTGCCTCGCCATCGTCGGAGCGGTGGTCGGTAGGATCTGATCCACGCGTGCGACGAGGGCGTCGTGCGCGGTCGTCAGTGCGGCCAGCGCGGCGCGCAGGGTGGCGAGCTCTTGTTCGAGCGACATGCCGCGACGGTAGCGCGAAGCGCGACCGCCCATCGAGCACTGTGCAAAGATGCGCGGGTGGTTCGCTCCCGGGTTGTCGTCGCGAGTCTCGCGCTCGCGGTCGCGAGTTGCGGGGTGCGCACGCCGAGGCGGATCGACGTGGCGTCGCTCGTCGCGCGGCGTGGCGTGGAGGAGGCGAGGCGCGATCTCGCGGTCCGGGTCGCCATCGATCCACGCGACGTCGCCGCACGCCTGGCACTCGGGGAGCTCGACGAGCGCGACCGGCCGAGCAGCGCGATCGAGCAACTCGAGGCGGTGGATGCCCTCGGCGGCCCGATCGGGACGCGCTGGCGCGACGCGGATCGAGCGCGGCTCGCACGCCTGCTTGCCGCCCGAGGACGCCTGCGGTTGGCTCGCGAAGCCAGCACGGCGCTCGCGGACCTCGATCGCGCGGCGCAGCTCGGCGCGACGATCGACAAGCGCGAGCGCGATGCAGCGCGCGTGCTCTCGGCGATCGCGCAGCTCCGCCACGTCGACGTGAAGGTGCGTGCTGCCGGGATGCGCGTGCTCGCGGAGCTGTGGACCGCGGGTGGTGATCGGCGATGGGCGGGCGCACGTAGCGCCGCGACGCCGGAGGAGCGCGCGACGTTCGGCATCTACCTGTGGAGCGTGCGTGCGAGGCGTGCGGCCTGGGAGGAGCTCAGCGGCTGGCACGACGCGATGCCCGCACCACGCGATCCGGTGCTCGCCGCGGCGTACCTGACCGCGCGCGCGTGGTGGGTGCCGTACGACGGCCCGCCGCCGCTCGACGAGGATCTCGTCGGCCCGGATCGCTGCCGCTTCACCTCGGACGGCTGCGGCGTCGCGCAGTTGCTCGAGCGCGAGCCGCTCGACGACGCAACGCTCGCGGCAGTGCTCGCGGCGCCGCCCTCGAACCCGAAGGTCGATGGCAAGACGGCCGCGGCCTGGCTGCAGCTCACGCTGGTGCAGGCGCTGCGTGGCGACGCGAGCTGGGGCCCGGCATTCGCGTCGCGGGTCGATCTCGCGTCGCTCGAGACCACCGCGCTGCCGGCGCCGTTTCGTCGGAGCTTCGCGTATCTCGCGAACCGCGCGCCGGTCGCGGAAGCACCGCTCACCGAGCTCGACAAGCGCCGGCCGATCACCGCGGGCGATCGACTCCTGTTCGCCGCAGGCCGCGTCCTGTACGGCGCTGGTGACCGTGACGTGATCGCCGCGCTCGGCCTGCAAGGCGAGCTGCAGCAGCCGCAACGAACGCCACCCGGAACGCCTGCGCCGATCGCCGATAGCGCGTCGCTGCTGCGGGTCGTCGCGGTCCCGGCCGAGACGGTGGCACGTCCCTGGATCACGGCTGCCGTCGCGAGCGTCCGGGTCCGCACTCCCCGCGGTCTCACCGAGGCGCAGCTCCAGCCGCTCGTCGCCGCCTACCGACGCGATCCGGCGATCGCCGATCGGCTCGGTCGCGATGCGGTCGCACGCGCCGTGGATGCGAGCGTCGCGAGCGCTTCGCTCGGCGCGCTGTTCGACGCGCTCGGTGACCCTGCGCGGGCCCGGCTCGCATGGCAGGCCGCGGTGGATCTCGGTCCGGAGGTCGATCACCTGCGCGGGCTCGCCGAGGCCACGGCGCGCGCGAAGGATCCAGATGCCGCGCTGGTCGCGACCGTCGCTGCCGCGGCCGCGTGGGGCGATCCGGCGGTGGTGTGGACCTCCGTCGCGCGCTCGCTCGAAGCCAACGGCGAGCACGTCCACGCGCTCGAGGCCGCGCGCTCCGCGATCGGCCTCGCGTCGTCGCGCACGTTGGTCGATGCGATCGATGTCGCGATCGAGGCGAGCTCCGCGCTCGGTCGCCGTGCGCAGGTGGCCGAGTTGACCACGCGGCGCGGACGGATCACACCGGCGATCCCGCTGCGCATCGGCGATCCCACCGATGCGGCTGCTGCGCTCGCGGCCTACGAGGAAGCCCCGAGTGCGATCACGACCGCGCAGCTGTGGCTGGCGCTGCGTTGGAATCGTCGCCACATCGGCGTGCGCGCCGCGTTGCTGGCCGCGACGTCACCCGACGATCCGCGCCACCGCATCGTGATCGGAGAGCTGGTCGCGCTCGCGAGTGATGCGGACTCCGAGGTCGGACGCGCGGCTGTCAATGCGCTGCACGCCGTGCGTTGATCCGGTTAGCGTTTCATCATCATCATGATCATCGGCATCATCGAGCTCGACGAGGAGGTGGTCTGCTGCTGTCGCACGAGGTCCTTGACGGCCTCGCCGGTGCTCTGCAGCGCAGCCTTGATCTGCTCCTGCGAGGAGCTGGATGCGCGACCGCCGGTGACGCCGGCGAGCCAGTGGGTTTCGATCTCCGCGAGGTTTGACATGGGTAGCCCTTTCGTTGCCGAGGGGTCGTGCAGCGCACGGGCCAGGCGCTCCCGCGAGCAATCTCGCGGAGCTTCGCGATCGGGCCCTGGATCGTGCCGTCCCCCACGGTGAGCAGGGTGCCTCCCGCCGAAGACGCCGAGTCCAGCATTCGGCGGACCAGCGGAGGCGACGTGCTGCCCGCGGCAGCGTCCTGATCGGCCCTCGCGCTCGATCAACAGGTCGACCGTCGGCGCCAGTTCCAGCGGGTCGTCATTTCGGTCGCTCGATCCAGCCGGTCAGCGCGCCCTTGAGCGGGTCGGCGTCGGCCGCCTCGCCGGCGACGTTCTTCTTCTCCTCGCCATCCGCCGCGAGATCGAAGATCTCCCACTTGCTGAGATCGAAGAGCACGTGGCGCTTGCCGTCGGCCGTGATCATCGACCGCGACTCGTGATCCCAGTCCGGGACCGGCACGAGCTCCGCGTACGCGGGCTTGGGATCGAGCGCCTTGCCCTCGAACGCTGGCGCGAGCGAGCGACCCTGCCAGCTCGCCGGCGCCTTGATGCCGAACAGCGAGGCGATCGTCGGCGACAGGTCGATCAGCTGCACCACGTCGGGCGCGAGCCGAGGCGTGACGCCCGGGATCCGGAACATCAGCGGCACGTGGATCAACTCTCGGTAGAGCGTCTGACCGTGGAAGAACATCTGCTGGCCGTGGGCGTTGTGGACGCCGAACGCCTCGCCGTGATCGGACATCACGATCACCGTCGTGGTCTTCGCGAGCCCGGTGCTCTCGAGCGTGTCGAGGAGCTCGCCGATCCGCTTGTCCACCACCGCGATCTCGTAGTCGTACTTCTGCATCAGCGACGCGGTGCCGCTCTCGGTGATCGGATAGCCCTCGTGCGTGACGTACGTCGAGTGCGGCTCGAACAGGTGCACGAGCATCGCGAACTTCTGATCGGCCTTCGCGAGCTCGGCGAGCTTCCTGGTCGTCTTCTCGACGATCCGCGGCCCGGCGACATCCTTGTTCGACTCCGGGATGTTGAGCGCGCCGCTGTTGTCCCACTCGTCGGCGCCTTGCTGGATGTTGCTCTTCATCCACGACACCACGTCGGGGCACGACTTCGGCTGCCGCTCGCGATCGCAGAAGTAGAAGTGCGAGGTCTCGCCGATCGTCTTGAAGCCGGCGGGCTTGAGCACCTCGAATAACAGGTCGTTGCTCTCGTTGATCGTCGGGTAGTTCGTCTTCTTGCCCTTGTCGATGTCGAGCTGGGTCGGATAGCGCGAGCCGAGGAACGAGGGCACCGACCGCGGCGTGTTCGGTGCCTGCGCGTACGCGTTCTCGAACCGCACCGACTCGGACGCGAGCTTGTCGAGGTTGGGCGTCAGCGACTTGCCGTCGCGCTGATAGCCGGCGGCGCCGAGCCGATCCGCGCGCAGCGTATCGACGAAGATGATCAGCACGTTCTTGCCGCCCGAGATCGCGGGCTTCGCCGGACCGGACGTCGCGCCGCTCCCCACGCCCGCATCGGGTGGCGGTGTGACGACGACTTCCTTCTTGCCATCACCGCCGATGCAGTTGTCGTCCTTGCCGTTGTCGGGAATCTCCTCCGCACCGGGATGGACGTCGGGGTCGTGGTCGTCGCAATCCGGGCCGCCGAAGAACGCCGAGTAGGTATCGCCGTCCCGATCGATGAACTTGCGCAGCATCGGGATCAAGCGCGGGCCGAGGTAGGAATTCTCGAGCACGGTGTCGCGCACCTCGGGCGACGGCGAGCGCAATCCGACGAAGGCGAGACCCGCGGTGGCGACCACGCCGATCAGCGCGGCGATCCAGAGCTTGGGCGCCTTGTCCTGCAGCCGCAGCCTGGCCGCGACCTCACCGGCGACGATCATGATCACGGGCAGCAGGATCGGCATCACCAGCGACATCAGGTTGAGCGCCTGGTAGTCGAGCTGGGTGTAGATGATCCACACCGCCGCGAAGATCATCGAGCCGACCGCGCCGACGGCGAGGATCAACACGCGCGGAATCGGACCGAGCGCCGGCACCTTGATCGCGACGGCGAGCGCGAACACGCCGAGCCCGGCGACCTTGCCGAGCAGCAGGATCGAGATCGCGAGCAGCGCGAGCGCGGCGGGGAAGACCACGATGTCCTTGGCGCCGCCGACGAGTCGGATCAGCTTGTAGAGCGGGATGGCCGCGAGCGCGAGGATCGGGTGGATCGCGACGATCACCGCACCGAGCAGCAGCGCGCCGATCGCCTTGCGCTGGACGTCTCCGACCAGGCCCATCGAGGCCTTCGCGATCACCAGGATCAACACCCCGGAGAGCAGGGCCGCGCTGATCATGATCGCGGCGATCTTGTGATCGAGCTCGCGATCCGTCGACAGCTTCTTGAAGAAGCCGGCGATCCAGCGCGGACCCCACATCGCGTTGCCGGCGGCGAGCACGGCGCCGAGCCCGATCGCGATCGGCAGGGCGATCACCGCCCACGTCGCGAGCACGGCGAGCGCGGCCCCACCGGTGTGGACCACGTCGACGACTGCGAGCAGCAGCGCCGAGATCAGCGTGACGCCGACCCCGGTCGCCATCCCGGAACGATAGGGAGTCTCGGACATCGAGACGTCGTTACCACACCCTGCCGCCGGATCTGACACGCACACCCGGGGGCGATCTCTAGCTGCGGCGAATCTCGACCAGCACACCCTCGACGAAGCGGGGATCGATCTCGGCGTCGGTGATGCCGCCCAGGATCGCCTCGAGATCAGTCATCCAGTGGTCGATCAACGAGCCGAGCACCGCCCCCGACGCCGCGAGCTGCGCGCTGCCGAGCCGGTGGCGAATCGCCGCCTCGGCCGCGAGCTTCGCCGTCGAGGTCAGCTTGCCCTTCTCGATCGCACGATCGCGCAGCGCGGTCAGCTCCGTCTGCGACAACGCGTGGCCGGCGAGGTCGCCGCCGATCATCGCGCGCGCGAGCGCGGTGCGGATGTGATCGTCGAGCATGGGCCGCGGCTCGGGAGCTTGCCCCATCGCGACCACGTCGACACCCAGCCCCTCGACGAGCGCGACCCGCAGCGTCAGCCCGGTGAGGATCTGACCCGCGCGGCGCAGATCGTCCTGCGCCTCGAACGGCCGCACCCCGGCGGCCGGCGGCAGGTCGGCGGCACGCGTGAGCAGCGGCCTCGGCGAGCACAGGCCGGCCACGAGGTCCCTCGCCGGCGCGCCTGCGGTGAGCGAACGCGCGGCGAGCGCCTGCGCCAGCTTCGCGAGCTTGAGCGTGACCGTGTAGCCGACGCGGAACAGCCGGGCGAGCCCGATCGAGAGCAGCGCCTGCTGCGCCCGCCCGAGGTCACCACGCGAGATCGTCTCGAGCCCGAGCGACAGCGTAGCCGTCGCGTACAGCGCGCCGCGCTTGACCACCTCGTGCTGGCCGGGCTTCGCGCGCCCGGCGGCCAGCACCTTGTTGACGAGGATCATCAACGCGCCCTCGAGCCGAGCGGCCTCGGCGGGATCGTCGATCCCGCTCATCGCACGCGCGAGGAAGCTGCGCCCCATGGCCTCCTCCGCGACCACCAGCGAGAGGATCGCCTCGTCGACGCCGCCGCGATCGTGCGTGCCCTCGCCGATCTTCACCGTCTCGGCGTCGAGCGGCCGGAACAGATCCAGCGCGTCGTAGAAATCGACATAGCCCATGTCGGCGAGGCGCCCGGCGCGCCAGCGATAGCTCTGCTCCTCGAGGTACGACGGCAGCTCGGCGCGCGCGTTCATGATCGTGTGCCGCGCGAGATCCTGATCGCCGCGATACAGATCCTCGACGATCCGCTGGATCTGCTGCTGGCTGTCCTGGTCGCCGAGGAACTCGAGCATGAAGAACCGATCCGGCGTCGCCATCACCGGCTTCTCGTCGTAGCCGTCCTCGGTCTCGATCCCGGGCGCCGGCTCCTCGCCCATGTTGACGTCGTAGACCTTGACCTGGCGCTGCAGGATCAACGCGCGGAGCTCGGCGTCGAGGCTGCCCCACACCTCCGCCAGGTTCTCGTACCCGGTGTCGATCAGGGCCGACAACCACGGCCGCAGCGGCACGATATCGATCTCGTCCTTGTTCCAGCCATCGAGATCGAGGCAGCCCTGGATCTGCGCGGGGGTCGCGAGGGCGATCAGATCGGAGGCGTCCTCGAAGCCCACCTCGTGGACCAGCTCGAAGATCTCGCTCGGCGCCAGCGCGGCAACGGCGCCCTTCGCGTCGTCGTGCGACAGCAACGCATCGATCCGGCGCATTCCTCGCGGTGCCGCGAGCTGGGCCCGCAATCGGGCCAGCGGGCCGCTCGGAGGAAGGTCGCGATCGGACATCGTCGCCGTATAGCAGAGACGGCGCGCGAACACCGTGGAACACGCTACGCTACTGTGAACGGGTGGGGACGCTGCACGACGCCGTAGCTCGGATGCTCGCGCCGATCGGGCAGGGACTGTTCGGCGTGGCGTGCTCCGGTGGGGCGGATTCGCTCGCCCTCGCGGACGTCGCGATCGAGGTGCTGGGCGCGCGCCAGGTCGTCGTACTGACGATCGACCACGCGCTCGCCGAGGGTTCCGAACGCGTCGCGGAGGAGGTCGGCACCTGGGCCCGGTCGCGTGGTGCGGCAGCCGTGACGCGGCGGATCCACGTCGCGCGCGGACCGTCGCTCGAGCGCGCCGCCCGCGACGCTCGCTACTCCGCGCTCGAGGTCCTCGCGATCGAGCTCGGCCTCGCCGCGATCCTGGTCGGCCATACCGCCCGCGACCAGGCCGAGACCGTGCTGATGCGGATCGTGCGCGGCACCGGTCCCGCCGGCCTCGCCGCGATCCCCGCGCGCCGCGACGGTGCCGCTCCCTTCCTGCGACCGTTCCTCGCGATCGAGCGCAGCGAGATCGAGGCGCACGTCGCTCGGCGCGACCTCGCGGTCTGGGAAGACCCGATGAACCTCGACACGTCGCTGACGCGCGTCCGCGTGCGCCGCGAGTTGTTGCCGTGGTTGCGCCGCGAGAATCCTCAGCTCGATGCCGCGCTGATCCGGCTCGCCACCAGCAGCGCCGAGTGGCTCGCCGTGATCGACCAGGTCGCCGCGCCGTGGTCGCGGTTCCCGATCGACTGCCGCACGCTCGCCCCGCAGCCGCCGGCGATCCGCAAGCGCGCGGTGGCGCTCGCGCTCGAAGCCTCCGGCGTCAGCTACGACGCCACCCACCTCGACGCCGTCGCCGCGTTGATCGCGAAGCCGACCGCGGGCGAGCAGAGCCTCGATCTGCCGGGCCGTACGCTGGTCCGCCGCTACGACGCGCTCGACCTGGCACAGCCCGCCGTCTCCACGCCGCCGCTCGAGATCCCGGACGGCTGTCTGGTCCGGCTGTGGGCGGCCGGCGATCGGATGAGGCCGGCTCGCTTGCGTGGTCGATCGCGCAAGCTGTCGGACCTCTACACGGATGCGAAGGTGCCGCGCTCCTCGCGAAGCAGCGCCCACGTCATCGTTCGCCTGAGTGATGGCGCGATCGTCTGGGCCCAGCACATCGGGATCGCGCACCCGTCGGTGACGACGGCTGTCGAACGCCAGAAACTCTCGGCAATTCCCGACTGATCGGGCGGGAGTTTTTGAGAGGAATCGACTTTGCAACCAAGCAGAAAGGGCACATGCTAACCGTCAAACCGCCGCTCGTTTTCGGAGCGGCCCTGAGGGTCTCCCGTTGCGCCAATCTCACAAGACCATCCTGATCTGGGCGATCCTGATCCTCATGTTCGTGAGCATCTATTCGATGTTCACGGACTCGTCGAGCAAAGAGAAGCCGATGGACGTCACGGAGTTCCGTGGCTTGCTCGAGAAACCGGACGCCTCCAAGGGCATCGAGAAGATCGATGTCGAACCGCGCGGTCACGATGACGCCCGCTACATCGTGACGATGAAGAACGATCCGCAGGGGACCAAGCGGGTCGTCTACGCGGAGTTCCCCGGCACGATCACCCAGGAGATCTACAAGGCGAACATCGCCTACAGCGTCAAGAGCAAGGACGACTCGAGCATCTGGCCGCAGGTGCTCGTGTGGTGGCTTCCGATGCTCCTGCTCGTCGGCATCTTCTTCCTGTTCATGCGCCAGCTCCAGAGTGGTGGCGGCAAGGCGATGAGCTTCGGCAAGTCGAAGGCAAAGCTGCTCAGCGATCACCAGAACCGCGTCACGTTCAAAGACGTCGCGGGTATCGAAGAGGCGAAGGACGAGGTCGAAGAGATCATCGCGTTCCTCAAGGACCCAAAAAAGTTCACGCGCCTCGGTGGTCGGATCCCGAAGGGCGTCCTGATGATGGGCCCGCCGGGCACCGGCAAGACGCTGCTCGCGCGCGCCATCGCGGGTGAGGCGGGCGTGCCGTTCTTCTCGATCTCGGGCTCGGACTTCGTCGAGATGTTCGTCGGCGTCGGCGCCTCGCGTGTTCGCGACCTGTTCGAACAGGGCAAGAAGAACGCACCGTGCATCATCTTCATCGACGAGATCGATGCCGTCGGTCGCCATCGCGGCGCCGGGCTCGGCGGCGGTCACGATGAACGCGAGCAGACGTTGAACCAGCTCCTCGTGGAGATGGATGGCTTCGAGAGCAACGACGGCGTGATCATCATCGCCGCGACCAACCGCCCCGACGTGCTCGACCCGGCGCTGCTTCGCCCGGGTCGCTTCGACCGCCGGATCGTCGTGCCGCGCCCCGATCTACGCGGCCGCATGGGCATCCTCGCCGTTCACACCCGCAAGGTCCCGCTCGCGCCGGCCACGGCCACCAGCGGTGGTGTCGATCTGGAAGTGCTCGCTCGTGGGACGCCTGGCTTCTCGGGCGCCGATCTCGAGTTCCTCGTCAACGAAGCGGCGCTGATCGCTGCCCGTCGCGACAAGGACAAGGTCGAGATGGAGGACTTCGAAGAGGCCAAGGACAAGGTGCTGATGGGTGCCGAGCGCCGCTCGATGTTCATCTCGGAGAAGGAGAAGCGCACCACGGCCGTGCACGAGGCGGGGCACGCGTTGGTCGCGCGCTTCATCGCCGGTCCCGCCGGCGAGGATGCCGACCCGGTGCACAAGGTCACGATCATCCCGCGCGGTCGCGCCCTGGGTGTCACCCAGCAGCTGCCACCCGAGGATCGCCTCAACATGACGCGCGAGTTCGCGCAGAACCAGATCTCGATCCTGATGGGCGGTCGCGTCGCCGAAGAGATCGTGTTCAAGGTCAAGACCACCGGTGCCGGCAACGACATCGAGCGCGCCACCGAGCTCGCTCGGTCGATGGTCACCGAGTGGGGCATGAGCGAAGAGTTCGGCCCGCTCAACTTCTCGAGCGGCAAGCAAGAGGTCTTCCTCGGCCGCGACTTCCAGAACGGGTCGTCGCTGTCGGAGGACACCGCGCGCCGGATCGACGGCGAGATTCGCCGCATCGTGATGCAGCAGTACGACATCGCGACGAAGATCCTGACGGACCACCGCAAGGAGCTCGAGATGATCAGCGAGGCGCTGCTCGAGTACGAGACGCTCGATGGCGGCGACATCGACACGCTGCTTCGCGGCGGCAAGATCGATCGCCCGGTGTCCCCGGTCGTGCAGAAGCGCAAGGAAGCGGCGGCCGAGAAGGAAGAGGCGCAGAAGCGCCCACTGCTCCCGCCGATCGCGAAGAAGGACCCGGCGCCTGAACCGGCCTAGGCTCGCGCGCGAACTAGAATCCGCCACGTGCTGGGTCGGGTGTTCGCGCCGTGGGTGAGGTTGTGAGGATCCGCGTCGCGGGTCCCACCGAGTGGCGCACCTGGCGAGAGCTGCGGTTGCGCGCGCTCGCCGACAGCCCCGATTCGTTCGGCGAGACGCTCGACGGCGCACGCACCCGGGACGACGCGGCGTGGAGCAGCTCGACCGCGACCGATCCGGCGCGCGTGGTGTTGATCGCCGAGGACGCTGGCGGCTGGATCGGCACCGCGGTCGCACGCGTGACCCCCGACGACCGCTGCGGGCACCTCTACGCGATGTGGGTGGCGCCCGAGGCGCGCCGCCGCGGGGTAGGGCGAGCGCTGGTCGATGCGGCGATGCGGTGGTCGCGGTTCGCGGGTGCCGGCACGCTGGCCCTCAAGGTCACCGACCGCGCGGCGGCCGCCGAGGCCTTGTATCGCGCGCTCGGCTTCGCGCCGTCGACCGGCGGGGCGACCGAGGTCGTTCGCCCCGGCTCGGAGATTCCGAGCCGCGTCCTGCTCGCGCAGCTCGGGCCGCTCGTGATGGGCGTCGTCAACACCACCCCCGACTCGTTCTCCGACGGCGGCAAGTACCTCGACCCCGAGGTCGCGATCGCGCACGGGCTCGCGCTGATCCGCGCGGGGGCGGATCTGGTCGATGTCGGCGGCGAGGCCACCAACCCGAAGGCGGCGCCGGTGGATGCCGCCGAGGAGCTGCGCCGGATCGAGCCCGTGATCCGTGGGCTTGCCGCGGCGGGCGCGACGGTCTCGGTCGACACCACCAAAGCCGAGGTCGCACGGGTCGCCGCCGCGGCCGGTGCATCGATCATCAACGACGTCTCGGGCGGGCTGTTCGATCCGGAGATGTCGAACATGCTCGCCGGGTTCGCCGGCACCTACATCGCGGGGCATCTCCGAGGACACAACCTCACCGAGGTGTTCGCCGCCGAGGGCGCGATCACGTGGCGCGAGGTCGCGGCCGAGCTCGCCGACCGGCTCGCGGCACTACCAGCGTCGATCCGTGGGCGGGTCTGGGTCGACCCCGGCGTGGGTTTCGGTAAGGGAGCCGACCCCGAGACTAATCTGGCCTTGCTTCGTCACGCGGGTGACCTCGGCCGGGCCGTCGGGTGCCCGGTCGTCGTCGGCCCGAGCAGGAAACGCTTCCTTCGCCGGATCGTGGCGCGCTCGCGGGCTGGCGCCGTCGACATGGCGGCCGTCACGCTCGACGAGCTCGATACCGCGTCGATCCTCGCGGCGCTCGGGGCCGTCCGCGCTGGAGCGTATGTGGTGCGCGTCCACAACGTTGCATTGCTCCGAGCGGCTCTCGCGGTGTACACCAGAATGTAGAGCGTTCTTGCTGACGGTCCGGCGAGAGGCTCCACCGCGCCAGCCATGACCGCCTCGCTCCAGGAATTCATCAACCAGCTCACCGTCCAGACGGTGATGACGACGATCGTCGACGTCGCGCTGGTCTATTACCTGATCTACCGCCTGCTGCTGACGATCCGTGGCACGCGCGCGGCGCAGATGGTGGTCGGCATCGTGTTGATCGGCGCGGCGTTCTTCGTCGCCGAGCGGCTCGAGCTGTCCACCGTGTCGTGGCTGCTCGATAACTTCATCTCGTACTTCATCATCCTGATCATCGTCGTGTTCCAGCAGGACATCCGGCGCGCGCTCGGTCGGATCGGCCAGGGCGTGCTGCCGTTCGGCCGTAAACAGGAGACCACGCACATCGTCGACGAGGTCGTCGCGGCCTGCGCGCAGCTCGCCCGTGCCCGGATGGGGGCGATCGTGGTGTTCGAGCGCGACGCGGCCCTCGAGGCGTTCGTCGACGACGCCACGCGGATCGACGCCGCGCTCAACCGCCAGCTCCTGGTCTCGTTGTTCGTGCCCGCGCGCGATAACGAGCTGCACGACGGCGCCGTCGTGATCGGCAAGAACCACCGGATCGATCTCGCGCGCGCGTTGCTCCCGCTCTCGCGCGCCACCGACCTCGGCCCCGAGTTCGGTACGCGCCATCGCGCCGCGCTAGGCATCACCGAGGATACGGACGCGGTCGCGGTGGTGGTCTCCGAGGAGCGCGGCGAGATCAGCCTGTGCTTCAAGGGCTCGATCGCACGCGATCTCGAGCCCGTCATGTTGCGCCGCGCGCTGATCGGGCTGTTCGCCGGTGGCCGTGCCACGGAGGAGATGACCGAGGAGGCCGCCGCGGCCGCCGAGGTCGGCAAGGCGCTGGCCTTGGTCGGCGAGCCGATCTCCGAGCCGGTCAAGGCGCTGCCCTCACAACCGTCCTCCGCGGGGGCCGCGTCATGAGGAACCGGCACGAGACGATCGGTGCGCTCGGACGGTCGCCGGCACGGCAGAGCAAGGCTCCGGTACCGTCGCCGCCCAAGCCGCGTGACCCGATCAATCCGCCACCCGATCGCGGTGCCCTGCGCCGCTGGATCCACGGTGCGCTGTTCGAGAACACCGGGCTCAAGTTCCTGTCCCTCGTGCTCGCGGTCACCGTGTTCCTGTTGGTCAACACCGACAAGGATCGCGAGATCACCGTGCGGGTCGGCGTGCGCTACGAGATGCCGGCCGACAAGGTGCTGACGTCGGAGCAACTCGACGAGGTCAAGGTCACACTCAAGGGCCCGTGGCGGCGGTTGCGCCAGTTCGACGAGCGCGAGCTCGGCCGCATCGAGCTCGATCTCAGGAACTCGCCCACCGGCGACGTGACGATCACCCACGACATGATCTCGAACCTGCCGCCGGGTCTCGAGGTGCTGTCGATCAACCCGCGCTCGGTGCGGGTGGCGTTCGATCGCCGCGCCGAGAAGGCCGTCGAGGTCAGCTCGGCGGTCGCCGGCCGCCCGCAGCACGGCTACGTGGTCGCCGAGATCAAGGCCACGCCGCCCACGATCAAGGTCCGTGGTGGAGCGAAGCTGCTCGCGGCCCTGACCACCCTCAAGACCGCCGAAATCAGCCTCGAGGGCCGCACCGATTCGTTCGAGCAGCTCGCCGAGCTGGTCGTGCCCGACGGCGTGTCGCTCGATCCGACCCAACGGATCACCGTCCAGATCGGGATCGTCGAGGAGCTGGTCACCAAGAAGGTGCCGAACCTGACGATCGCGATCCGCGGCGATGCCGATCCGACGAAGTGGGTGATCGCTCCCGCGGTCGTCGACATCACGCTGACCGGCGCCGTGCTCGCGGTCGAGAAGGCGAGGGAGCAGCTCCAGCCGGTGGTCAAGCTGACCGCGGGCGACAACAAGGCGCGCGATGCCGACATCGTCGTCGATGGCTTGCCGCCGGGTGTCGGTGTCCGGATCAATCCCGAGCGCGTGCGCGTGACCCCCGTCAGATAGCGGGCGCAGGCGCACGCTCGCGAGCCTCGCCGCGACGAGATTTCGAGCGGGCCGCCGTGCGAAGCTGTCGGAGCTATGAGCAACGCACGTGCGCTGTTTGGCACCGACGGAATGCGCGGTGTCGCCAACCTCGAACCGATGACGGGCAGCACCGTGATGCGCCTCGGGATGGCGATCGCTGCGCGGCTACGGCAGCCCGGCCGCCACACCCGCATCGCGATCGGCAAGGACACCCGGCTGTCGGGCTACATGTTCGAGTCCGCGCTCGCCGCCGGCATCGTGTCGATGGGCGCCGACGTCTGGCTCACCGGTCCACTGCCGACGCCGGGCATCGCGTTCATCACCTCGTCGATGCGCTGCGACGCCGGCGTGGTGATCAGCGCCTCGCACAACCCGTTCGAGGACAACGGCATCAAGGTGTTCGCGCGCGACGGCTACAAGCTCC
Organism: Deltaproteobacteria bacterium; assembly: GCA_031385555.1. GTDB lineage: Bacteria > Myxococcota_A > Polyangia > Haliangiales > Haliangiaceae > JABFXX01. Next base: position 34,971 of record JANNBP010000233.1, on the reverse strand, counting down.
CCGATCAGACGGAGGCCGAGATCGAGGCGCTGATGATGGGGACCGAGCTCGACGGGATGCGCGCCGCGCCCTCCGACGTCGGCTACAACCGCAAGCTCGAGGACTCGCGCGGGCGCTACGTCGTCTACTGCAAGTCGACGTTTCCGTCGGAGCTCACGCTCGACGGGCTCCGCATCGTCGTCGACGGTGCCCACGGTGCCGCCTATCGCGTCGGTCCGGCGGTGTTCGAGGAGCTGGGCGCGAAGGTGTTCGCGATTCACACCAAGCCCGACGGCAAGAACATCAACGCGAAGGCGGGTGCGCTGCATCCGCAGACGATGTGCGAGACGGTGAAGAATCACGACGCGCACATCGGCATCGCGTTCGACGGTGACGCCGATCGCCTGATCATCTGCGACGAGCACGGCACCGTCGTCGACGGCGACGCCGTGATGGCGCTGTGTGCGACGCGCATGCTCAAGGAGCAGCGCCTGGTCAAGGACACGCTGGTCGCGACGGTGATGTCGAACCTCGGCCTCGAGCGCGCGATGAAGGGCGCCGGCGGCAAGGTCGTGCGCACGCAGGTCGGCGATCGCTACGTGGTCGAGGAGATGCGGAGACACGGCTATAACCTCGGCGGTGAGCAATCGGGGCACCTGGTGTTCCTCGATCACGCGACCACCGGCGACGGCATCATCGCCGCGCTGCGCGTCCTCGCGATCATGGTGAAGGAGCAGCGCCCACTCTCGGAGCTCGCGCAGGTGATGACGCGCACGCCGCAGGTGCTGGTCAACGTCGCGGTCGAGAAGAAGGTGCCGATCGATCAGCTGCCGCTGGTGGCGAAGCTGATCGCGGACCGCGAGAAGCAGCTCGGCGACGACGGGCGCATCCTGGTCCGCTACAGCGGGACCGAGACCAAGGCACGCGTGATGATCGAGGGCCTCGACGAGGCGCTGATCTCGGCCTGGGCGAACGAGATCGCCGACGCACTCAAGACCCACGCACGCTAGTCCGCGGGCGGCGATGCCGCGATCCCGCGAAGCTCACGCGACGCGCAGCTGAAACCCGAACCTGCCGCCGCCGGGGTCGCGATGACTGTACGCTGCACGCATGTTGCCGGTGGTCACCGCTGCGGAGATGAGAGCGCTCGATCGCGCCACGATCGACGAGGTCGGGATCCCAGGCTTCACCTTGATGGAGACCGCCGGGCGGGGCGTCGCCGAGGTCGCCCTCGCGATGATCACGAAGCGCGGCAGCGTCGCGGTGATCTGTGGACCGGGGAGCAACGGCGGAGATGGCTTCGTGATCGCGCGCGTGTTGCGCACCCACGGCGTCGACGCGATCGCGTACCTGACCGTGGATCGCGCTGCGCTCGCGGGTGATGCGAGGACGCACTGCCTGGTGCTCGAGCGCTCGGGCGGCGTGATCTTGTCGATCGCGACGGCCGCGGAGCTCGACGCGAGGCGAGAGGCGATCGCGCGCTCGACGCTAGCGATCGATGCGCTGTTTGGCATCGGGCTCGATCGGCGGGTGGAAGGCCACCTGGCGGCGGTGATCGCGGCGATCAACGCCGCACCGTTGCGGCTCGCCGTCGACGTGCCGAGCGGCCTGCACACCGACACCGGCCGGACGCTCGGGGTCGCCGTCGAGGCGCATCGCACGGCCACGATCGCCACGCTCAAGCCGGTGCTGGTCAGCGCCCCGGGCTTCGCGCAGTGCGGCGAGCTCACCGTGATCGACATCGGCATTCCCCCGACCCTCGTCGCGGCGACCACGCCCCGGGCCGGGCTCGTCGAGCGCAGCGACGTCGAGCGCTGGCTACCGAAGCCCACGCTCCTCGATCACAAGGGCAAGCGGGGTCACCTCGTCGTGGTTTCGGGGCAGCCCGAGATGCGCGGGGCAGGGCGGCTCGCGGCGAATGCAGGCCTCCGCGCCGGCGCGGGCCTCGTCACGCTCGTCGGGGTCGAGGGCATCGCCGCCGCGGATAGCGTGATGACAAAGGAGCTGCGCCATCCCGCCGAGCTCGCCGGCTTCCTCGAGGGCAAGAGCGCCGTCGTCATTGGCCCCGGCCTCGGCACCGGCTCGGTCGCGATCGCGCTGGTCACGCAGGTCCTCGCGACTGGGGTGCCTGCAGTGCTCGATGCCGACGCGTTGAACCTCCTCGCGGAGACGCCCACGCTGCTCGCCTCGGCGGCGGGCCCGATCGTGATCACGCCGCATCCAGGGGAAGCGGCGCGGCTGCTCGAGCTGACGACCGCGGAGGTCGAGGCCGATCGGCTCGGTGCCGCGCGGGCGCTGGCGGCGAAGACGCGCACCGTCGTCGTGCTCAAGGGCGCGCGCACGATCACGTGTGACGGGACGCTGGGGGACGAGCACTGCGCGATCAACCCGACCGGCGGACCGGCGCTCGCCACCGCGGGCAGCGGAGACGTGCTGGCGGGAGCGATCGGTGCCTTGATCGCACAGGGCTGCTCGCCGGCCGATGCGGCGCGCGCCGCGGTCTACGTCCACGGGCTGGCGGGTGACGAGCTCGCGAAGGTGCACGGGATCCGCGGGGTGATCTCGAGCGATCTTCCCGACTCGTTGGCCGCCGCCATCCGTTGGCTCCAGACGTAAGCGCGACCACGTCTGCGACAGCTCGTCAGTAACGACGTGCGCCGCGATGCCTCCGCCAACCAGACCCACTCCGGATCCGATCCCGCGTCTGCGTTGAGACGCACGCCGTGTCCACACAACCTCGCGCTACAAAACACGCTGTACTTCTGCGAGCTTAACAGTGGCACGAGGGCTGCTTTTAACCCGCTCATGCTGAAGACGGGGTCCAAGTCGAACGTGCGTACCTCTCGGATTGTTCGCCAGCCGGTGGTGGCCGGGAAGACGTTGACGGGGTTGGCACGCGGCAGCTCGCCGAACATCGACGTGGTCGTCAACGACAACGCGACCAAGTCCCCGCACGACGCGTTCACCGTCGCGTGCATCCCACACCAGGCCGAGCTGTTCGGCGTCGCGATGCGCATCTGCCGCGACCCCGACACCGCCAAGGACCTCGTCCAGGAGACGCTGCTCCGCGCGATGGTCGCGTGGGACTCGTTCCAGACCGGCTCGAACCTCCGCGCGTGGCTGTTCCGCATCCTCACCAACGCGTTCATCAACGGCTATCGCAAGCGCCGCCGCCACCAGCGGTTCGCGACCGAGCGCCCGGGCGATGCCCTCAACGCGCTGTATGGCCGCGACCAGGACCACACCGACGACCTCGAGGAAGCCGTGATCGGTGACGAGCTGTGCGACGAAGTGAAGTCGGCGCTCGACCGCCTCGGACCCGAGTATCGCGACGTCGTCGAGCGCGCGGACCTCAAGGGCGAGAAGTACAAGGACATCGCCGATGCCCTGCACGTGCCCATCGGCACCGTGATGTCGCGGCTGTTCCGCGCCCGCCGCGTCCTCGAAGGCGAGCTGGCCTCGTTCGCGAACAAGGACTACGGCATCAAGCGCGCGGCCTGAGCTGCATCGGCCTCCGCGCACACCCTCGAACCGGCAAGTTCGAGGGTGTGGTCGTTTCGGCTGTACCATCTACCGGTGATCACCGTGTCGATCGACGGCGCGATCGTCCCCGCCGACCAGGCGAGCATCTCGGTGTTCGATCGCGGCCTGCTGTACGGCGACGGCTGCTTCGAGGTGCTGCGCACGTGGGATGGCGTCGCGGTCGAGCTCGCCGCGCACCTCGATCGGCTGTACGCGACCGCGACATGGTTGCAGCTCCAAGTATTCGACCGGACCAAGCTCGAGGAGGCGGTCTACCGGACGATCGCGGCGGCGAAGACCCACGTGCCTCCGATCGAGCCCCAGACGCAACCCGAGCATCGGATCCGGATCGTGGTCACCCGGGGGCCGGGTGGGCTCGCGCAGCCGTTCGCGGATCTCGGTCGCGGCCGGGCGATCGTGATCGTCGAGCCCCTTCCACCACCGCCGACGGAGCTGTCGCTCGCGATCGTCGACTGGCCGATCGCGGCGAGCGGGTCCCACAAGACGCTGGCGTTCCTCGAGCCGCTGATCGCACGCGAGCTGGCGCGTGCCGCTGGTGCCGACGAGGCGGTTCGCCTCGATGCCGCGGGTCACGTCGCCGAGGGCAGTACCTGTAATCTGTTCCTGGTCTCGCGCGGTGCGGTCGCGACGCCGCGGCTCGTCGCCGGGGTGTTGCCGGGCATCGTGCGAGCGCGCGTCCTGTCGCTGTGCGCCGTCGAGAAGATTTCTGCCACCGAACGCGACGTCTCCATCACCGACCTACGCGACGCCGATGAGGTGTTCGTCACCAGCTCCTTGCGCGGAGTGGTTTCTGTGACACGCATCGATCACACGCCTCGCGCGCGTGGCCCGATCACGGCGTCGCTAACTCGTAGTTACGCACGCTCGATGCGGCCGGTCCCAGCGTTGCCTGTTATATAGTTCTTCAGCGCATGGCCAAAGATGTACGGGCCCTGAGAGAGGAAGCGTCGCAAGCCGCGGCTGCTGGAAAGCACAAGCGCGCGCTCGCGGCGTACCTCGAGCTCGAGCGGCTCGAACCCGGGGATGCGGGCTGGGCGAAGCGAGCGGGCGAGACGTACAAGAAGCTCGGCAACAACCACCACGCGATCCAGGCGTTCTATCGCTCCGTCGATCGCTACGCGCAGAACGGCTTCCTCGTGCAGGCGATCGCCGTCTGCAAGATGATCCTGCAGATCGATCCGAACGACGCGGACACCATCCACCGCCTCGCGGAGATGAATCGCCAGGTCTCCACGGCCCCGACGCGGTCGGCCGTGATGGCGGAGAACAACCCCGCGCTGCACGAGAATCCGAACGTCGAGGCGATCCGGCGCGCGAGCACCGGGACGCAACAGGTGCTGCGTCGCGAGGAACTTGATCGTGCACAGGGCACTGGCTCGACGCAGGCGATCAAGAAGCCCACCGATCCGCCGCCAGTGATCTCGCGCACCAAGAGCAAGATCAAGTCGGATCAGATGGTGCCGATCCTGTCGCGCACCAAGAGCAAGCCGATCACGCTCGCGCCCGGCTCACCGCTCGCCGACGTCGCCTTCTCCAAGGAGATCCCCGAGTCGCAGCGGTCGACGCCTGGCATCCACATCATCCCGCTCGACGATGGCTTCGAGGACGAGATCAGCATCGAGTATGCGGAGGATCGGCCGTCCGCGCCGATCGTGATCGCGGTCGAGTCGGCGGGGGACTCGTACGACGCCGAGGTCGAGGAGCTCTCCGTGCTCGAGATGGAAGACATCGAGGAGATCCCACTCCCCATGCCGAAGGTGATCGGCGATGCCGCGCGCCGCGCCCTCGCCGCCACGCCGCTGTTCGCGGGGCTCGAGCCCGAGACACTGCAAGCCCTGGTCGAGAACCTCGCGCTGATCACGCTCGAGCGTGGCGAGCATCTGTTCCGCGAGGGCGATCCGGGCGACGCGCTGTACGTGATCGTCGAGGGCGAGGTCAGCGTGCAGGCCGAGGGGCCGCCCCGCGTCGAGATGACGCGGCTCGGTCCCGGCGCGTTCATCGGCGAGGTCGCGCTGATGACGGATCAGCCGCATGCCGCCACCGTCACCGCGATCGTCACCGCGGAGCTGCTGCGCATCGATCGCGTCACGTTGTCGCGTGTGCTCGCGGATCACGGCGACGTGCTGCGCCCGATCCTGCGCTTCGTTCGCGATCGGCTCGTCGACCGGTGGACGCGAACCTCACCGCTGTTCCGCCCGTTCAACGATCCGCAGCGCGCCGAGCTCGCGGCGAAGTTCAACTTCCTCGAGATCGACTCGGGCACCAAGCTGCTCACCTCCGGCGTCCGCCCCGACGGGCTCTACATCGTGCTGGCCGGCCAGTTCATGGTGCAGCGCGCCGGGGTCACGATCGCCACGCTCGGTGCCGGCGATCTGATCGGCGAGACTGCGCTGCTCTCGGGCGGTGCCTTCAAGAGCGACGTGATCGCGAAGGGCAAGGGCCTCGCGCTGTGCCTGCCCGCGAAGGACTTCCGTGAGGTCATCATGTATTACCCGCACGTGCTCGAGTACATCGGCGAGCAAGCCGAGCACTCGCGCCGGCTCCAGATCCTGTAGGCGTCTCCAGATGACGTTGACGTACGTCGAGGTCGACGTCACTGACTGCTGGCCTTGTCCCTACTTCTTGAGGCCGTCCTCGGGGAGCTGCGCCTTGGTCGGCTCGGTGCCCTTCGGCGTGTCCGTGGCGGGCGCGAACAGGTTGCCCATCGGGTTCCAGCCGAGCGAGACCGCCAGCAGGGCGATCCCGAGCGCGAGGTAGAGCACCCCGACGAACCGGTGCTTGCCGGGGCTCAGCGCGTACAGGCCGCGGCGCTCGCGGGCCGGCCGGTCCTCGTCGGCGGAGCGGAACGAGATCCGGAGTCGGTAAATCCCGAACCCGATCACGAGGATCGCCACGCCGAGCGTCAGCCAAACCGGGATTCTCATGGGCTAGGTACCTACCATTGACAGCGTGGTTTTGCTCGGGCAAGAGTGCGCCTTGCTCCCGGTGCACGCTCACCCCCCAAAGTCTCAGAAGTACAAGAATTCCGCGGCGTTCTATGACGTCGACGGGACTCTCATCAAGATCAACATCGTCCACGCGTTCGCGTTCTACGCATCGCGCCACGCCTCGTTGGCCGAGAGCACCCGCCGCACGATCAAGACGGCGCTCTCGATCCCCGTGTTCTGGGCGGCCGACAAGCTGTCCCGCAAGTGGTTCAACGAGATCTTCTATCGCTCCTACGAAGGCGCGAGCGAGGACCGGCTCGTCGTCCTCGCCGAGGAGCTGTTCGAGGACGTGATCAAGCCGAACATCTATCCGCGTGCGAAGGCCCTGATCGACGAGAGCCGTCGCGCAGGCTGCCGCCAGGTGATGCTGTCGGGCGCGCTCGATTTCACGATGCGGCCGCTCGCGCGTTACCTCGGCGTCGATGATCTGATCGCGAACCAGCTCGAGTTCGTCGACAGCTACGCCACCGGCAAGCTCAAGAAGCCGTTCGTCGCCGGCGCGACCAAGGCCGACATCATGCGGTCGTACGCGAAGCAGCACGACATCGATCTCGGCGAGTCGTGGGCGTACTCCGATAGCTTCTCCGACTACGCGATGCTGGTCGCGGTCGGGCATCCCACCGCCTGCAACCCGGACATGCGACTGCGCGCGATGGCGCGTTCGTACGACTGGCCGGTCCTCGACCTCGACGAAGATCCACGACGTTCGGTGGCGCGGCGGCCGCAGGGGTTGGCTCCAAATCCGCGGCGACTCAGGAAGAGCGGACCAAAGGACTGATATGCGCGCCATTCGACCCAAGACGCGCTCGCAGACGCGCGAGCACATCGTCACGATCGACACCGACTCGGCGCCGCGCATCATGTTCAGCGGCGAGAACTTCGTGGTCGAGGATCTCCCCGTCGGCACCCGCGTGATCTATCCGAAGCGTGCGATGACGCCGGTGGCCAACCCGGTCGCCGCGATCCGCTACGCGCTGAACCATCCCGAGGACTCGGAGCCGCTGCACGCGATGCTCCGCCCGGGCATGAAGGTGTCGATCGCGGTCGACGACATCTCGATGCCGCTGCCGATCATGCGCACGCCGGACGTCCGGCAGCTGGTGCTCGAGATCGTGTGCGAGATGCTCGCCGATCACGGCGTCGATGACGTCCACATCATCATCGCCCTCGGGCTGCATCGCCGGATGCACGACTGGGAGATCAAGCGGATGGTCGGCCCGAAGGTATGGGCGGACTACTGGCCGGAGCGGCTCTACAACCACGACGGTTGCGATCCGGACGGCATGGTCGTGCTCGGCCACACCGCGCACAACGAGCTCGTCGAGATGAATCGCCGCGTCGCCGAGAGCGACCTGACGATCTACGTCAACCTCAACTTCGTGCCGATGAACGGCGGCAACAAGTCGATGGCCGTGGGCCTGTGCGGCTACGAGAGCCTCAAGGCCCACCACAACCCGAAGACGATCGTCGAGTCGAACTCGTTCATGGATCCGCCGAAGTCGGCGCTGTCGCACTCGTTCAAGCGCCAGGGCGATCTGGTCGAGAAGACGCTGAAGGTCTTCCACATCGAGACCGTCCTCAACAACAAGGCGTTCGACGGTCAGATGTCGTTCCTGACCAAGAACGAGGACGACTTCACCGAGGCCGATCGCCTGAAGTTCCAGGCGATGAAGTGGACGCTCGACAAGCTGCCGTTCGCGGCGCGCCGCGAGATCTTCATGCGCACGCCGGCGGCGTACGAGATGATCGCCTGCTACGCGGGCGCCTGCGATCCGACGCACGACAAGACGGTCGCGAAGCAGAACGAGCAGAACTGCGTGCAGGTCGACGGCGCGGCCGACATCCTGCTGATGGGCATCCCGTACATCTCGCCCTACAACGTCAACAGCAAGGCGCTCAACCCACTGCTCGTGCAGGTGATGGCCCTCGGCTACTTCTATCACATGTACCGGAACTCGCCGATCCTGCGGGATGGCGGCGTCCTGATCCTGACGCATCCGTGCAGCGACCGGTTCGATCCGGTCCATCACCCGTCGTACATCGAGTTCTTCAATCGCGTCCTCACCGAGACGACGGACTCGTACAAGATCCAGCACAAGTACCAGGACGAGCTCGCGTACAACCCGAGCTACATCGAGATGTACCGGCGCGGCAACGCGTACCACGGCGCGCACCCGTGCTTCATGTGGTACTGGGGCCAGCGCGGACGCGAGAAGACCTCGCGCGTGATCGTGGTCGGCGCGGACAACGCGACGGTGCCGCAGATCATGGGGTGGGAGACCGCGGGCTCGGTGGCCGAGGCGATCGCGATGGCGCGCGGCACGATGGGCCGCTCGGCGCAGATCTCGATGCTGCACCACCCTCCGTACATGATCTGCGACGTGATGTGATGGGTGGCGCGAACGGTACCAACGGTCGCAGTGGGTATCACCTCGATACCGAGGTCGCGTACGTCGGCGGCAAGCCGTGGCCCGATGCGAAGTCGGGCGAGCCGCTGCCGGCCTTGCGCGAGCCGATCACCGGCAAGCCGCGGCTCGACGTCTCGGAGATCCTGCGCGGCAAGAACATCCTGATCATCGGGACCACCGGCTTCGTCGGCAAGGTCGCGCTGTCGATGCTGCTGCATCGCTACCCCGAGGTCGGCAAGGTCTACTGCCTGGTCCGCCCGGGCGCCGGCAACACCGCCGACGAACGGTTCTACAAGAAGGTGGCGTCGTCGCCGGCGTTCGATCCGGTTCGCGACGTGCACGGTGCGAAGTACGAAGACTTCATGCGGTCGAAGATCGTCGCGCTCGCCGGCGATATCGGTCGGCCGGTCTGCAACTTCACCGACGAACAGTGCGCGGAGCTGACCGGCAAGGTCGACGTCATCCTCAACAGCGCCGGCCTGGTGTCGTTCGCGCCGTCGCTCGAGAGCGCGATCCGGATCAACGCGCTGGGCGCGAAGAACGTCCTCGATCTCGCCCGCAAGCTCGGCGCGAAGCTGGTCCACGTGTCGACGTGCTACGTCGCCGGCCGTCGCGATGGCGATGTCTGGGAAGACGAGCCCGTCGTCGGCTACTTCCCGCGCTCGCAGGCGATCCAGAACGACTATCGCCGCGAGCAGGACGAGCTCCTCGATCACGACTTCGACGCGCAGACGGAGATCGCCGATTGCTTGAAGGCGATCGACCAGGCGCGCGATCGCTCCAACGATCGGCAGCACATCTCGCAGTTCCGCGAGAAGGCCGCGGCTTATCTGAAGAGCCAGCGCCGCGATCCCGACAACGACAACGATCTCGCGCTCGCCGTCGCCCGCGAGCGCAAGATCTGGATGAACGACGTGCTGACCAAGGTCGGCATGGAGCGCGCCGAGCACTGGGGCTGGACCAACACGTACACGTACACCAAGTCGCTCGGCGAGCAGATCATCCTCGGGGACACGAGCGTGGTCTCGACGATCGTGCGGCCGGCGATCGTCGAGTCGAGTGTTCGCTATCCGTTCCCGGGCTGGAACGAGGGCTTCAACACCACCGCGCCGCTGATGTACCTGATGCTCAAGGGCCATCGCTCGGTGCCGATGGGCGCCGATACCGCGCTCGACGTGATCAGTGTCGACTTCATCACCGCGGGGATGCTGCTCGCGATCGCGGCGGTGCTCGCCGGCGAGCACGAGCCGATCTATCAGCTCGGCTCGAGCGACTCGAACCGGATCTCGAGCAAGCGCCTGACCGAGCTCACCGGGCTCGCCGTCCGCCAGGTGCACCTCGACAAGGTCGACCGCGGCGAGGAGACGCTGAAGAACAGGCTGAAGGCGCGGCTCGAGTCGCGGCCGGTGACCTTCGAGCACTTCCAGAAGCGCTCGGCGCCGCTGTTCAAGAAGATCGCGGATCGGCTGATCGAGACGATCGATACCAAGCTGCCGAGCTGGGGTGCGCCCCGCATCGAGGCGTTCGCCGAGCGAGCGCGCGAAGAGCTGATGAAGGTGTCGACGTTCACCGGGCAGATCGTCGAGCTCGTCGAGCTGTTCAAGCCGTTCACCACGGATCACGACATCGCGTTCCGCTGCGACAACATGCGCGCGCTGTGGGCGCGGGTCTCGCCGCTCGATCAGGACAAACTGCTGTGGGCGCCGCACCTCGTCGACTGGCGCAAGTACTGGCTCGACACCCACTTCCCGGGGCTCCAGAAGTGGACGTTCGACAAGCTCGACGAGGAGTTCGGCGCGAAGCCGAAGACGGTCTACACCTACAAGTCGATCATCGAGCTGTTCGAGTCGACGGTGAAGGCGAACCGCAACCGCCCGGCGCTGCGGCTGTTGCGCAAGGCCAAAAAAACAGAGGTGGCCGGCGGGGTCAGCTCGGCTGACCCCGGCGGCCACGGCGAGCCGATCAGCTTCTCGTACGGTCAGGTCGCGGAGATGGCCTGGCAGGGCGCCGGCGTGCTGCGGCAGCTCGGCGTCAAGAAGGACGATCGGGTGATCCTGATGTCCGAGAACCGCCCGGAGTGGGGCATCTCGTACTTCGCGTCGATCCTCGCGAGTGCGGCGGTGGTGCCGCTCGACAAGGAGCTGACCCTTCCAGAGGTCCTGAACCTCGCGAAGGTGTCGCGTGCGAAGGCCCTCGTGCTCTCGCGCAAGGTCGTCGAGCGGCTCGCGGGCGAGGCGAACCTCGCCGTGCCGCTCGGCAGCGACGAGGACGACGCCGATCTGATGGCGGCGTGGTCGCCGGCGCACCACGCGTTCGATAGCTGGCTCGATCAGCAGGGCATCGACGCGACAGTCTTCTCGTTCGACGAGCTGCTCAGTGAACCGGAGGTCTCCGCCGGTGCGGTGCGGCCGGAGGTCAAGGGTGACTCGGTCGCCTCGTTGATCTTCACGTCGGGCACGACGGGCACGCCGAAGGGCGTGATGCTGACGCACAAGAATCTGACGTCGATGGTCAGCAAGCTGTCGTCGCTGTTCGAGCTCTACAAGCACGACAAGCTGCTCAGCGTGCTGCCGCTGCATCACACGCTCGAGTTCTCGGCCGGCTTCCTGATGCCGCTGCTGCACGGCGCGTCGATCGACTACCTGCAGGAGATCGACTCCGACACCCTCGCCGAGGCCCTCAAGGACGAGGGCGTCACCGGCATGGTCGGCGTCCCGGCGTTGTGGCAGGTACTCGAGCGCAAGATCTACAAGAACGTCGGTGATGCCGGCGTGATCGTCGAGAAGGTGTTCGACACGATCGTCGACGCGAATCGCTCGCTGCGCGACAAGCTCCCGTGGGACATCGGCGCCGGCAAGCTGCTGTTCTTTCCGGTGCACCGCAAGCTCGGCGGCCGGATGCGGCTGTTGATCTCCGGTGGTAGCGCACTGCCGGCGGATACGCTCAAGGCCTTCCGCGGCCTCGGCTTCAACCTCTACGAGGGCTACGGCATGACCGAGTCGTCGCCGGTGCTCACGGTGACGCGCCCGGGCGACAAGTCGATCCCGGGCTCGGTCGGTCGGCCGCTGCCGGGCATCGACGTGCGGATCGACCAGCCGGATGCGACGGGCGTCGGCGAGATCATCGCGAAGGGCCCGAACGTGATGACGGGGTACTTCGAGAACCCCGCGGCCACCGCGCAGACGATCGTCGATGGCTGGCTGCACACCGGCGACCTCGGCCGGATCGACGAGGACGGGAATCTATATATCGTCGGCCGCAAGAAGGAGATGATCCTCGGCGCCGGCGGCGAGAACGTCTATCCCGACGAGCTCGAGGAGCTCTACCGCGACAGCAAGTACATCAAGGAGCTGTCGATCGTCGGGCTCCCGATCGGTGAGGAGAAGCTCGAGACCGTCGCCGGCCTGTTCGTGCCGGACTACGAACAGGCGGGCTCGCGCGAAGAGATCCGCGAGCACGTGCGAGAGCACGTCAGAAAGATCAGCAAGGCGCTGCCCTTGTACAAGCGGCTCAAGGTCGTCCACCTGTGGGACCGCGATCTGCCGAAGACCGCCGCGCGCAAGATCCTGCGCCGCGAGGTGATCAAGGAGCTGCAGCGGCTCGAGAAGGCGGCGAAGGGTGGCGCCGAGGCGAAGCAGCTCGCGAGCGCCCCGGATGCCGGTACTGCGTGGTTGTTCACCCTGCTGGCCGATGTCTCGCAGAAAAAGACCGCGGCGATCACCAGCGAGAGCCGGCTCGAGGAGCTCGGGTTCGATTCGCTGATGTTCACCGAGCTCGCGGTGGCGCTCGAAGCCGCCGGGGTCGACCTGCCGGATCCGGCGGAGCTGCAGGGGCTCGAGACGGTCGCCGATGTCGAGAAGCTCGTCGCGCGCCAGGGTGCGAAGGCGCGGACCGACAAGCCCAAGCGCGATCGGCTGGCCCGCGAGAAGCGCGAGAAAGAGAACAAGGAAGATGCCGTCGGTGATGACGACATCAACGTGCCGAGCCCGCTGGTGTCGATGGGCCGCCGCGCGCTGCGCTCCGGCATGCGTGCGCTCTACGAGCGCGTGCTCGAGACCGACATCTACGGGCAGCCGCCGCCGTTCGGGGGCTACATCGTCGCCGCCAATCACGCGTCCCACCTCGACACCGGCCTCGTCAAGTACGCGCTCGGCGAGCAGGGCGATGCGCTCGTCGCGCTCGCGGCGAAGGACTACTTCTTTGACGATCCGTTCCGGAGGATGTACTTCGAGAACTTCACCAACTTGGTCCCGATGGAACGGCACGGATCCCTACGCGAATCACTGCGCCTCGCCGGCGACGTGATCCGCGATGGCTACATCCTGCTGATCTTCCCCGAGGGCACGCGTAGCGATACCGGCGTGATGACGGACTTCAAGCCGTCGCTCGGCTACCTCGCGATGACCAACAAGTGCGGCATCCTGCCGATGTACTTGTCGGGCACGTTCGAGGCGATGCCGAAGGGTCGCTACCTCCCGAAGCGCGGCGAGCGCGTCGCGGCGTACGTCGGACCCTATCTGTCCTACCAGGACGTGGTGCGGCTCGGCGGCGGCGGCGCGCGCAGCGAGCAGTACCGCAACATCACGCTCAACGTCGAATCCACGATCAGGCGGCTCGCGCCGCACGATCAGGCGTGGACGCTCGGCGACGCAGGCACGACCCCGATGGCCGAATATCTTGCCGCGCAGGGCAAGCCGGTCGCTTCAGAAGAGGAAGAAGTACGATGAGTTTCAACCTTCCGCCCAAAGCTCCTCGGTTTGCTCTCCCGGTTGGTGGTGCCAAGGTCGGCAGTCTCGTTCGTCCCGCCGCGGATGGAGTGGCCGCTCCGGTGGCAAAGCCGCGGTTCGGGCTGCGCAGCAACACGCGCACGCTGGGGTCGCTTCGGCCTGTGGTGACGCCGGAGGGCTCGCAGGGGCTAGGCTCGCCTGTCGGCTCGCTGGCACCCGACGGTGAAGTCGCATGACGAGCGTGCTCGTCACCGGTGCCACCGGGTTCCTCGGCGAGCATCTGTGTCGGGTCCTGGTCGATCAGGGCCACATCGTGCGTGGGCTCGCGCGGTCGCGCAGCGGCGTGCTCTCGGAGCTCGGGGTCGAGACGATCCGGGGTGACGTGCTCGACGGACCGGAGCTCGATCGCGCCCTCGAAGGCATCCACGCGGTGTTTCATCTCGCCGGTGCCGTGTCTCGGGATCCCAGCGACGCGCAGCGGATGATGCGGCTGCATGTCGATGGGACGCGCCGCGTGCTCGAGAAGATGAAGGAGCACGGCGCCACGCGGATGATCCTGGCATCGACGTCGGGGACGATCGGCGTGTCGAAGGACGAGGTCATCCTCGACGAGAGCGCGCCGTACGCCGAAGAGATCGTGGCGGGCTGGCCGTACTACGCATCGAAGATCTATCAGGAGCGGATCGCGTTCGAGCACGGCAAGAAGCTCGGCATCGAGGTCGTCGCGGTCAATCCGAGCCTGCTGCTCGGACCCGGCGATCGCCGGCTGTCATCGACGGGCGACGTCCGCAAGTTCATCAAGAAGCAGATCCCGGTGCTGCCCGACGGTGGGATCAACTTCGTCGACGCCCGCGATGCGGCCCTCGCCACCGCCGCCGCCCTCGACAAGGGTCGCACCGGCGAGCGCTACCTGCTCGGGGGGCCGAACTGGACGATGAGGGAGTTCTTCGGCCGGCTCGGTCGCGTCGCCAACGTCGCCCCGCCGAAGCTCAAGCTTCCCGCAAAATGGTCCAAGTTCGGCGCGGGGCTCGTCGAGGAGCTCTATCGCTGGCGGGACAAGGAGCCGCCGATGGATCGGATCTCGGTCGAGATGGCCGATCACTACTGGTGGATCGATTCGTCGAAGGCGGAGCGCGAGCTCGGCTTCGAGGCCCGCGATCCGCAGCTCACGCTGCACGACACGGTCGCGTATCTCCGCAAGGGAGTCGACGCCTGAGCTCGCCCGCGCCTCGCCCGGCGCGATCGCTACCTTCTACCTGGCGCAGCCAGAGCGGAAGCTGTCGCGCGGGGATCGCGCCGACGGATCGGGCGGGACGTTGGTCTACCCCAGAGCTCGCCTGGGTCGATCCGAGGGCCAGGCGAGTGAGTCCTCGAGCCACGCTAGGTGATCGGCTGCGCGAGCAGGCGCACGGCGAGCACGAGCATGAACACGGCCATCACGGCGTCGAGCACGCGCCACGCGAGCGGCTTCTGGAACACAGGGATGAGCAGTCGCCCGCCGTACCCGAGCAACGAGAACCACAGCACGCTCGCGACGATCGCACCGAGGGCGAACGACCACGGGCTCGCGTAGCGCGTCGACAGCGTGCCGAGTAGCACCATGGTGTCGAGGTACGTGTGCGGGTTGAGGAACGTGAACGCGAGACACGCGAGGACAGCCGCACGCCGGGTGGTGGCGCCACGCCGGGTGGGCGCGAGGCCGCTGGACCCGCGCAGCGCACGCATCGCGGCGAGCAGGCCGTAGCCGCCGACGAACGCCGCGCCACCGAACCGAAACAGCTGGAGCACCAGCGGGTGCGCCTGCACGAGTGCGCCGGTGCCGGCGACGCCGCACGCGATCAGGAGGACATCGCTGAGCGCGCACAGCGCGACCACGGTGCCGACGTGCTGGCGCTGGAGGGCCTGGCGCAACACGAACGCGTTCTGGGCCCCGATCGCGAGGATCAGGCTGGCTCCGGCTCCCATGCCGGCGAGGACTGCGGACGACATGACCGCAAGATGGCGCCTGAAGGAGCCTTAGGAAACCTAAACAATCTGTATGCTGTTAAGGAAAACTAATGGAGCTCGTCCATCCCCAACTGTCCGCGTTCCTCGCCGTGCTCGAAGAGGGCAGCTTCGACGCGGGAGCGAAGCGTCTGTCGGTCACCGCCTCGGCGATCTCGCAGCGGATCAAGGCACTCGAAGATCGGCTAGGGCAGGTGCTGGTCGTGCGCGCTTCGCCGTGCCGGCCCACGCCCGCGGGCGAGCGGTTGCTCCGCCGTGTCCGCCCGATGCAGGCGCTCGAGGCGGAGGCCCTCGCGGACTTCATGCCGGCGGAGCACGCGCGGACGGTGGCGATCGCCGTCAACACCGACTCGCTCGAGATCTGGGTGCTCGAGGCCCTCGCACAGCTGCATCACCAGTACGGGTATCTGTTCGACGTGCGCGTCGACGATCAGGAGTACACGCTCGATCTGCTCCGGCAGGGCGCCGTGCTCGGCGCGATCACGGCGAAGGCCAAGGCGCTCCAGGGCTGCAACGTGCGCCCGCTCGGCACGATGAGGTACCGCGCGATCGCGTCGCCGGCGCTCGCGGCGAAGCACTTCGCGAAGGGCGTCGACGGGGACGCCTTCGCGACCGCGCCGATGATCGTGTTCGATCGCAAGGACGACCTGCAGACCCGGTTCGTTCGCCGCTACACCCGCGCGCGCGTCACGCCGCCGGTGCACTACCTGCCGTCGTCGACCGGCTTCGTCGAAGCGGCGGTGCTCGGGCTCGGCTGGTGTCTGGCGGCCGAGCCGCAGATCGGGCCGGCGCTGGCGGCCAAGAAGCTCGTCCTGCTCGACGCCGAGACCTCGCTCGACGTGCCCTTGTACTGGCAATACGCGGCCGTGCAGTCGACGGTGATCGACAACGTCGGCAAGGCGCTCCGCGTGGCGGCGAAGCGTACGCTCCGTTAAGGGACTGTCCTCAGATCCTGAACTTGCGGTTCACAACTAGTCGGAATCACACGGGTGAATGGGGACGGTCCTCACGAACCCGATTCCAGCGAGCGTCAAGTCACCGAACCTCGCGACGCTAAGAAGCCAAGGCGCTAAGAAGCCAAGGGACTGTCCTCTGTCCTCAGATCCTGAACTTGCGGTTCACAGCTAGCTGGAATCACACGCGTGAATGGGGACGGTCCTCACGAACCCGATTCCAGCGAGCGTCAAGTCACCGAAGAAGTGCGGCGACGCGATCGAAACACTTCGACAGCCCTACGAACGAGCGTTCGTGAGGACCGTCCCCGTTCGCGCATGTGATCTCGAGTAGCTGCGAGTCGCAAGTTCAGGATCTGAGGACAGTCCCTAACGGATCTTGGGTGCCATCGGATGGTCGCCGAGGCCACGACGAACGCCGGCGCGATCCTCGGGCGACCGGTTCTGGCTGAGCTTGAACTTTCCCTCGAGCCGGGTCACCGCGATCTCGATCCCGACGATCGCCTTCACCATCTTGTGGATGTACTCGGCCGGCGCATCCGAGACTTGCCACGGTGCGGTGAAGTTCGCCTCGTGCCGCGTGGTCAGCCTCGTGACGAACGCCTCGAGCCAGGCGGCGTCGTCGATCGCGCGCAGCGTGCCGTGCGCTTGCACCATCGCGTAGTTCCACGTCGGGACCACGCGGCCATGCTCGGCCTTGCTCGCGTACCAGCTCGGCGTGACGTACACTTGCGCGCCGTGGAACACCGCGAGCACGGGCTGGCCGTCGGCCTCGTGCCACAACGGATTCGCCCGGGCGACGTGACCGAGCAGGCGGTCACCCTCGAGCTCGAGCGGAATCGCGTCGGCGGAAAGCTCCGACCCGCCGCGGATCAGCGTCGCGAGCGGTGCGGCGCGGATCAGCTCGGCGAGGATGGCCGGGTCGCTCTCGACGAAGTGGTTCGGCTGATACATCAGCGCTTGCGCCGCTTGGCGGTGAAGTCATGCGCCAAGGTCCGCTCGACAGCGATCAGGAACGCGCGGATCGACTTGTCTAGCGCCGGCCGCGGCGTGTCCTCGATCTTGGTGTGCGAGACGCCCGGGCTACTCATCGCGAACACCATCCCGGTGGGCACCAGCGGCACCATCTCGGCGGCATCGTGGAGCGGTCCCGACGGCAACTCCGGTGCGTGACCGGTGACCTGTTTCACCGCATCGCGGATGAACCCCATCAGCGTCGGGTCGAACAGCCGCGGCGTGATGTGGAGCAGCGGGCTCCACGTCACTTTCACCATGTGCTTCTTCGCCGCCTTCGCCGCGGCGGCCTTGGAGTCGGCGAGCATCTGCTTGAGGATCTTCGCGTCGAGCGCGCGCAGATCGAGCGAGATCTCCGTCCTGCCGGGCACGGCGGTGACGAACCCGGGCTCGACCTTGACCACGCCGCAGGTGGCGACGACGCGCGTCTTCGGCGTCTTGCCGCTGTACTTGATCGTGATCGCGCGGCACGCGAGCGCGAATTCTGCGGCAGCGAGGAACGCATCCTTGCGCAGGTGGATCGGCGCGGCGCCCGAGTGCGCGGCCTGACCGACGAACGTGATGTTGTAGCGCTCGACACCCATGGTGCCGAGCACGACGCCGACCGGGCGCTTGATCTCCTCGAGCACCGGGCCTTGTTCGATGTGGAGCTCGAGATAGGCGACGGCGTCGAGCTTGTCGAAGTACGCGCGGGCGGTGCCCATGCTGTCGAGCGTGATGCTGTTCTCGGCGAGCGCGTCGGGGAGCTTGACGCCGGCGCGGTCGGTGAGATGGGCGAGCTCACCGTGCGCGTCGAGTGCGCCCGCCGAGGCCGCCGAACCGGTCAGGCTGCGACCGAACCGCGCGCCTTCTTCATCGGCCCAATCGACGACGCGGATCGTCAGCGCGGGCGTGCCCTTCGCCTTCTCGCGGCGCAGCACCTCGAGGCCGGCCAGCACACCGAGGCATCCGTCGAGCCAACCGCCGCCGGGCACCGAGTCGAGGTGACTGCCGATTATTAGGCTCTTCGGCGACGCGCCGGGCAGGGTGGCCCACAGGTTCGCCGCGCCATCGCGCTCGGGCGTGATGCCGAGCTCGGTCTCGAGCTTGCTCGTGAACCACGCGCGGGTCTTGCGCCAGATCGGACCCCACGCGACACGCTGCGCGCCGCGCTCGTCGGACGTCAGGGTCGCGAGCTCCTCGAGATCTGCGATCACGCGCGCCGCACTCTGCTTCATTGGCCACGAGGCTACCCGATGAAGCGCGGTGGGTGCGTCTCTACAGCCAGCCTTGCTCGGAGTGCCAGGTCGCGACCAGCCCATCGCGGTCCCCGATCTCGCGCACCTTCGACACGAACGTCTCGACCTCGCTCCGGCACTCGACCCGCCAGCGCTCGATCAGGACGCGATACTCGGCGCGCTGCGACTCGATCCATCTGTCGATGCGGCGGTCGAACGCGTCGTCGGTTTCATCGGGCACCTGGAACAGGTCGTGGTTGTCGCGGTCGCCGGTGATCTCCGTCAGGAGCACGTCCCAGGCAGCGGCGGGCGGCGTCACGAGGTCGAGATCGACATAGATCTCCGAGGCAGGAGCGACCTGCTGCGGGAGCCATGGGGAGAGCTCGATCCAGACGTGCGAGACCGGCTCGACCAGCGGATTTGGAACCGGGATCAACGGCTCACCGAAAGTGGTGAACAGCGCCATCCGCTCGAACATCGGACCGTAGTGCTGCAGGCCGAAGCCTTCGTCGACGAGACAGTACGTGTACGCCTCCGACAGCACCCCGGCGTCGTGGATCTCCGCGGCCGGCCGATCGAGGAGCGCCGCCAGCGGACCGTCGTCGCCGAGCAGCGACAGGGCGTCGAACGCGGCCCGAAGCTGCGCGAGCCTCGTCGGATCGACCTCGTAGGCGTGGTGCGGGCCCGGTCGCTTGAACACGTCGTTCGGCAGCGGGCCCGGTCCCTCGAGTACGTCGTTCGGCACCACGGTCCTGACGTAACACGGCACCATCGTAGGGTGAGGACGCAGCTCTGCGAACGTCTCGGTCTCCCCACTCCGATCTGGCTCGCGCCGATGGCGGGTGCGTGTCCGCCCGCGCTGTCGATCGCGGTCGCGAAGGGTGGTGGGCTGGCCGCGTGTGGGGCGGTCGCGATGACGCCCGCGGAGCTCCTCGCGTGGGCCGACGAGGTCAGGCCGCACGGGGCGTTCCAGATCAACCTGTGGATCCCGTCGCCGGCACCGGTCCGCGACGCTGCGCACGAACAGCGGGTGCGCGACTTCCTCGCCGGCTTCGGCCCCGCGGTTCCCGCGACTGCCGGAGACAGCGTGCTGCAAGACTTCGACGCGCAGTGCGAAGCGATGCTGGCGGCCAAGCCCGCGATCGCGTCGTCGATCATGGGCGTGTTTCCTCCGGTGTTCGTGGCACGCCTGAAAGCCGCAGGCATCCTGTGGCTCGCGAACGCGACCACCGTCGGTGAAGCGCTCGCCGCCGAGGCTGCGGGTGCGGATCTGATCGTCGCGCAGGGCATGGAAGCAGGTGGCCATCGCGGCGCGTTCGATGCCACCCTCGCCGAACGCGATCAAGTCGGGTTGTTCGCGCTGCTGCCGGCGATCGTCGACGCGGTATGCCTCCCCGTGATCGCTGCGGGTGCGATCGCCGATCCGCGCACGATCGCGGCGGCGCTGCTGCTCGGTGCGAGCGCCGTCTCGATCGGCACCGGGTTCCTGCGCTGCCCCGAGGCAGACGCAGCGTGGTCGTCGCTGTTCGCGTCGGCACGCCCCGAGGACACCGTGTTGACGAGAGCGTTCTCCGGTCGTCCGGGTCGCAGCATCGCCACGCGCTACGTGCAGGCCGGTGGACCGGTGGCGCCGTATCCCGTGCAGCGCGGGCTCACCGCGGCGATGCGTGCCGAGGCGACGCGCTCCGGTGATCCGCAACGCATGCAAGCGTGGGCAGGGCAGGCCGCGGCTCGTGCGCCCGTCGAACCGGCCGCGAGCCTCGTCGAGCGCTGGTGGCGTGAAGCGCGCGCGCTGCTGGGCTAGAACACGAGGCCGACGATCGGCACGCTGATCCGCTTGGTCTTGCGACCGCCCTCGTCGGCCGTCAGGTGGTAGCCGACGATCGGGCCGCCGAGACCCGCCACGATCGCGGTCAGCACCGACGCCGAGAACGGCATGTTCTTGCCGGCGCGATCCACGGCGAGCTGCATCCCGATCCACAGGCCGACCCCCGCGACCGCACCGAGCCCGGTGGCGAGCAGCGTGCCGTTCGCACCGCGATCATCGCCGACGTAGTCGACGCTCCACACCACACCGATCGCCGCGCCCGTGGCGAAGCCGAGCACCGCACCGGCGAGCGGCATGCCGATGTCGCGCGGGTTCATCAAATGCCCGACCCCGGCCCCGAGCAAGCCCATCGCGCCGCCGCCGACGATCCCCGCGATCCCACCGATGCCAGCCTGCGCGGTGATCGTACCGCCGTCGAACGGGTCCTCCTGATCGGCGTGCGCCGGGGAGCTCGCGAGCAAGACGGTCGCGAGCACGGCGAGCTTCATTTGCAGCACCACCCGTCGCGGTCGTTCAGCTTCGCCGGACCGAGCTCGCTCTCGTCGGCTTCGCAGTGCAGCTCGACCGCCCCGCCCGTCGACAACACGATGCGACCCTCGCGGCACTCGCACATCGCCTGCGTCATCGCCTGGCCTTGCTCCGGCGAGTCGCACTGCTTCTTCGGAGGAGGAGGCGCCTTGCTGCCGCACGCGAACAAAACGACGACCAACACGAAGGCCTTACGCATCGCCCGCAGCATAGCCCGGCGCTGACGGAGGACAGGCGTGCCGTCCGTGCGTTCGGGCGTCACTTCGGCATGAAGAAGATGAACCGGATGAGGTTGATGGCGATGAACCCGGCGCCGAACGCACCCGTCATGATCTTCTCGTGCAGCTGCATCTTCGGGACGGCGCCGAGCCCGACCTCGTTCAAGATCCGCTGCATCTCCTCGGGGTCGAACCACAGGCCGTGGGGCGCGCAGCGGTCGAGCTGGATGCCATGCAACGCGACCTTGTCCAGCTGGCTCAGGCAGCGCGGGCACGTGCGAACGAGCTCGTCCTCGAGCTGCTTGTCGAACACCAGCGGCTGCGGCTCGCTGTGCGTGAGCTCTCCGATCATCCGCGACACCTCGGCCTCGGTGACGAAGGCGCCCGTGCACGTGCGGCAGCTCAGCTTGCGATCGTCGGGATCCGGATCGAGGGCGGCCTGATCGAGGGGACACCTCGCGAACTCGTCACGGTTCATGCCCCAGGCTCACTCGACACCACGGCGAGCTGACGCTTCTTGAGTGCGATCAGCTCCTGACTCGACGGCACCCGCGCGCGGGGCCCCGTCGGCTCGATGCCGTGCGCGAGGAACGCCTTCTTGTAGGCCGCGAAGTTGCCACCCGCGCGGTACGCATCGATCACCGCGAGGCCGGCGCGGGTCTCGCCCTGCGCGAGCATGTACTCGACCCACGCCCACTTCGCCGACGTGGGGCGCACGGTGACCTTGCCGGCGAGCCCGGCCGCGCGGAGACCGCGACCCAGGCGATCGAGGCGATCCTCGACGACCGCGATGCCGGCGAACGGCGAGCCATCGAGCGGCGTGTTGCGCTTGGCGACGAACGGGGCGAGCCCGTAGGCGACGCGCGGATGGATCGCGGCGAGCTCCTTCGAGAGCTGGATCAGCTCGTCGACATCGGCGTCGGTCTCCTCGGGGACGCCGAGCATCATGTAGACCTTGAGCGTGTGGAGGCGGTGCGCGGCGGCGTACTTCGCCGACTGGATCAGGTGGTGCGCCTTCGTCGACCGCTCGACGACGCGGCGCATCCGCTCCGAGGCACCGTCGGCCGCGACGGTGAGCGTGCGGTAGCCGCCCCGGGCGAGCAGGCCGACGAGCTCGTCGGTGAGCTTGTCGGCGCGCAGCGAGGAGATGCCGACGGCGCGGCCTCCGTCGACGACGTCGCGCACGATGTCCGCGATCTGCGGGTGATCGGTGACGGCGGCGCCGACCAGCCCGACGCGCGTGGCGATCTCGGGGATGCCGGCGATGATCGTCTCGCGATCGACGATCCGCATGCCGCCGTTGGTCGACCGGCGCATCACGCAATAGGTGCAGCCACGCGAACAACCGCGCGCGGCCTCGGTCATGAACATGTCGGACAGCTCGGTGTGGGGCGTGAAGATCACCGAGCGCGCGGGGAGCAGCGAGTCGTGGACGGCGGCGACCGGCGGCACGTGCTCGCCGTGCGACGGCAGGTAGTAGCCCGGGCGGCCGGCCAGCGCGTCCCACAGCTTGCTGCGGATGTAGCTGACCTCGCGCGCGAGCTGGAGGAGCTCGACGATCAGCTCCTCACCTTCCCCGAGGATGATGACGTCGAACAGCGGCAGCATCGGCGCCGGGTTCGAGAACGTCAGCGGGCCGCCGCCGAAGATCAGCGGGTGCGCATCGGTGCGATCGCTCGCGAGCACCGGGATGTTCGCGGCGTCGAGCGTCGCGGCGACCCCGGCGATCTCGAGCTCGTACGCGACCGAGTACGCGAGGATCGGGTACGAGCTGATGGGCCGATCCTCCTCGAGCGTGCGCGGGACATCGAGCATCGCGCGATCCGCGGCGACGCCGGGCATGTTGTGCAGCGTGCGATAGATCTGCTGGTAGCCGAGCGAGGACATCGCCGCGCGATACGGCGACGGATAGACCAGCGCGACGCGGGTCTCGGCTTCCTTGAACAGCGTGCCGCGCTCGGCATCGAGGAGGTCTCTTCGAGAGAGCGGGGCAGTCATCGACAGCTTTGCAAATTCGTCGACCACACCTTCTCGAGGCCCTTCACACGTCGCGCCCAGAACTCGATGCACTCGCCGCCGCCGGGGCAGCTCGAACCGGCCGCCACCACGTCGGGGGTGCCATCGCCATCGCGATCGATCCCGAGCTCGACGCGATCCGTTTGCGCGAGCTTGGGCAGCTTGTTCTTGGGGACCACCCGCGCGGCGGTGTTCGACGTGTTCGAGTCGATCAGGCCGATCGCCTTGCGGTTGCTGTGGCTGATGTCACCGCGGATCACGCTACCGGTGATGTTCCACACCGACTCGCAGTTCGGCTGCGTCTTGGTCACGCTATCGACCTTGATCTCGGCGATCACCTGCGTCTCGTCGACCAGGATCACGGACTCGCTGCGCCTGGGCTGCGGCCCGATGCACAGCCCACTGCCATCCGGCTGCATCTGCACGCAGAGGATCGGGGTGACCGGCGGCAGGGTGCGGGCGCGCTCGACGCGGATCACCTTGCCGGCAGGTGGATCGGCGGCGGCGAGGGCCGGGAGAGATATCCCGGCGACGATGCCGATGAGCCGCAACATCCCGAGAGCATAGCAGCTGTGCTACCCACGACACATGTTGCGTTTCGAGGTCCGCCTCGCCGCGCCTCACCGCCATCTGGTCGAGGTTGCGCTGCGGTTCGCCGCGGAGGGGCCGCGAACCAGCCTCGCGCTGCCTGCCTGGTGCCCGGGGAGCTACCTGATCCGCGACTACGCCCGGTTCGTGCGCGACGTCGAGGCGCGGGCAGGGGACACCGTGCTCGCGGTCCGCAAGACCGACAAGACCAGCTGGGAGATCGAGACCGGCGGCCCGGCCGAGATCACCGTGCGCTACGCCGTCTACGGCCACGATCTGAGCGTTCGCACCAACCACATCGACGGCGACCACGCGTTTCTCCATGGGCCTGCGACGTTCTTATATCCGACTCACCTGAGGAAGAGTCCCGTCGAGGTCGAGCTATTTACCCCCGAGGGCTGGACGCTGACCTCGCCGATGGCCTGGGAGCCGACTGCGAGCTCTCCGCAGGTGCTGCGCGCCGGCGATGTCGACGAGCTCTACGATCACCCGATCCACGTCGGCCGCCAGATGCGCAGTTACGCGGTGCCGGCGAAGGTCCCGGTCAAGCTCGCGATCTGGGGGGAGCGCGCGCCGGGCGGCACGTTCGACGAGCACCGCCTGACCGCCGATCTCGCGGCGATCGTCGACGATCACATCGCGCGCCTCGGCGCCGTGCCGTTCTCGAACTACACGTTCCTCGTGATGCTCGCGCACGACGGGTACGGCGGCCTCGAGCATCGATCGTCGAGCGTGAATCTTTATCATCCGCACTTCGCGGCGTCGCGAAAGGCCTACGAGAGCCTGCTCGAGCTGCTCTCGCACGAGCACTTCCACGCGTGGAACGGCAAGCGGATCGCACCGCAGGCGCTGGTCGACTTCGACTACAGCCGCGAGGCGTACACGCCGTGCTTGTGGGTGATGGAGGGCCTGACCAGCCACTACGATCGCTACGCGCTGAGGACGTCGAATCGGATCACGGCGAAGAGCTTCCTCGACAAGCTGCTCGACGATTGGGCTCGCCTGCTCGCCACCCCGGGGCGCAGCCGGCAGAGCCTCGAGCAGGCGTCGTTCGACGCGTGGATCAAGCTCTACAAGCCCGACGAATCGAACCTCAACACCACGGTCAGCTACTACCTCAAGGGTGGGCTCGCGATGACCGTCCTCGACCTCCAGATCCGCCGCCGCAGCACGAAGTCGCTCGACGACGTGCTGCGCCTGTTGTGGACGCGGTTCGGCGCCACCGGAGAGCCGCACCCCGACAACCTCCAGCCGATCTTCGAGGAGGCGACGGGCCTGGCGCTCGACGAGGTCTTCGATCGCCAGATCCGCGGCACCGAGGATCCAGATCTCGCCGGCGAGCTCGCCGCGCTCGGCCTCGAGCTCCGCACGATCCAGGATCCCGGGCAGCTCACCGACGGCGCCTCGGCCGTGTGGCTCGGTGCGACGGCCTCGGGGATCAAGATCACCGGCGTGTTCGACGGTAGTCCCGCGCACGCCGCGGGCCTGTCCCCGGGTGACGAGGTGATCGCCGTCGACGGGTTCCGCACGACCTCCGACACCGAGCTGCGCACCCTGATCGCCACGCGCAGGCCGGGCGACACGCTGAGCCTCGCGGTGTTTCGTCGCCATCGCTTGCTCGCGCTGACGATCACCCTCACCGCGGCACCGCCGACGCGCTTCGAGATCGCCGCCTTGCCCGATCCGGGTGCCGCCGCCGCGGCGCGCTATCAGGACTGGCTCCACGAGGCGCATCCGGGCGCGCAGACGCTCGCGACCGTGACCACGACGTCCCGGTGGATTTGATCGTGCCGCGAGCTATAAGAGGCCAGATGAGCCGGTTCCTCCTCGCCGCCACGCTGCTCGCCGCGTGCGGCACCAAAGGCTCGACGGATGGTCTCCCACCCGCCACCGACTGGAGCAGCGATCCGGGCCTCGGCTCGGCGGCGCCTACGCAGCAACCCTCGAACCCGCAGGAAGGTGTGCCCGAGGTCGACGACGAGACCGCGCCGCCAGAGGAGCCTGCCGTCGAGGAGGGCATCGACATCAGCTCCGATCAGCCGATCGATCCGGCCCATCGCGTGCGCGGCATGCTCAAGCTCGCGAAGGCCGTCGCGACTCGCGTCAAGCCCGACGGCATCATCTACCTGATGGCGAAGCAGCCGGATGCCGCGGGCAAGCCCACCGGGACCGCGATGGCCGTCGATCGCCTGAACTGGAAGGCCGATGGCCAGACGTTCGAGCTCGGTGGTGCCACCGGTGACGTCCTGGTGATCGCTCGCTACGATCAGGACGAGGATGGCATGACCACGCAGCCCGGCGATGTCGTCGGCATGGCGCGCGTCAAGGTGCCCGCGGACAACGTCGTGATCGAGCTGTCGACGGTCGTCCCATGATGCGCTGGATGCTGCTGTTCACGTTGCTCGGGTGTCGGACCGAGGACGTCTGCGAGCGCGCGGTCGCCCGCCTCGTCAGGATCGGCGCCATGCCCGCTCGGTCCTCGACGTCGGTGATCGAGCAATGTCGCAAGACCGAGCCAGACAACACCTGGGATCCGGTCGTCCTCTGCGCGATCCACTCGAGCACCGACGCCGCTGCCGCCGAATGCATCGACCGTGGCGTTCGAGAAGTCGTCCGCCCAAGGAAACCCTCGGATCCGGAACCCGTCGGCGTGAACCCGCTGCTGCAGTGATCAGAAGCGGCCGCTGTAGACGACGCCGCCGCCATCATTCGTGACGGCCGCGGTGACGTTCGACTCCGCCCCCTTCGAGCGCCCGAGGAAGTACAGCGCGGTGCCGCCGATCACCATCAGCCCACCGGCGACGGACAGCGTGATCTGGAGCTTCTCGGCCTGCTCGCCATCGGCCTGGAGCTTCGAGATGCCGTCCCAGCCGAGCTCGGGGTGCGGACCCCAATCGACCTGGTTGCCGGAGGAGTCGAGCGGCGGCCCCTGCGAGATCGCGTCGCTCTTGCTCGCGGCCTTGCTGCCGAACAGGAACCCGGCGCCGAGCGCGACCACCCCCGCACCGGCGAGGCCGAGCCCGGCGATCCGCATCCCGCTGCCCCGGTTCGCCTTCGGCGGTGGGGGAGGTGGCGGCTTCTTGATCTCTGCCACGACGTTGGTGATCGGGGGATCGGGCTGCTTCTCGACGGGCGGCTCGGCCTTCGTGACGCAGACCTCGCCCTCCTTACCGCCGAGCTCTTTCCAGATCCCGCTCGCTTCGGAGAGCACGTAGCTCGCCGCGGCACCGGTCGGCTCCTTCTCCAGGTACATGCAGAAGTACTTCAGGGCCTCGTACGGCTTCTTGATCGTCTTGTACTCGTGGCCGACGTTCGACAGCAGCACGGTGGTCGAGGGCCCCGGGGCGATCGCGTACGCGTCGAGGTAGTCCTTGATCGCGCCCTCGTGATCACCTTTTTGCGACTTCGCGATCGCTTGCTTCGCGAGCCGCTCGATCTCCGCCTTCTCCGCCGTCGGTGGCAGTTTCGGCTGTGCGGCGGCGACGGAGGCCGTGAAGGCGATGATCGCGGTCGCGCGGAAGAGCCCCGTCATTGCGATCGAGCGTATCAGATCAAGTG
This sequence comes from Deltaproteobacteria bacterium, assembly GCA_031385555.1. Taxonomy (GTDB): domain Bacteria; phylum Myxococcota_A; class Polyangia; order Haliangiales; family Haliangiaceae; genus JABFXX01. The sequence continues at coordinate 7,403 of JANNBP010000233.1, read as the reverse complement.
GTGGAACAACGGCGCGAGCTTGCCGACGACCTCGTCGTGGATCCGCCCGTTCGACGCCACCAGGCCGCGTTGATGCTTGAGCTCGGTGTAGTCGATCGGCCTACCAAGTAGATCCGTGATCCGCCCGCCGGCACGCACCAGGATCGCCTCGGGTCCGCAGGTATCCCACGCCTTGGTCTTCGTCGCCGGGTTGACGTAGAGGTCGCGCACGCCGGTCGAGATCACGCCGAGCTTCGCGCCGACCGAGGCGATGTTGAGCTCGTCGTGGATGCCGAGCTCGGTCTTGATCTTGTCGAGGTTCTCGCTGCGATGCGACTTCGATGCGACCAGCTTCGCGTCGATCGCGACCGCGACGTCGGAGACCTGGAGCGGCCGCACCGTGGTGCCGACCCGCACGAACGCGCCGTCGTCGGTGGCCCAGTACGTTCGATCCTGCGCCGGCATGTGCACGACCCCCAGCTTCGGGCGACCGTCGATGCACAGGCCGATCATCACCGCGTAGCCATCCGAGCCGGTGATGAAGTCCTTGGTGCCGTCGATCGGATCGATCAGCCACAGCCGCTGGCTCCCCAGTGCACCGTCCTCGGGTGGCAGCTCCTCGGAGATCAGCGGATCGCGCGGGAACGCCTTGCGCAGCCCTTCGACGATCATCTCCGACGCGAGCCGATCCGCGATCGTGACCGGCTCGTCGCCCGGCTTGAGCTCGATGCCCAGCTCGCCGCCCTGCTGGATCCGCCAGACCTCGGCGCCGGCCGCGAGCGCGAGCTCGGTCGCGACCGCGAGCTCGGATTCGAGCGCCATCAGTTGTTGCCGCCCTTCGGCCACAACAGCGCCTTGGCTTCGTCGACGGACGCAACCGTGCGCCCCGACAGCTTCACCAGGTCCGCCGCCGCGGCGACCAGCTCGCCGTTGGACTTCGCCATCGTGCCGTCGGGAAGATAGAAGTTGTCCTCGAGACCGACGCGCACGTCGCCCCCGAGCGACAGCGCCGCCATCGCGAGCGGCCACTGTTCGCGGCCGATGCCGATCACCTTCCAGCGCGACCCCGCCGGCACTTGCTCGGCCTGGAACGCGAGGTGGCGCGCCGAGGCCGGGATGCCGCCGACGACGCCCATGATGAACGAGAAGTGAAACGGCGCCTCGATCAGGCCGAGATCCGCGAGCACTTTGTGCGAGTTAGTATGGCCGACGTCGAAGCACTCCATCTCCGGTTTGACGCCGTGCTCCTTCATCGCCCTGGCGAAGGCGATGATGTCGTCGAACGAGTTGGTGAACACGAACTGGAAGGCGAACTGCTTCTTCTCGCTGTTCCACTTCGCGTAGTTCATCGAGCCCATGTTGAGCGCGGCGACGGCCGGGCGTTGCGCGAGGTGGCTGATCCGCTCCGTCATCGGGCCGGCACCGCCGGTCGACCAGTTGATCAGCACCGGGCAGCGCGCCTTGGTCTCGGCCATGATCGCGGCGAACGTGTCCGTCGACCACGTCGGCGAGCCGTCGTCATTGCGCGCGTGGATGTGCACGATCGCGGCGCCCGCGTCGTAGGCTCGCTTGGCCTCGTCGGCGATCTCGACCGGCGTGTACGGGATCGCCGGGCAGTGTTTCTTGGTCGTGACCGCGCCGGTGAGGGCGCAGGAGATGATCACCTTGGACATCGAGGGCGCAGCCTTGCCAACCTGCCGCGCCGAGTCAAGCAACAACCCCGTTCAGGAGGGCTTGAACGTGAACGGATACGCGACCTCGACCTTCGGCGCATCCGGCTTCGGGAACTTGAACCCGCGCACCTTCGCCGCGACGCAGGTCTCGACGTCGGGATGGACCCCATTCGCGGTGACGTCGTGCACCGTGCCGTCGAGCTGGATCGTGAACTTCGCGACCACCGTGCCGGCGATGGTCGGGTTCGCGAGCAGCGTCGACTCGTAGCAGAGCCGCAGCGCCTCGAAGTGCTCGCGCACGACCTTGCGGACCGCCACCTTGTCGATCGCGCCGACCGACTGCAGCTCGCCCTCCTCGATCACGCTCTTGCCGCCACGCGGGCACGTGCCGCCGAACGGGTCGTCCGGATCGCCCTTGCACTCGCCGCCTTTGGCAGGGCGAACGCGGAGCGGCTGGCCTTCTGGCTCGTTGAACGGCTGTTCGGGCTTGATGGGCTTGTCGGGCTGGTCGGGCTGGACGGGTGTCGCCGACTTGTTGCCGCCACCGCAGGCGGCGAGCGCGACGACGAGCCCGACCGTTCTCATGACGCTGGCTTGAACGTGAACGGGTAGGTGACGTCGACCTTGGCACCGGGCGGGAACTTGAAGAGCTGCACGGCCCGGACCACGCACGCCTCGACATCGGGGTGCACGCCGGCGGCCTTGATGTTGGAGATGCTGCCGTTATCGACGGTGAACGTGGCGGTCACCGTGCCGGCGATGTTCGGGTTCGCCATCAGCGTCTGCTCGTAGCAGGCCTGCAGCTTGGTGACGTTGTCCTTGACCACCTTGCGCACCGTATCCTTGTCGACGGAGCCGACGGCCTCGATGTCGCCGCCGAGGTCGAGCGAGCTGCCACCACGCCCGGTCGTCGGCCTGACGCTGCCGGGCATGGGCTGGCCGTCGTCCGAGCCGAGCGGATTGCCACCGCCGGCCTTGGTCGCGGCAGGCTCGGAGCGATCGCTGCTCTTCATCGAGCAACCGGCGAGGGCGAGTGCCACAACGACACGCTTCATCTGCACGGTTGTGCCACCAGCGAGGCAACCGTTCAAGCGGTCGCGGTGTCGTGACAGGGTGACAATCGACGACGATCGCTGGCAGTTCGACAGGCGCCGTCTACCATCGGGCATGCGCGCGCTGATCGCGGTTTGCCTCCTCGGTTGCTCGTCGGGTTCCTCCTCGGGGCCCAGCACCAGCGTGTTCGCAAGTGCGCCCCAGCCGATCGACGTCACGCCCAACCCCAAGGCGACGCGGCTGCGCGTGATGACCTACAACGTCAACTTCGGGCTCGACGGTGACCGTGCGGGCATCGCCGCGATCGCGTCGGCCACGCCGGACCTGGTGCTCCTCCAGGAGACCACGCCGGCATGGGAGAAGGCGCTGATCGGTTCGCTCGCCATCTCGTATCCGCATCACCACTTCGAGCACACGCACACCGAGCTGCTCGCCGGCGGGCTGGGCGTGCTTTCGAAGTATCCGATCGTCAAGATCGACACGCTCGCGAGCGGCGGCGAACCATTCTTCGCGTGGCGCGTGGTGATCGATGCGCCGGGTGGTCCGCTCCAGGTGCTCGATCTCCACCTGCGCCCGCCGATGAGCGACTCCGGGAGCTGGGTCGTCGGCTACTTCTCGACGCGCGGGATCCGGCAGCGCGAAGCCCTCGCGCACGTCGCGAAGCTCGATCCGGCGTTGCCCGCGATCGCGGTCGGCGACTTCAACGAGGAGGACGAGGGCATGGCGATCGCCGTGTTCAAGGAGCGCGGCTTCTCGAGCGCGCTGCCGCAGTTCGAGCCGAACGCGACGACCTGGCAGTGGCCCGTCGCCGGCAGCACGCTGCGGTTCCGGCTCGATCACGTGCTCTACGACAAGCACTTCCGCGCGGTCGATGCGGCGGTGGTGCCGGCGGGTCGCTCGGATCACGCGCCGGTGTGGGCGGATCTCGAGCGCCGCTAACCGAACGCGAAGGCCGGGACTTCGGAGAGGTGCTCGATCACGCGACCGCGGGGATGGTTCGCGACGTACGCGCGCTCGTAGCTCGGCGTGCGTGACGACGCGACGAGCCCGACGCGCGCACCGAGGGCGAGGGGCATCGCGAGATCGAGCTCGAAGATGTCGCCGACCACGACGAGGTCCTGGAAGGTGGCGCCCGCGGCATCGAGGATCGTGCGGAGGATCGAGAAGTACATGCGGCGGCGCAGCAGCACGGGGCGATCGAGGCCGGGCAGGGCGAGCTCGCGATCCGCGCCGGTCCAGCCGTCGTCGACGTCGAACTTGCGCGCGTTGCCGCGGACTCGCTGCGTCAGCCACGCGACGCCCGGGGTCTCGCGATCGAGTGCCGCGACCTTGCCGGAGACGGCATGGGTATCCGAGTTCGTCACGATCCACGCGTCGCGCGCGGCGATCCCCGCGAGGAACGCACCCGCCCCGTCGCGGAACACCGGATGGCCGAGCGTCTTGGCGTAGTTGTACTTGTAGAGGATCGAGCCCAGCAGGCGGCCGCGATCCACCGCGTCGCTCAGCACGCCGAACTGATCGAGGATCGCGTGCGCGATCGGCACCATCCGTAGATACGGATCGACGGTGGCCGGCGCGACCGCGCGCTGGTTCCACAGGAACGGGTGGCTCTCCGGTGCGGCGGCGAGCTGGTCCTCGACGCGCGTGGCGATCGCCTCGACCTCGGCATCGCCGGGGCTGCGACCGACCAGCGTGCACAGATCTTCGAGGTAGCCGTCGCGGAACGGCCGACCCTCCGCCTCGGCATCCGTCATCGTGCCGTCGAAGTCGAGGACTAACACCGTCATCGCGGGCGACCCTATCACTCGCGGCCTACGGCTTGCGCTGATAGGTGATCTTCAGGGGGCCCTGTTCGAGGCGGACCGACATGATCGGGCCCGGCGTGGCGGTGTCGAACGCGAGCTTGATCTGATGCTCCGCGTTGAAGAACGAGCCGTCGGAGAGCGGCAGCAGCTCCACCTCGCTCTGACCGTTCGGCTCGATCATCACGCCTGCGGTGGTCGGCGTGACGGTGAGCGTGACGATCGAGTCGACAAGGTCCTGCGGTAACTTCGACGCGAGCAGCTTGGTCTTCGTCTCGGCTGACAGCTCGAACACGCCGCTGATCCGCGCGACGATCGCCGGATCGAGCGCGCCCTTCTCGACCTTCTTGACCGGCGCGACCTTGCCTCCCAGGGCGGCCTCGACGGCCGCCTTGCCGACCTGGTCGATGTCGACCTCGAGCACGTTGGTCCAGGCGACCACGACGAGGTCCGCTCCGGGCACGCGCCAGTAGGTCGTGCCGAACCCATCGATGCCGCCGTTGTGCCAGACGACGGGTCGATTCCGGATGTCCTGCACCACCCACGCGTACGCGTAGTGCTCGAGCGCGGGCTGGTAGAGCATCGCGCGATGGGCGGCGTCGAGGATCGTGTCGCCGGCGAGCACGCGATGCCACTTCAAGAGATCCATCGCGGTGGATCGGATCGAGCCGGCGGCGTACGGCATCGACATGTCGATCGGATCGGCAGGCGTGATCTCGCCGTCCTCGATCTGGTAGCCCTCGGCGCGATCGGGCGCGCCTGGATCGTCGCCGACCACGGTGTGAGCGAGGCCGGCGGGCTTGAAGATCATCTTGTCGAAGTACGCCGCGTACGTCAGGCCGGAGACCCGCTCGAGGATCGCGCCGAGCACGACGTAGCCGCTGTTCGAGTAGCTGAACTTGCTGCCGGGAGGAAACTCGAGCGGCTCGTCCTCGAACATCGCGATCAGCTGCGCGGGCGTCAGCTTCTCGGCCTTGCGCGCGAGGTTCGCGGGGTCCGCGGTGTAGTTCGGGACGCCGGCGGTGTGCGTCAGGAGCTGGTGGATCGTGACGTCCTTCGCGGGACCGTGGTAGGTGGGCAGGTGCTGGCTCACCTTGTCGGTGACCTTCAGCTTGCCGTCCTGATCGAGACGGAGGATCGCGGTCGCGGTGAACTGCTTGGTCACCGAGCCGATGCGAAACGAGGTGTCCGCGGTGGGCACGCGCTGCTTGCCGCGATCGGCCATCCCGTACGCGCCGCGCCACAGGATCTGATCGTGCTGCGCGACCAGCACGTATCCGGAGAACGCCCGCAGCGGATCGCCGGCTCCGACGCTGTCGATGAACGGGGGCAGCTGCGCCGACAGGTTCGGGATGTCGACGCCGAGGTCACCGACCTTCGCCCTGGCAGGTTCGGTGGGCTTGCCGGCGCCGCCGCACGCGACGACGACAAAGATCAGAGCGAATCGCATCTCCGCGACATAGCACTAACCGTCAGTCAGTCGAAGCGGGAGGTGGTCCAGCCGGTGTCGAGGCGATCACACGTGTAGGTCGCGCCGTTGATCAGCGGAGCGATCGGGTTGCCGTTGAGGTCGACCAGCCACAACCGCATCACGCCGCCGTGCGAGATCACGATCGCGGGACCGCCCGGTGCGTCGGCGAGCTCGCGGAGGATCGCGTGCATGCGCTCGGTCGCGGCTGCCAGCGCCTCGGCTCCCTCGGGGACGCCGGTCTGATCCTGCCAGCGCTTCCATGCCTCGGGGTGGCGCACCATGCACTCGTCGCGGGTCAGCCCCTCGAACACGCCGAATGCGCGCTCGCGCAACGCGGGGATGATCCGCGGCGCGGGCAGGCCGAGCTCGCGGGCGACGATCTCGCCGGTCTCGCGGGCACGGGCGAGGTCACTCGTGACCACCTCGGTGGCGTCCTGCCCGAGCAGCCGATGGGCGATCGTGCGGCCGTGATCGCGGCCACGCTCGTTGAGCGGAATGTCCGTCGCGCCCTGGAGGCGACCGATCGCGTTCCACTCGGTCTCGCCGTGGCGCACGAGGTACAGCCGCCGCATCGCACGCATGGGTACCACGTCAGAGCTGGTTGCCGTAGTCGTTCGCCTTGTCGCGGTACATCGTCTGGTCGTGGGTCATGTTCCGGATCACCACGCCGCTTGGCGGTGGTCGGAGACCCACGCCTCGATCCGGGTTTCCGAACATGTCAGGCCGTGACCGCCTTGCCGTCACCCTTCGCGGTCGGCAGCGCGAGCAAACAACGGAACGTGGTGCCCTCACCCACGGTGCTCTCGACCGTGATCGTGGCGCCCGCGAGGGCGGCGAGGCGGCGCGAGATCGCGAGCCCGAGCCCGGTGCCTCCCGTGCGCAGCGCGGCGTCGCGGCTGGCCTGCTGGAACTCGTCGAAGATCGTGCCGAGCTGATCGGCCGGGATCCCGACGCCGGTGTCGCTGACGCGCAGCTCGATCTCGGCGGCGTCGCGCACGACCAGCTCGACCCGCACGTGGCCGCGCTCGGTGAACTTGATCGCGTTGGACATCAGGTTGGTCAGGATCTGACCCAGCTTGAAGCGATCGGCCTGTACGAAGTCGGGCATGCGCGGATCGATCTCGATGCGTAGCTCCAGCTTCTTCGCCTCGGCCTTGACCGACAGGAACGCGGTGATCTCGCCGAGCAGGATGCGGAGATCGGTGGGCTGGGGTTCCCACGCGGCCGCGCCGGCCTCGAGCTTGCTGTGATCGAGGATCGCGTTGACCAGATCGAGCACCGTGTTCGTCGCCCGGCGCACGACCTTGGTGTAGCGATCACGCGTCTCGCCGCTGGCGTCCTCGAGTAGATCGATCGCCATCAGGATGCTGGACAGGGGCGAGCGCACGTCGTGGCTGATCATCGCGAGCAGCGCCGAGCGTGCCG
>JANNBP010000171.1:0-32845 GCA_031385555.1 Deltaproteobacteria bacterium | reverse complement strand
GTCGTTGGTTCGATTCCAACGGGAGGCTCCGTTTGCTTCTCTAACTCAATGGAAGAGTGGTTGGCTCACGTCCAGCTGGTTGTTGGTTCGATTCCAACGAGAAGTACCGTTCGTGCTCGGGGCCGTTGCTTTGCCTCCGTCTGTGTCTGGTGACGCACGTTGATTGTCTATCAACAGCTGGCGGGTTCGATTCCCGTCGGAGGCGCGTTCTTCGCCGGTTCGACTCCGACGCGAAGTCTCTTTCCCCTTGGCCCTCTTCCTGCTGCGGCAGCCGCTGTCGTGGAGAAGGTAGCCGGCTCGAATCCGGCGAGGGGAATACCATTTTCGTGCCGCTACCCAGCGGCCGGTCGCGACAGCGGCCATCGCCACCAGGCGAGTCGAAACCTGCCGGGACGTCCCCGGCGCTCTAACAACTGTCCGCTTCGCGGGCCGGAGGAAACCATGTTGCTCGAAGCTTCGATGACGCCACACACCGAGCACCTCCCCGGGACCATGGAGAGCTCGGCCAAGGGATCCAGCTGGCCCCTCGATGACTGGCAGCGAGTCGATCGCTTCCTCGTCTTCGGTGCCGAGGATGGAACCTATTACGCCGGCGAGCGCGAGCGCGAGCTCGTGATCGCGAACGCGAGTGCAGCCCAGCGCTGTCTCGCCGCCGACGGCCTTCAGTTTGTCAGCCGGATCGTTGATGCCTCAGAGACGGGACGCGCGCCCAAGAACGATCCGGCGATCTTTCTCCTCGCGATGGCCGCGAAGCTGGGTGATGAACCCACGCGACGTGCGGCCTACGCGGCGCTACCGCGGGTGTGCCGCATCGGGACCCACCTGATGCACTTCGCACACCACGCGCAGGGCTTCGGTGGGTGGGGACGCGGCATGCGCAAGGCCGTCGGGGCGTGGTTCAACGCGCGACCGGCGACCGAGCTCGCGTACCAGCTCGCGAAGTATCAGGCCCATGACGGTTGGTCGAATCGCGACCTGTTGCGGCTCTCGCATCCCCGAGCCGCCTCGCCGTCACACGATCGGTTGTTCGCCTGGGCGGTCAAGGGCGCGTTGCCCGAGGGCGCCGGTGAAGATCCTGCACTGGCGCTGATCGTCGCGATCCGCGAGCTCCAGACGATCGAGGACACGGCCACGGCCGCCGACTTGATCCGCAAGAACCGGGTGCCGCGCGAGTGCGTACCCACGCCGCTGCTTCGCCACGCCGAGATCTGGGAGGCGCTCCTCGAGGCGATGCCGCTCGGCGCGATGCTTCGCAACCTCGCGACGATGACGCGGGTCAAGCTGATCGCAGTTGGATCAGCGGCGACGAAGAAGATCGCCGACGAGCTTCGCAGCGCAGATCGAATTGCCAAGGCACGCGTTCATCCGCTGGCCATCTTGTCCGCACTGGTCACGTACCGATCCGGTCGAGGCAAGGGCGACGGTGCGTGGATCCCGGTGCTCGACATCGTCGATGCGCTCGACGCCGCGTTCTATCTGAGCTTCGGCTCGGTGATGCCGGCGAACAAGCGGATGCTCCTCGCGCTCGATATCTCGGGCTCGATGGGATCGGGGTCCGTCGGTGGCGTCGTCGGGATGACACCGCGGATCGGAAGTGCAGCGATGGCCCTGGTCACTGCAGCAACCGAACCGTCGACCACCATCCTTGGTTTCACCCCCGACCTCACGCGTCTCGATGTTGCAGGCAAGCGGCTCGATCGCGTGGTGTCGGAGACTGGTGGCTTGGGCTTCGGCGGCACCGACTGTGCGCAGCCGATGCTGTGGGCGATGGCGAACAAGATCGAAGTCGACACGTTCGTGGTCTACACGGATAGCGAGACCTGGGCCGGCAACGTGCACCCGGCGCAGGCACTGGAACAGTATCGAGAAGCACATGGCATCCCGTCCAAGCTGATCGTGGTCGGGATGACGTCGAACGGATTCACCCTCGCGAATCCCGACGACGCCGGCATGCTCGACGTTGTCGGCTTCGACACGTCGACACCGCTGGTCCTCTCCGACTTTGCTCGCGCGTAGCGTCCGTACATCCGGACAATACGAAGCTGAGCGAAGGCGCGGTCTGCCGGTGGCCACCACCACCGGCATCTTTTTCTGGGAGCGAAGCTCAAATGGCTGAGCGGCCGGTTGTTAACCGGATGGATGTTGGTTCGAGCCCAACCGTTCCCGCGATCGATTTTGTCGGTGTCGTACAAACGGCTAGTACACCCGCCTCTCAAGCGGACAACACGGGTTCGATTCCCGTCACCGATACTTCAAACAGGGTAAGAGCCGTCGGATTCGGAGCGAGAGCTCGCCTAGTCTCCTAAGGACAGGTCTTCCGACGTGCACTCGCCCGAAATGGCAGTCCGTGCTGGGCATCGATGCAGCTCATTCCTGCAATCGCGATGGTTCGATTCCATCGACTGCTACGTCTCGCGTCCAACCGTAGAAGCCCTACACGCAAAGATCACCGGTTCGAGTCCGGTACGCTCCACTCCCACGGGGCGTTGCTGCAGGTGCGGCACTTTTCCTATCAAGAAAAAGACGAAAGTCATCGTGGCTTCTCTACTCGGACGCGAACATTTTTCCGCTGCGCCTCGCGCAGCACCTGGTTCTCTGCGCTCAACGAACGAAGCCCTACACGCAAACAAAGTTGGTTCGAATCCAGCACGATCCACCAAACGGGTCGTCCGCCGTTGGAACGGCATTTTCCCTGTAAAGGAAAAGACCTTCGGGTCTTTTTGTGGCTTCGACACTCGAGCGCAGAGCATTTTTCTCGCGGTGCCACTGGTGAGGCAATGACACTTCGCGGAGGAAGCGCGAGGAGTCCGTTCGTTTAGCCCGAACGAATGTTGGGTTCGATTCCCTCCACCGCGACTAGATCGATCTGCACACGCCATCGTTCTGAGGACAGGACGCAGCGCTACGAACGCTGTGGCGAGGGTTCAATTCCTTCCGATGGTACCGAGGCTGGCTGTAGCTCATTAGGAGAGCGCTTGGTCGGGGACCAAGAGGCAGGAGGTGCAATCCCTCTCAGCCAGACGATACCGGACAGTAGCCGAGTAGTAAGGCGCTCCCTTCGGGAGGGTGAGACCACAGGTGCGATTCCTGTCTGTCCGACGAAGACTGGCTGTACCTCAGTAGGAGATTACGTGGCGCGGGGCCACGGTGACGCTGGTGCAATTCCAGCCAGCCAGACGAAACCGGACAGTAGCCGAGTAGTAAGGCGCGCCCTTCGGGAGGGTGAGACCGCAGGTGCGATTCCTGTCTGTCCGACGAAGATCTGAAACGAGACATCCGAGTGTAGCTCAGCAGCAGAGCACGTCGCCGACTACGACGTCGTCAGTGGTGCGATTCCACTCATCCGGACCAGTTTGTATTCGTTCCAAGGATGGGACACGACAGTGCGAACGTCGTTGGCAGAGGTTCGAATCCTCTCGGATACACGAAGCGCGCCCGCGCTCGATCAGCGTTCTCGATCAGTATTCTCGATCCGCATTCTCGATCAGCATTCTCTATGGGTTGCCGTCTGGGACGAACTTGGTCTCCAAAGCCGAGTAGCAGCGTTCAATTCGCTGGCAGCCTGCTTTGCCCGTTTCTCCTCGGAGAATCGGGCCGCCGTGGTGTGACAGCCGCTAGATCGAATCTGGCCATTGGACGGCGAATTTTCTCCCGAGAGCTCCCGAGAGCTCGCGACCGCCTGTAGCACGACAGCTCGTGCACTCGCCTGATAAGCGAGAGGTGAAGGTGCGATTCCTTCCAGGCGGACTGTGGTCGATGTCGAAGTAGTCGAGACGCGAGGTTGTGAACCTCGAGTAAGCGGGTGCGAGTCCCGCCGGCCACCCCACGGGAATGTTGACGGTTGAGACACCGAGGTCGCCTGTAAAGCGATCGCCATTGGACAACTGGGTGCGAGTCCCAGCATTCCCACGAACTGTTTTGTCGCCGTAGACCAACTTGGCAGAGTCACTGGCATGAGAGGCCAGCAAGCGCGGGTTCGAATCCCGCCGGCGATACCGATCAATTGTGTGGGGAGGGTGCGAGCTCCCAAGCAGGTCTCATAAGCCTGCCGACGCCGGTGCGACTCCGGCCCCCGCAACCATGTTCCCGGAAGGTCGTTTCACTCGCCGTCGTAGACCAACGCAGAGTCAGCGCATTCAAAACGCGCTCAGTGGAGGTTCGAGTCCTCTCGACGGCACGTCATTTCCAGAAGCTCGTTTCACTCGCCGCCGTAGACCAACAGAAGAGTCAGCGCTTTCAGAAGGCGTGTGTTGGAGGTGCAAATCCTCTCGGCGGTACCAAGCTCTGATTCATTTTGCCCGCATTCCGTGGGCCGACTGCGCGAGCGATCCGGCGCTCGTGTGGTGTCAATCGTCCGGGTGAAAGGGTGCGTGCTGAATGATGCACGTCGATGCTACGCGTACGCTCCTGCTCACGCAGGGATACGAGCCGGTCAAGATCATCCCCTGGCAGCGCGCGATGACGCTGCTCGCCCTCGACAAGGTCGACATCGTCGAGGAGTACGACGCGGAGATCCGCGCGACCTCCCTCATCGTCAAGGTCCCGGCCGTGGTCCGGCTCCGCAAGGCGTTTCGTCGCCACGCGAAGCCGGTGAAGTTCTCGCGCGTCAATATCTACGCGCGCGACGGCTACCGCTGCCAGTACTGCGGTGTGAAGTGCACGATCGATGGACTCACGTACGACCACGTCATGCCGCGTTCGCGCGGTGGACGGACGACGTGGGAGAACATCGTCTCGTGCTGCTACACCTGCAACTCGAACAAGGCGAACCGCACGCCTGCAGAGGCGCGCATGACGCTGCGTTCGACGCCGGCTCGCCCGACGTGGGTGCCGGCCGTGCAGATCCGTGTCTCCGCGAGGAGCGTCCCGGACGCGTGGCGTGACTACGTGTACTGGACGGGCGAGATCGATGAGGACGGGTTGGGCGTGATGTGAGGACGACGGTGAGTCACGCGGGCACTCCAGCATGAAGTCTCGCCCCCGAGCTCGGGGTGCAGCGCCGCTCACCGCGTCTTCCGGTGTTTCTCTTCAGAAGTTTCTTTTCGTCGTCATCACTTCTCTCTTTGGGGATTAGTTCAATTGGTAGAACACACCGCTCTGAACGGTCGAGGTTGCTGGTTCGAGCCCAGCGTCCCCAACGAAGTGTTTCTCTTGGGGACGAGGATTTGTTTCTTGGGGCCGTGTTCCAACGGGAAGATGCCGCACTTGCAATGCGTGCGATGAGGGTTCGATTCCCTTCGGTCTCCACCATCTCAATGCTCACGGATACGTCTAGGGACGTTCGTTGACTGTCGATCAACGGTAGGCGAGTGCAATCCTCGTCGTGAGCGCGTCTGAGTACAGCTACGAATGCACTCGTCGCCAAGCTAGCAAAGGCACGCGTCTGCAAAGCGCGCATACCTCGGTGCAAATCCGAGCGAGTGCTCGATCCACATCTCATCGCTCCTCACGCCTCCGCGCGCAGATGCGACCCGGGTCTCCGACACCTGGTGAGCTGGTGCGACTCCAGCCGGTGGTACCTCACGCGTCAGTCGGTATCGACATCGACGGACGCGACCTTGCTTTTCGGCGGCGGCGGCGGCTGCTTGCGGACCTTCGCGAGCGTCTCCTGCAGCTCCTCGACCTCGACGTCGACGAGCATGCCCTCGAGCGCGCTGTCCGGCAGGTCGAGCGCCTTCGCGAGCGAGCGTAGATAGTCATCCTCGGCGAAGTCGATCTCCTCGTCGGCCTCGTGGACCGCGGCGACCAGGAACAGCAGGCGCCGGCGATCGTCCTCGGAGTCGGGCTTGAACTCCGCCGCCGTCTTCGCGACGTCGAACTTCTTCGCGTCGAAGTTCTTGATCCGCGCCTCGAGCTCGTCGGTGAGCGTGGTCCCGGTCAGATCTGCGAGCATCTCGCGGACCTCCTCGCGCTCGCGATCCTTGAATTCATCGTCGGCATACGCCGCCCCGAGCAACAGGTCGCACACGCCAAGGATGCGGTCGGGGAGGGCCATGCCTCGAACATATCCCAGGTAGGATTCGCGGAGTGAGGCGCGCCCTTCTGCTGTTCGCCGTGGCGCTCGCATGCTCCGGTCCGCAACGGCCGAAGCCGCGCCAGGGTCCGAAGCTGGTCGTCCTGATCGTGATCGATCAGCTGCCGAGCTGGGTGTTCGATCGCGACAAGGCGCTGTTCACCGGCGGCCTCGCGCGGATGTTGCGAGACGGTGGGTACGTGCCGGCGGCCGAGCTCCCCTACGCGAACACGTTCACCGCACCCGGCCACGCCGCGATCGGCACCGGCGCTCCACCCGCGGTGACCGGCATCGTCGGCAACAACTGGTGGCGCCGCGACGAAGCGATCGAGCGCGAGGCCGAGTACGACCTCACCTCCCCGGTGCTGTCCGTCAGCGCTTCCCACGCCGGCGTCCTCTCGGCGGGCGATAACGGGTCGGCGAAGGCCCTGCGCGTCGACGGCGTCGCCGACGTGTTGCGCACCGCGACCAACGGAAGAGCGAAGTCGGTCGCGATCTCGCTGAAGGCACGCGGCGCGGTGTTCGTCGCCGGCAGGCACCCCGATCTCGCGATCTGGTACGAGCCGGCGGCGGGCGGCATGACCACGTCGAAGGCCTACACCGCCGAGCCACCGCGTTGGCTGGTCGAGCTCGCGGCGACCAAGCCGGCGTCGCGGTTCTATCGCAGCACCTGGACGGCGAAGGATCCGGCGCTGCTCGCGAAGACGACGAGGATCCTCGATCCGTCCCCAGGAGAAGGCTCGTTCGGCGGCTTCACCACGCAGTTTCCCCATGACCTCGCGATCACCGAAGCACCGACCAAGTCGATCGTGCACACGCCGTTCGCCGACGACATCGTGATGGACGCGGTGATCGCGGCGCTCGACGCGATGGAGCTCGGGAAGGACGAGACACCAGACCTCCTGGCGGTCAGCTTCTCCGCGCACGACTTCGCCGGCCACATGTGGGGCCCCGATTCGTGGGAGGTCCTCGACCTGACGATGCGGCTCGATCTCGCGCTCGGTCAGCTGTTCGCGACCCTCGACCGCCAGGTCGGCATCGGCCAGTGGGCCGCGGTGTTGACCAGCGACCACGGCGCGACGCCGATCGTCGAGCGCGGCCTCGCCGGGGCACGCCGGATCCCGACCTCCGAGGTGACGAAGACGATCGACGACGCGCTGACGTCGTACGGTCCGCCGTCGTTCGTCGCGCGCATCGCGTCGAGCAACATCTACTTCAACGCGGATTTTGCGCGCGTCGAGCGCAAGACCGAGGCGATCAAGGCCGCGGCGGTGGCGGTCGCGAAGCTGCCGAACATCGCAGCCGTGAGGCCGCTGTCGGAGGTCACCGGCCACTGCGACGCTCGCAAGGGGCTCGAGCAGGCGATCTGCCTCGGCGCCGTCGACGGCGATGGTGGCGAGCTGTTCGTCGTCCCCACCGCCGGGTCGCTGATCACCGACTACAAGACCGGCACGCACCACGACGCGCCCTTCGACGACAACCGCAAGGTTCCGATCCTCGTCCTCGCGCCGGGGCTCGCGCCACAGCAAGGCACCGGTACGCTGCTGCAGGTCGCGCCGACCGTGGCCGCCCTGCTCGGTATTCCCGCGCCACCGGCGGCGAAGTCACCGCCGTTATTTAACCTGCGCTGACCAGAACGTCGACGACGCGGCGAGGGCGGTCACGTACTCCGAGACATCGGCCCGTGCCTGCGACGACAACTTCGCGAACGGCACGACATGCTCGTCGGGCACGTAGCGCAGCGTGAAGTTGACGCGCCGCGACCGAAAGCCTGCGATCGCCGGCGGCAGCTCGGTCTTCGCCTTGTCCTCGACGCGCTGCACGCGATGCAACAGGTCGTCTTTCCAGCGCGGGCCGCCGAAGATCTGGAGCGACCCATCCTCGAGCCACTCGGTGCGCACCGGCGGTGCGTTGTGAACATCGCCGCGTCGCACGAACTGGAACCGTGCACGCTCGCCGACGGACAGCGATGCGACCGGACCGGGCTCGAAGTCGCGATGCTCGCCGACTCGCGCGGCATCGATCTCCTTGCCGCCCTCGAGCCGATCGCCGTAGAAGTTCACGAGACAGGTGTTGAGGTGCCAGCGACGAGGCACCGCCTGCGCCGGGAACCCGGAGCGCACGCGGCGCTCGATCACCGACGTCAGGCTCGCGAGCCACGGCGGAAACGGTTCGGCCGCGACCGCCGCGTTCTGCACCCGCCGCGGCGGCTCGTAGTACCCGAGACACGCGAACTGCCAGTTGCCGAGCCAGTACACCGGGCGGAGCAGGGGGCGCTGCTGCTTGCCGGCCGGGAGCGGGCGCCGGGTCGAGAACCGCATCTCCCACAAGGGCCGTAACGCCGTGAGCCAGGCCAGGATCTCGGCTCGGGTCCCGGCGTCGATGAAGCCGGGCTCGTAGACGTAGCAGGGATCGTGCACCGAACCGCTACGTAGCACGCAACCGCGGGGACAGCCGAGCGAGAGGCTGTCCATGCGTGCTCTCGACTGGTTGTTCGTTCCTCGTTGCGTCGGCTGCGGCATCGCGCAGACCGAACCCAAATCCGATCCCATGTGCGAACCGTGCAGCGCGTCGCTCGACGAGATCGGTCTGGCGTGTCCCTCGTGCGCCGAGCCGACGGAGCAAGGCGCGACGTGCAAACGCTGTCGCGCGTCTCCTCTCGCCCTCGAGCGGATCGTGTCGCCGTGGCGCTTCGGAGGGCAGCTCGCGGTCGCGATCCGCCGGCTCAAGCTCGCCGGTCACACCAGCATCGCCCGTGCGATCGCACCCTTGTGGGCTCCCCTCGTCGCGGCCGCCGCGGAACCGGATGGGCTCGTGGTCCCGGTGCCCACGCACTGGCGGCGCAGGTTTCGTCGCGGCTTCGATCACGCGTGGTTGCTCGCACTGCACGCATGCGCGTCGGCCGGGGTGCCACGCCCGATCCCGGCCCTGCGGAAGCTACGCGCCTCGCCGCCGCAGAGCACGCTGACCGCCGCCGAGCGACGCACCAACCTCCGCGGCTGCTTCGCCACCCGCGTCGACGTCGCCGGCAGATCGATCGTGCTCGTCGACGATGTCGCGACCACGGGCACCACGCTCTCGGAGTGTGCGCGGACGCTGCTCGATGCAGGAGCCGCGCGGGTCGTCGGCGTGGTGCTGGCGCGATCTACTTCCGCTCCAAGATGATCAGCTCGACGCGGTTGTTGACGTCCGCCGCGCCCTTCTGACCTTCCGGGGCCAGCAGCTTGGTGCTGCCGAAGCCGCGGGACTCGACGCGGCTCGGGGCGATGCCGTACTGCACGAGCCAGTCGCGGATCGCCTGCGCGCGCTTGTCCGAGACCTCCTGGTCCTTCTCGAAGTTCCCCGAGGGATGGACGTGCGCGGTGACGCGGAGCCGCACGATCTCGGTGTGTGCGCGCATCGTCGCGCCGACCTGACCGAGCACGTTGAACGACGCCTTCGAGATCTGGATCTTCGCACCGCGATCGAACGTGATCGCGTCGAGCGCCTCGATGCGATCCGGGCTCAGCATGATCACCGAGTCGCCCGGGTCCGCACAGCCGTCGTCGTCCTTGTTGCCGTTGATCGTCTCGGCCTCGGCGGGGCACTTGTCCTTTGCGTCGGCGATGCCGTCGTTGTCGTTGTCGGGATCGGGACAGCCGTCGACGTCGTTGAAGCCGTCCTTATCCTCGGGCTCGTTCGGGCACTTGTCGGCCGCGTCGGCGACGCCGTCCTTGTCGTTGTCCTTGTCGGGACATCCATCGTCGTCCTCGAACTTGTCGACGTCCTCCGGATCGAGCGGGCACTTGTCGACGGCATCGGCGACACGGTCCTTGTCGTTGTCGAGGTCCGGACAGCCGTCGGTGTCGTCGAACAGGTCGAGGTCCTCGGGCTCGTTCGGGCACTTGTCGACGCTGTCGCGGAGGCCATCGCCATCGGCGTCGCCATCGGGCTTCGGCTGCACCGCGATGCGGATCGGCCGGAGCTCCGGTGCGCGCGGGGCATAGCTCAACTCGAGCACGCCGCGCAGGCTCGGCGAGCCCGCGGCCGCGGTCAGGCCGCGACCGAAGGCGACCCCGATGTTGAACCGGTGATCCGGCGCGTAGCGCAGCCCGGCGAGCCACTCGATCGGCGACAGCGACACCGCGCCCGTCGTCGCCGTGGCCTTGCGCGCGGCCGGCAACAGGTCGCCGAACATCTCGGCCGACAGCCACATCCGGTCGAGGGCACGCACGCTCCCGCCCACTCCCCACGTCATCCCGCTGCCCTGCTCGAGGTTCGCGAACTCGGACTTCGCGCGGGCGACACCACCGAAGTGACCGGTGAACGAGAGCCGATGCTCGAGCGTGTCGGGCGTCAGGCTGCCGATCGCGATCGCGCGCAGCGACGGCTTCTCGGTGCCGGTGAACGAATCCTGCGCCGCCGTCGGGATCGTGAGCTGGAGTCCCGCGCCGATCGCCACACCGCCGTGCTTGTAGAGCCGCGCCTTGCCGTGCAGCGTGATGTCTCCCATCGCCGCGCCGCTCGCCGGGTCCGCGGTGAACATCATCGTGCGGTCGCCGGCTGCCGCGCCGTCCTGCACGTACAACGGGATCCGCGCCCCGGCCTCGAACCTGTCGAGGAACGCGAACGCGCCACCGATCAGCATCAGCGTGCTGCGCTGGATCACCTGCGCTTGTCCGTCGAGGCCACCGTCGAGGACGAGCGGATCGGTCGCGTGCGAGAACGTCGCGCTGAGGACGTAGTCGCCGTTGTGACCGACGTCGGCCGACTGCAGCTGGAAGTTGGTCCCGGTGGTAGCCGGGGTCGGATCGAAGACCGAGAGGGCGAGCTTGTCGGCCGAGGCCGGCACCGCACCCGGGATGCAGGAAACCGCGATCGCGCCGACGACGATGCCGCTGCGCCGACGGCGGCGCAGCATCATGCCGAGCGCGCCGAGACCGATCAAGACACCCCCACCACTGCCACCGGTCGAACACCCACCCCCACCGTGGGCGTCGACGAACACCGCCTGGCCCTCGACGCACACCGTGGCCTGCGGGACCGGATCGGGATCGAGATAGAGCTGCGCCGCGGCGACGAACCGGCCCGGCGTGGTCGACGTGAAGTTGAGATCGAACGAGGCCTGCCCACCCGCGGCGAGCTCGGCGCCGACCGGCGGATCGGTCAGCGTGAACGCGGCCGCATTCGCGGTGGTGTCGGCGGTCGCGCACGCCGGATCGTCGACGATGTCGATCTTGGTGATCGCGAAGGTGGTGGAGGTGTTCATGCTCGACACCAGCAACGCGTCGTCGATCGTCACCGGCACGCCGAGGCCCGTGAAGCCGAGGTCGACCCGCTGCGGCCCGCCGAACTGCACGTTGCGATCGATCGCCGTGCCGCTGAACGTGACGGTGACGGAGGGCTCGCTGCGATCGTCGCTCGCGATCGTCACCGTCGCCGAGGGCTGCGCCCCGAGCATCGTCGGCGAGAATCGCACGCGGTACTCGGCGGTCGCGCCGGCGGGGATGTCCTGTGCGGTGGTGTCGAGCAGCGTCCAGACGTCGGTGGCGACGGTGGCGAGGGAGACCTGCGTCACGTGCAGCACGGCATCGCCGGTGTTGGTGATCGCGATCGCGCGGATCGGCGAGCCCTCTCCAGGGTTGCGGAACGTGTCGGGGAACGCGGTGATCGCGACGACCTCGATCTCGCGGTCGATGATCAACGTGTCGAGCGAGACCTCGTCGTTCGCGGGCGTGGGATCCGCGAAGCTCGAGCTCACCGCGAGGACCGTGGTCGCCGTGGTTCCGCTCGGCGCGTCGGAGTCCGTCGTGATCGTCACCGGCGGCGCGGCACCGACGGCGAGGTTCGCGCGCGTGCAGGTGACCACCTGCGCGGCGGCACCACAGGTCCACCCCGTGCCGACGCCGCTCGCGAACGTCAGCCCGACCGGCAGTGTGGTGCCGACGGTGACGCCGGTCGCGGCGATCGGGCCATTGTTCGTGACGTCGACGACGTAGGCGAGCTGCGTGCCTGCCTCGATCGTGCCGGTGGGCACCGCGGACGCGGCGATCGCGAGATCTGTCGTCGGCGTCACCGTGGTCTGCGTGACCGCCGTGTTGTTGCCGGCCACGGGATCGATGTTCGGACTCGTCGAGATGGTAGCCGTATTCGAGATCACGCCGGTGGTGAGCGGTGCCGTGACCGTGATCGTGATCGGCTCGGCGTCGGTGACACCGAGGCTGGCGCGCGTGCACGTGACGATCTGCAGGGCGCGCACGCAGTTCCAGTTGGTCGCGGTGACGCTGACGAACGTGACAGTCGACGGCAGCGTGTCGGTCATCGTCAGGCTCGCCGCGTCGCTCGGGCCCGCGTTCGACACCTGGATCGTGTAGGTCAGCGTCGCGCCGGTCGCGACGGGATCGGGATCGTCGACCACCGCGATCGAGAGGTCCGCGCGCGCGTTGACCGCCGTCGTGATGCTCGCAGCGTTGTTCGCGGCGTTCGGATCCGGCGTGGTCGCCGAGGTGATGGTCGCGGAGTTGGTGATCGATCCGCTCTGGGTGGGCGCGGTGACCGTGAACACGATCGGGACGTTCGCGCCTGCAGCGAAGGCAGTGCGCGTGCAGGTGATCGTGCCGGCGGCCTGGCTGCAGCTCCATCCGCTGGTGGTGGTGAACGCCCCGAACGTCACCGTCGCTGGAAGCGTGTCGGTGACGGTGATGTCGGCGGCCGTGCTCGGTCCCGCGTTGGTCGGGGAGATCGTGTACTGCAGCGTCGCCCCGGCATCCACCGGATCTGGCGAATCGGCGAGCGCGATCGCGAGGTTCGAGCTCGCCGTGACATCGGTGGTCTCGGTGTCGGAGTTGTTGCTGTTGTCGGGATCGCTGGTCGCCGCCGCGATCGACGCGACGTTGCTCAGCGTCACCGCGTTCGCAGGCGCCGTGACGCTGACCGTGATCGCCGGTGCCGTGACGCCGGTGTTGAGCGTGGCGCGCGTGCAGGTCAGGACGCCGCTCGCTGGTGGGGCGCACGTCCAGCCGGACCCCGATGCCGACACGCCGGTGACCCCGACCGGCAGGTTGTCGGTCATCGTCAACGACGCGGCGTTGCTCGGGCCCGCGTTGCTGACCGAGATCGTGTAGGTGAACGCCGAACCGGCGACGACCGGGTCCGCCGAGTCGGTCTTGGTAAGCGAGAGATCCGCGCTGCCCGTGACCGTGGTCGAGATCGTCGTCGAGTTGTTGCCTGCCACCGGGTCGACGCCCGCAACCGTCGCGACGCTGGCGACGTTGGAGATCGTGCTCGCTTGATTGGGAGCGGTGACCACGATCGAGATCGGGGTGGCCGCGCCCGTCGGCAGCGTCGCACGGGTACAGGTCACGACGTTGGCCGCGCGCGAGCAACTCCAGTCGACGCCGCCGTCGACACTGACGAACGTCGCCGTCGCGGGCAGCGTATCGGTGACCGTCGTCGCCGGAGCGGTGCTGCGGCCGAGGTTGGTGACGTTGACCGTGTACGTCAGCGTGCCGCCGGCGACGACGGGATCCGGGGTATCGGTGACAGCGATCGAGAGATCCGCCCTCGCTGCCACGGTGGTCGACGCGCTCGCCGTGTTGTTGCCTGGCGTCGGGTCGTTCGAGGTGCTCGCCACGTCGACGGTGAAGTTGACGGTGTCTGCTTCCAACGGTGCCTTGAGCACGATCGGCAGGTTCGGGGCGCCGGCGATCCCGATCGCGGCGTGCGTGCAGGTGATCGTGCCGCCGGCCACGCTGCAGGTCCATCCGCCGGAGCCACCGCCGCTGACGAACGTGGCGTTCGCGGGGACCGTGGCCGTCACGGTGAGGACTCCGGAGTTGCTCGGGCCTGCGTTCGAGACCGCGACCGCGTACGTGATGTTCGCGTTCGCGTTCACCGGATCCGGCGAATCGGTGATCGCGATCCCGAGGTTCGCCGACGGCGCCAGGGTGTCCGTATCGGTCGCGGTGTTGTTGGTGCCATCGATCTCGGTGATGCCGGCGGGCGCCGTGATCGACGCCGTGTTGACGAGGTTGCCGGTCGCCGCCGCACTGATCGTCGCGGTGACGGTGAACGTCGCCGTGCCCGCGGGGGCGAGGGTGACGGCGTTGTTGATGTTGCCGCTGACCGGACCGGCGGGACAGGTCGAGCCAGCGGACGCGACGCACGTCCACGACGGGCTGGTCAGCGCCGCGACGAACGTGTCGGCGACGGTCGCGTTGGTAACGACATCTGCGCCGTTGTTCTTCGCGACGATCGTATAGGTCGTCGTGGTGCCCGGCGTCGACGAGGCGACGCCGTTGGTCTTGGTGATCGACAGATCGACGGCGGTGCACACGGGCAGCACGCCGCTCGCACTCGCGGTTGCCTGACCGCTCGCACCCTTCGTCGCACCGTTGCTCGGGAACTCGCTGACGTCGGTGCTCGACGTGGTCCCACCGTTGCCGCCGATCGCGGTGCGCGTGGGCGTGCCCGTCGACACGGCGATGAAGCCACCACCACCGCCGCCACCACCGCCGACCGCCGAGAGCGCAGCCGTGTGATTGCCGCCGACCCCGCCATCGGCCTGGAGCAGGAGCGTGCTCGCGATCGTGCTCGCCTTGACCACGATCGTACCGCCCGCGCCACCGCCGCCGGGACCGTCCGCACCACCGGCACCGGCGTTGCCGTTCGCCTGGATCGTGCCCGAGCCGGCCACCGCGTTCGCGATCACCAGCACGAGTCCACCTCCGCGACCGCCCGCGCCTGCGAGCGTCGTCGGCGTCGCGCCTGCTCCACCACCACCACCGAGGAACAACCGATCGGCCGGACTGTTGGTCAGCGGATGACCGCCACGACCGCCGACCTCGCGGCGAAAATCCGCGCCCCACGTCGGATCCTCGGGACCGACCGCGGTGGGATCGAGATCGACGTTCGAGCGCGAGTACCCACCGCGTCCGCCGCCCGACGAAGTGGTCAGCGCGTCGGGGTTCGCGAGGAGGAACGCGGGATCGCGGGTCCACGCGGTCGCGCCGGTCACGGCTCCATCCATCACACCGTGGCCGTTGTAGGGGTTCGCGTTGTCGCCGTTCGCACCACCGCCACCCGGTGCACCGTCGCTATTGCCACCACCGCCGCCGTTGGCGGGTGCGCCGCGACCATTGTCACCGGTGAACGTCGCTGCATAGGTGGCTTGATCGCCGGCGATCGACTCGCCCTTCTGCGCGCCGAACACGGCAAGGTTGGAGAGGAAGCCGTTGCTGCCCGTCGAGCTATTGGCCTCGACCGCGCCACCACGAAAGCCGCGCCCCGTGGCCGTGATGCCGGCTCCGCCGATCGTCGCGGTGCCCTGGACGTGGATCGCCACGACGCCGCCACGCACACCATCCCACTGCGCGGCAGCGAGTGACGAACCTGCGCCGGTAACCTGGAGCGACGCGGCTTGTGGGACGCGGATCACCTGCGTGCGACCCGCGGTCGTGTAGGCGTGCTCGAGCCCGCCACACAGCGACTCGATCGTGATCGTGTTCGTGACGACGCTCGCGACGTGGACGAGCTCGTAGTTTCCCGCGCCCTGGAGCTGACCGACGGTGCCGTACGACTCGTCGTTGTCGATGTCGATGCCGGCGCCCATCGGCTGGTAGAGCAAGATCAGATCACCCGCGGCGAGCCCACCGGGGAACACGGGTGGATTCGCCGGGAAGTCGCCCGCACTATCGGTGACCGTGATCGTGGTGTCGCCTGCGGCGACGTCGGCCGCGAGCACCGCGTACTGATTCAGCACCGTGTTCGAGGCGGCGACGGTGACGATGCCGTCTTGACCGGTGACCGCCTGCTCGGTCGTCGAGGTTGTAACGACGTCGGCATCCGGCGCGGAAGAATGTCCACCGCCACACGCAACGACCACTGACGCGACGAGCGCGCCGATACGAAGATTGGACATAAGCTTGGCTCACGCGTCCTTCCCCGGCGCGACGCGAACCTGAATAGTACAACGCAGTTGGACTCGCCCGAAAGCGGTCACGGGGTGAGGTCATCAGTTCGGGTCGCCGTGTAGGATTGCGCACATGAACGAGACGCCGAGCGGCCTCAAATACGAAGACTCCGTGGTCGGAACTGGAGCGAGCCCTCAGAAGGGCCAGAAGTGCAAAATGCACTACACCGGCTGGCTTTACGTGAACGGTGCGAAGGGCAGCAAGTTCGACAGCTCCCTCGACCGCGGCGAGCCCTTCGAGTTCCCGCTGGGGATGGGGCGCGTGATCAAGGGTTGGGACGAGGGCGTGGCGTCGATGCAGGTCGGCGGCAAGCGCACGTTGGTGATCCCGCCCGCGCTCGGCTACGGCGACAGAGGCGCGGCCGGCGTGATCCCGGGCGGCGCCACGTTGCTGTTCGAAGTCGAGCTGCTCGGCGTGGCCTGACACGTCGCGAGCTCGTTGATCGACGTCGCCGCCCTCGCGCAGAGGTAGCGTTCCGACGTGCTGGTGCGGCAGTCCCCGAGGAATTGCGCGCGCAGGTCGGCCTCGATCTTCGCCGTTTCGTCAGCGGTGGGAAACGGCGTTTGCTTCGCCTTCCTGACCTCCGCGACGTAGAGCCCGACCGCGTGAGCGACGAGCTCCGTGCATTCGCGCTCGGTCGGACCGGGCGTTGCCGCCACGCTACCCGCATCGGGGAGCGGTGCATTCGAGCCGACCGGCGGCGTGGGCTTGCCGGGGTGGCTCGAGCACGCGACGAAGACCAGCCACAACATGAAACGCACGATGCGTAGATGGTAGCGTGTTTGCTCGATGGCGCTGTGGTTCGCGGCCGTGCTCGGTGTCGTGCAGGGACTCACCGAGTTCCTCCCGATCTCGTCGACGGCTCATATCCGGATCGTCGTCGCGCTGTTCGGCCAGTCCGACGAGGGCATGGCCGCCTACACGGCGGTGATCCAGCTCGGCACGCTGCTCGCGGTGCTGGTCTATTTCGCCAAGGACCTCAGCCACGTCGCGGTGGCGATGTTCAAGGACCCGAGCTCACCCGACGGCCGGCTCCCGTGGCTGCTCGCCGCCGGCACGGTGCCCATCGTGATCGCGGGTCTGCTCCTCAAGAAGCACATCGAGGGCGATCTGCGGTCGCTCTACGTCATCGCGATCGCGCTCGTCACGGTCGGCATCGCGATGGCCGTGATCGACAAGCTGTACGGTGGCGGAGATGACAAGCGTCCGCTGTCGTCGCTGACGCTGACCGACGCGCTACTCGTCGGCCTCGCGCAGACGCTCGCGCTGGTGCCCGGCGTGTCCCGCTCCGGGTCGACGATCTGCATGATCCTGCTCCTCGGCTTCACGCGCAGCGACGCTGCGAGGTTCTCGTTCCTGCTGTCGATCCCCGCGATCGCCGGTGCCGGGATCTTCGAAGTGAAGGATGCGATCAAGATCCTCGGTCGCGAGTCGATCCCGGCCCTCGCCGTCGGCACCTCGGTCGCGGCGATCACCGGTTACTTGTCGATCGCGTGGCTGATCAAGTGGCTCGGTCAGCACGACCTGATCGGCTTCGCGATCTACCGGATCATCGCCGGTCTAGCACTGCTCGCCGCGCTGTTCTCGAAGCTTCTGTAAGTGAGCATCTGCCAGATGCTGTGAAAACGCGCACGCGCGCGCAGGTTCCGGGTGACTGCTGGTACGCTGCTTTCCGATGAGGATCGATCTCGTAGTTCGTCTGCTCGGCCTCTTGTTGCCGCTGCTCTTCGCGGTGCGCACAGCGGACGCACAACCCAATTGTCCGAACGCGAAGGCACAGCGCCTCCAGTACGCGGTCAAGATCGACTCGGCCCCGCCGGGCGCGTCGATCTTCGTCGATAGCGATCAGTGCGCGTCGATCGGGCAGACGCCTTGGACCGGCAAGCTCAACCCGGGCGCGTTGACGATCGTGATCAAAAAGGACAGCTACGTGATGGCCGTCAAGACGTTCAACGTCGCGAAGATCCGCAAGGCGCAGGAGCTGTTCGTGCCGCTCACGGCGCAGCCCCGCGTCGAGGTGAATGCGAGCGCCGACAAGAACCTGATCGATGCCGACGTCACGCTCGACGGTGTGCCGGCCGGCAAGATCTCCGGGCCGTTGATCATCCAGACCACCGCGGCGCGCCACCTGCTCGAGATCAAGAAGGCCGGCTACGACACGATCTCGCAGTGGGTCGACCTGTCGACCACGCCGTCGGTCGTGCTGACGCCGGTGTTCAAGGCGATCCAGCAGTTCGGGAGTGTGCTCGTCGACTCCGACATGCCCGACTCCGAGGTCTACATCGATCAGAACAAGCACCCCGACAACACACCGGCGACGATCTCGAACGTGCCGGTCGGCGTGCACGTGATCGAGGTCCGCAAGAACGGTCAGTCGCAGACCAAGCCGGTCACCGTGATCGCGAACCAGCAGATCAAAGTGCGGCTCGAGCTGTCCGCCGGCGTCGGCGTGGTCACCGTGCTCTCGGATACCCCGGGCGCACGCGCGTTCATCGACAGCATCGACAAGGGCCCGGTGCCCGTCGACATCAAGGACATCAAGGCCGGCGAGCACATCATCCAGATCAAGGCGCCTGGCTTCAAGACCTTCGAGCAGATCGTCCAGGTGACGCCGGGCTCGTCGCGCTCCGTCAAGAAGGAGCTCGAGGCCGATGTCCCCGCGGATAGCGGCACGATCAAGATCGTCTCGACGGTGGCGGATGCGACGGCGTTCCTCGACAGCGTCCAGGTCAAGATGGGCGAGGACATCCGCAAGCCGGCCGGCGAGTACCTCGTGCAGGTCCGCAAGGTCGGCTACAAGCAGTTCGAGCAGAAGACGAAGATCGATCCTGGCAAGCCGATCACGGTGACCGCCGAGCTCAAGATGGTCGGCAAGCTCCGCATCCTGTCGAACCCGGCGGGCGCGACCGTGATGATCAACGGCTTCTCGGTCGGCAAGACGCCCGTCGAGACCGAGGTCGAGACCGGTGACACGATCCTGCGCATCGAGATGGCCGGCTTCAATGCCTTCGAGGAGACCCTCAAGGTCGAGGGTGGCGACAAGACGCAGACGATCTCGCGCGAGCTCGCGATCGCCGGTAAGAGCGACGCCGAGCTGTCGACCGAGCAGAAGGGCCTGTCGTCGTTCGGGGCACGCACGCTGCCTCGCGGGCGCTCCACCGTCGACTTCGACGCGGGCTATCCATACTTCCTCAACGGGCGGATCACGGTCGGCGCCGGCCGGATCGCGAAGCGGTTCGGGTTCGACGCGTCGATCGGCGTGCGCACGATGCTGGCGCGCACCGAGCTCGGCATCGGCGGCCGCGCGATGCTGACGAACAACGACCCGTTCTCGGCGGGCGTGTTCACGAATCTTTATTACGGCAGCAAGTTGTTCGACGACTCGCAGCGCAACGGCGTGACCTGGGACGTCGGCGCGATCGCGTCGCTCACCGCGCTGTCGAACGTCACGATCAGCGGCCGCGCGTACTTCGAGCTGTGGAGCGACCGCCACTGCCCCGCGCTCGACAACACGATGGACAACGGCTTCGAGGGCACGGACCCGACCGCGACCTGCATCGGCTACAAGAACCGCGTGCTCGACAGCGGCAACCCGGCGGACTTCTCGGCCGACGATCAGCGCAAGGTCGAGAAGCTGACCGGCAACAGCGGCGAGGACTTCTTCGGTCGCGACAACGGGATCCGCTTCATGGTCTCGTTGATCGCCGAGATCGCGGTCGATCAGCACTGGAACCTCTACGGCATCTTCGAGGGCGCACCGTTCCAGGGCAAAGACGAGCGCGCGCTGTTCACGGATTTGTTCAGCAAGCCGATGGGCGACAAGGACTTCCTGGTCTACGCCCGCGTCGGCCTGTCCTATAAGTTCTAGGCCGTGCGAGACCGTAGCCGATCAGGTTCCTAGGTCGAGCTGAACGCGATCACCGAGTAGGCGATCGCGAGCTTGTCCCCGGGGTTGTGGTAGCCGTGGCGCTGGTCGCCGCGGAACGTCACGACATCTCCTTCGGCGAGCGTGTAGAGCTCTCCGGCGACGGCTAGCTCGACGCTGCCACGCTCGCAGGTCAGGTACTCGCGGGTGCCCGGCGTATGCGGCACCCCGGCCATCCGCGCGTGCGGTGGCAACACCATGCGCTCGATGTCGAGCCCGGGCAGCGGCTCGGGGAGCAGCTTGCGGATCGCGACCGAGCCCTTGGTGCGGGTGGGTAGTTCGGCGGCCGTGAGGTGACGCGCGGGCTGGCGCGGCGGAGCGAGCAGCTCGTCGAGGCGTACCTGGAGCGCGCTCGCGACCTTCATCAGCACCGCCAGCGTCGGGTTCGCGCCGCCGGACTCGAGGTGCGTCCAGGTCGCGCGCGGGACCCCGGCGGCCTTCGCGATCTGTTGCTGTGACAACCCGCGGGCCTCGCGCACCGCGCGGATGTTGTCGGCGAGATGGTCCTGGCTCATCGGATAGCCTCCTGCCAAGGGATTAGCATGGCTGATGACATGTTAGCAGCGCCGATACAGGGTGAAGGCATGCAGATCGAACAGCAGGGAGTCGTGGTCACCGGCGCCAGCCGGGGGCTGGGCAGGGCACTCGCGGAGATGCTCGCCGCGCGCGGCGCGAAGGTAGTGCTCGTCGGCCGCCAGCAGGGGCCGCTCGAGGACGTCGTGGCGGGGATCCGTGGGAGAGGCGGGGTCGCGCACGCGATCGCGGCCGACATCGCGGACAAGCAGGCGACCCACCGGATCGCGGGGCAGGCACATGGCCTGGTCGGCGAGATCGGGATCGCGATCCACAACGCGAGCTCGCTGGGACCTGTGCCGCTGCGCTTGCTCCTCGATACCGAGTGCGAGGACCTGGCCGACGTCCTCGCGACCAACCTCGTCGGGCCGTTCCGGCTGACCAAGGTGCTCGCCGGCGCGATGGCGCTGCGCGGCGCGGGGACGATCCTCCACCTGTCGAGCGACGCGGCGATCGAACCGTATCCGACGTGGGGAGCCTACGGGATCTCGAAGGCGGCGCAGGATCACCTGTCGCGGATCCTCGCCGCCGAGCTCGCGTCGACGGGCGTGCGCATCCTCGCGGTCGACCCCGGCGAGATGGACACCGCGATGCACGCCGCGGCGATGCCCGACGCGGATCGCAGCACGCTGCGACGGCCCGCGGAGGTCGCGGCGAAGATCATCCAGATGATCGAGGACGACGCGCGTGCACCGAGTGGTGCACGGATCGCGGCATCCGCATGGTGACCGCGGCCCTCCACCCGATCGAGCTCGCCACCGCAGAGGTGTCGCGCCACGCCGTCCGGCTGATCGCGATCGATCCCACGAGTGATCGCTTGGCGCTGCGATCGTTCGCGGAGTTGCCCCAGTTGCTCCGCGCCGGCGATCTCGTCGTCGTCAACGACGCGGCGACCCTGCCCGGCTCGTTGCGAGGGACCACCAGCGAGGGCGAGCCGATCGAGCTTCGCCTCAGCGGTCCCGTCGACGGTGCGCGGCTCGAGGGCGTGCTGCTCGGCGCCGGCGATTGGCGGACACGGACCGAGCATCGGCCCGCGCCACCCGACGTGCACCTGGGCGCGGAGCTCTGGCTCGGTGACCTCCGCGCGCGCGTGGTCGCGGCCGCAGGACGCCGGGTCACACTCGAGACCACCGGAGGCGACGCGTTGTGGCGGGCGCTCTACGCCGGTGGCGCACCCGTGCAATACGCGCATCGCGACGAGGCGCTGCCGCTGTACGCGGTGCAGACCGCCTATGCCACGAGACCGTGGGCCGCGGAGATGCCGTCGGCAGGCAGGCCGCTGACCTGGAGCGTGCTCCTCGGACTCCGCCGCGCGGGGATCGACGTCGCGACGTTGACGCACGCGGCGGGGTTGTCGTCGACGGGCGATGCCGCCCTCGATCGGGCCATGCCGTGGCCGGAGCGCTACGAGCTGCCTGCGCGCACCGCGGCGGCGATCCAGCAGGCTCGGCGACAAGGCGGACGCGTGATCGCGATCGGGACGACCGTCGTGCGCGCGCTCGAGGCAAGTGGTGGCGTCGCTGGACCGGGTGTCGCGACCCTGCGGTTGGCCGAGGGGTATCGCCCCGCGGTCGTCGACGGGCTCGTCAGCGGGTTGCACGTTCCCGGCGAGAGTCACTTCGATCTGCTGCGCGCGTTCGCCTCGCAGGCGCGCCTCGCGCGCGCGCTCGCGCTCGCGGAGGCCCACGGCCTGTCGAGTCACGAGCTCGGGGATGCCTGCATGATCCTCCCACGCTGATCCGCGATCACGGCTCCGTCGTACGCGCGAGCAAGTCGAGCTGCGCGAGGGCCGCGGCGACGGCACCTTCGACGCGGAGGATCGCGGCGCCGAGCGACACCGGCGTGAACCCGCGCTCGCGAAACGTCTCGACCTCGCGCTCGATCCAGCCTCCCTCGGGGCCGATCGCGAGCACCACCGGGCCGCGGCGATAGGTGCGCTCGATCGGCGGTGCATCGGGATGAGCGATCAGCCGCAGCTCCTCCGACGGGCCGGCGACCCAGCGCTCGAGCAGCGGCATCAGGCGCAGATGGACGGCGATCGGAGGCACGTGCGTGGTCGCGCCTTGCTCGGCACCGAACCGCGCGGCGAGGGCGAGGGCATCGGGATCGAGCCGCGGCGAGTGGAGGTAGCTCTTGTCGACGCGCCACGCGTTCGTCAGATCGATCCGCTCGACGCCGAACGCCGCGGCACTCTCGATCACGCGGGTCAGCACCTTCGGTCGCGGCATCGCGAGCACGAGCTGGACCGGCAGGATCGGTCGGGGCGCCACCGAGGTGTCGAGCGCGAGGACGAGGCCCTCTCCGTCGGAGACGACCTCCGCGCTACCGACGTTGCCGCCGACGATCCCCGCGCGGATCCGCGAACCCACGGTGACACCGAGCACGCTGCGCAAGTGGTGCACCCGGCGATCCGAGTCGCGCAGGGCGACCCGACCAGAGGCCACCTCGGCTGGCTCGACGAGCAGCAGATTCACATGCTTCTTCTAGCAGAGCCGCCGCAGTAGAGTGCGCGGATGGCGTTCTTCCAGGAGCCCCCGCATCTCGGGAACCAGTTCGACGACGATCCGATGCTGCCGTCCTGGGTCGCGCGCTGGATCGGTGATCCAGAGATCGAAGCCGAGCTGCGCGGCTACGGCGAGCTCGCGGTCGAGCACTACGGCAAGCAGCTCGCCGATCAACACAACGAGCCGGTGCTCACGCAGTGGGATGCGTGGGGCCATCGCGTCGATCGGATCGAGGTCACGCCGCTGTGGGCCGAGGCGCAGGTCGTCGCGGCGAAGTTCGGCATGGTCGCCGCAGGCTACGAGGCGCGGCTCGGTGCGCGGGCACGGCTCCATCAGTTCGCCGCGGTGCACGTCCTGTCGCCGTCACTCGACGTCTATTCGTGTCCGCTCGCGATGACCGACGGCGCGGCACGCACCCTGTTGTCGTCGGGGAACCACGAGCTGATCGAGCGCTACGTGCCTCGGTTGACCTCGCGGGATCCGAAGCAGATGTGGACGAGCGGGCAGTGGATGACGGAGCGCACCGGCGGCTCGGACGTGTCGCAGAGCGAGACGGTCGCGAAGCTCGACGGCGCGCAGTGGCGGCTGTACGGCACCAAGTGGTTCACGTCCGCCACCACGTCGCAGATGGCCCTGACGCTCGCGCGCCCCGAGGGCAACCCGGACGGCTCGCGTGGCCTCGCGCTGTTCCTCGTCGAGCTGCGCGACGACCAGGGTCGGCTTCGCAACATCGCCGTCAATCGGCTCAAGGACAAGCTCGGCACGAGGAAGGTCCCGACGGCCGAGCTCACCCTCGAGGGTACGCCGGCCACGCTCGTCGGCTCGACCACGGAAGGGGTTCGCGCGATCACGCCGATGCTGTCGGTGACGCGGACGTGGAACGCGATCTGCGCAGTGTCGGGTATGCGCCGGGCGATCGCGCTGGCGAAGGACTTCGCGCGGCGCCGCAAGGCTTTCGGCACGCTGCTCGTCGACAAGCCGCTGCACGCCGACACGCTGGCCGCGCTCGAGGCCGAGTACGCCGCCGCGTTCTGTCTCGCGTTCCGCTCGGTGCAGCTGCTCGGCACGCTCGAGCACCCCGAGGGTGTTGGCTCGCCTGGCGGCTCGCTGGCACATGCGACCACCACCCCGCAACGCGAGCTCGACGAGCGGTTGTCGCGCACGCTGATCCCGCTCGCGAAGCTGACGACGGGCAAGCAAGCCGTCGCGGTGGCGTCGGAGGCGATCGAGTGCTGCGGCGGTGCGGGCTACATCGAGGACACCGGCTTGCCGCGACTCCTCGCGGATGCGCAGGTGCTGCCGATCTGGGAGGGCACCACGAACGTGCTGTCGCTCGACACGCTGCGCGCCCTCGGCAAGGGCGGCACGCTCGACGCGCTCGGTGCAGAGCTCGAACAGCGCTGCGCGGCGGCGACGGACCCATCGCTCGCGAAGCCGGTCGAGGTTGCGCGTGATGCGTTCAAGCACGCGGTCGCGTGGATCGGCGAAGCGATGGCGCAGCCAGACCGGCTCGAGGCCGGGGCCCGCCGCTTCGCGCTGACGCTCGGTCGCAGCCTGGAGCTCGCGTTGCTCTCCGATCACGCGCAGTGGTGTCTGGCGAATGGCCACGGCCCGCGCACGGCGGCCGCGGCTCGCCGGTTCGCGCAGTCGCCGATCGACCTGATCGACGAGCGCGACCTCGAAGATACGAAGCTCCTCGCATAGGCGTGCACGTGCACGTGCTCGACACGAATTTGTTTTTTGCCTATCGCGCGTGGCCACGCTGGCTGGGTCGCACGAGGCTGGCTCGACCAGGCCGGCGACGTCGGGGTGATGCCTCGTTGGGAACCGGTGGCGTCACTGTCTGCGTCACGATGCCGTGAGGCGCGTGCACGAGCAGGTACGAGCACGGATTCCGAAACTGAAAAGAGCGGCTTTCGCCGCTCGTCTCGAGTTGGTTTGGGTTGGCTTAGTAGCCGCCGCCCGGAGGGGGCGGAGGAGCGCCAGCGCCCGGGTCGGGAGCCGGACCAGCTGCCGGCGGCGGCGGACCACCAGCGCCGTTGCACTGGTAGTGGACGCGCCACGCGGTGGCGGTGCGGGTGCTCGTGGTGCCGACCGTGGTCGAATCGGTGCTCGACTTGCGACCGCTGCGCGAGGTCTTGGTGTCCTCCGCGGTGTCCTGACGAGCGACGGTATCGGTGCCGATCGCCTCTTCACCCTCTTGCGTGATGGTGAAGTTGCCGGGGCCGCAGTGCGCATTCATTTCAGAATTCGCCTGCTCCATGGCCTTACCTTTATCGCCTTGCAGCTCGATGACACCACCGACCTGCGTACGCGAGATCACGCGTGCGCTGCCACAAGCGGCGAGAGCAACTACCAGTCCGAGAGCGAGAGTACGAAGCATTTGATTCTTTCTCCGGTGACGGCCGAGGATTAGACGCCGTCGACACTACGGCATGCAGAGGGGGCCGGGCAATAGCTTGACCCCCGGAAGGCATGAGACGCTGCACATGTGATGGATGAGGTGGCCGCCACGGAGACACGGCTAGATGCTGTGACGATCTACGCGCGCGGGGCTCGGATCCGGAGATCTGTGAGCATCGCCGCAGCCGGAAGCCACGTCCGGATCACCGGGTTGCCGCTCGCCGTGATCGAAGACACCGTGCGGGTCTCCGTCGAGGGCCCGGTGATCGCGACGAGCGTTCGGGTCGCGATCGACACGCCACCGCAGGCAGAGGCCTCCGAGGAATCGGTCGCCGTGCGTGAGGCAAAACGCCTCGTCGCCATCGTGTCGGCCGAGCTCGCACGGCTCGAGGCAGGGCTCGGACGACTCCATGCGTCGTCGGTGCTCGGGGAGGATCCCTCGGACGATCCACCGGCCTCGTGGGCCGCGATCGTGTCCGCGCGGCGCGCCATGCTCGCCGTTCGCACCGAGCGAGAGCTCGCGCTGCGCTCGCACCTGACCGCGGCGCGCACGCGGCTCGATGCGGCGCGGATCGATCTCGAGGTCGCGCTCGATCGCGATCGCAACACGGCGCGCGAGGCCAGGCCGCACGACCTCCGCAAGCGCCTCGACATCGAGCTGTCGGGCGAGGGTCCGATCACGCTGCACGTCGAGTACATGGTGGTCGCCGCGCGCTGGGCACCGTCGTACGTCGCGCGCATCGACGGTGCGAAGGCGAGCCTCGAGATCCGCGCCGTGATCGCGCAGGACACCGGCGAAGACTGGCGCGGCGCCAGGCTCGTGCTGTCGACCGCCGAGCCCGCGCGGTTCGCACAGCTCCCCGAGCTCGCCGCGCAGCGGATCGGTCGCAAGCAAGCCGAGCCATCGCGCAGTGGCTTTCGTGCACCGCCCGTGGGTGCCGAGGCGCTGTACGCGGACTATCAACGCTACGTCGCGCAGCGCGCCGAAGGCGGCGAAGCGCAGGAGCGCAACCTCGATCGGCCGAAGGCCGACGTCGAGGACGACGGCACCGTGATCGGCAGTGTCCACACCCGCGCGCAGTCGTTCGCTGAGGAGAACTGGGACGAGGAGACCTCGGCGGCGAAGGATCGCTTCTCGACACCACCGCGCGGTGCGCCGGCGATGGATGCGCGCCAGGCGTTCGCTCCACCGGCACCGGCGACGGGCGTGATGGACGAGCTCGGTGCCCCCGAGAAGCAGAAGTCGGGCAAGGTGATGGCGAAACGCCGAGGCGGTTTCGACGGCGGTGGTGGGATGCGCGACGATCCCGCCGCGAACCAACCCACGCCCGCGCCGGGCGAGCCTTCGCCGTTGCTCGACTACGAGAACCTCGTGATGGGCGATGCCCGCTCGCAGGCACGCGGTCGGTTGATCGCGGCACCGCAGGACGGCGATCGTCAGGCGGTCCAGCGCGATGTGACCAGCCGCGAGACGCGGATCGAGCTGCTCGCGTTGCCGGTCGGTTGCGTCGGCAGCTGGTCGCACTCCTACGACTACGCGTACAGCACCGACGGCGCGATCGACATCGCGTCGGATGCGGCGTGGCACTCGATCGCGGTGACCGCGACTGCCGCGATCGTCCAGCTCCGCCATGTCGCGGTGCCGCGCGAGCAACTCGACGTGTTCCGGATCGCGACGCTCGCGAATCCATTCCCGGGACCGCTGCTGCCGGGGCCGATCGATGTCTACGATCGCGGTCGCTTCCTGGTGACCAGCAACGTCCTGCAAGCCCCTCCAGGCGCCACGCTCGAGATCGGGCTCGGTGTCGACGCCGCGATCAAGATCGCGCGCAACACCGAGTTCCGCGAGGAAGCCACCGGCATGCTGCGCGGCGCGCTCAAGCTGCACCACGAAATCACGATCGAGGTCGACAACGTGTCGGCGCAGCCCGTCGAGCTCGAGGTCCGCGAGCGCCTTCCGGTCCACCGTGAAGGCGACGACGACGTCGAGATCTCGATCGGCCGCGTCGAGCCGGCGTGGGAGCCGTGGAAGCCCGACGCCGACGGCCCGCGTGCGGCGCGCCTGCGCGGCGGATATCGCTGGCGCGTGGCGCTCGCACCGGGGGCGAAGAGGACGCTGCGCGCGGCCTACGAGGTCAAGATCTCGAGCAAGGCCGAGCTGGTCGGCGGAAACCGGAGAGAGTCGTGAGCGACACCAAGGCCCCGATCGTCGCGGTCACCGTGCTCGAGGATCGCGCGTCGGTCACGCGCCGCGCGTCGCTGGCGATCGAGGCAGGGCAGCAGCGCGTCACGATCGAGCGGGTGTCGGTGGTGCTCGCGGACAAGACGCTGTTCGCATCCGCGACGGGCGCACGCGTGCTCGACGTCCGGATCGAGCGCTACCTCGCCCCCGTCCGTCCGAACGCGACGAGCGATCAACCACTCGCGGTGTTGCGCGAGCAGCACGCCGAGCTGATCGCACGCCGCGATCACGCGGATGCGCGCTACCACGCCGCGCAGACCGAGGTCGCCGCGCTCGCCTCGATCCTCGAGGCCGCGCTCGGCGATCTCGCGATCGCCGCGGCACGAGGCGTCGCCGCCGACGGTGTGGCCGTGCAGCTCGCGGAGCTCGATCGCGCCGAGGCTCAGGCACGCGAGGCCTGCGTCGCCGCGGAGCTCGAGATCGAGGAGACGCGGCGATTGCTCGATCGCCTCGCCGCGCGGATCCGGCTCGCCGAGGTCGCGACGCACGAACACGCCGCCCGCTTGATCGTCGACCTGGTCGCCGCCGCACCGGCCGAGGTCGTGCTGACGATCGGCTACGTCGTGCCGGGCGCCGCGTGGCGGCCGTATCATCGCGCCGTGCTCGACGTCGCGGCGAACACGGTCGAGTGGCAGACCACGGCGTGCGTCTGGCAAGCGACCGGCGAGGACTGGGTCGACGCCGCGCTGACATGCTCGCTCGAGCGGCCGTCGCTCGGCGTCGAGCCGCCGGAGCTCGGCGACGACGAGCTGCGGACGCGCAAGCGTGCCGAGCAGGTCGTCGTCGAGGCGCGCGAGCACGTCCACCAGACCACCGGGCTCGGGATCTCGGGGCCCGCCCAAGTGCCGGGCATCGACGACGGTGGTCTCGGACTGACGCTGTCCGCGGCGAAGGCGGTGATCCGCGCCGACGGCATGCCGCATCGCGTGCCGGTCGGCAGCTTCTCGACGACCGCGATGCTCTCGCTCGTCGCGATCCCGCTGCGGTCGCCGTGGGTGCATCTGCGCGCGCGGATCGTCAACACGGGCACGCTGCCGCTCCTCGCCGGTCCGGTCGATCTCGTGATGGCGTCCGGCTACGTCGGCCGCGCGGAGATCGGGTTCGTCGCGGCCGGCGAGAAGTTCCACGTCGGCTACGGTCCCGAGTCCGACGTGCGCATCCATCGGGAGGAGACGCGCGCGCGCGACGAGGGCTTGCTCGGCGGTCAGACGCAGACGATCCGCGTCGCGGTACGGTTGTCGAACCTCGGCGGTGACAAGCGCACGATCGAGCTGACCGAGCGCATCCCGATCTCCGAGGTCGAGCAGGTGCAGATCGAGGCCGCCGCGCCCGACGCGTACCTCCTCGACGCCGAACGTGGAGGGGAAGACATCACGCAGGTCACGGCGCGGGCGATCGACGAGCGCGGCCTGGTGACGTGGGCCGTCGAGCTGCCGCCGTTCGGCCGCCGCGCGGTGACGCTGCAGTACAAGATCAAGAGCAACCGCGGCGTCGCCGGAATCTGATGGACCCCACCGGCCAAGCCGAGATGCTCGCGAATCGCATCGCGAAGACTGCGAAGAACCTCGGCAAGTGGGCGGCCCGCGAGCGGCTCACGTGTTACCGCCTCTACGATCGCGACATCCCCGAGATCCCGATCACCGTCGATACCTATGGTGGCGCGCTGGTGATCAACGACTACCGCTTCGAGCGTGAAGCGGAGGACTCGTGGCTCGACGACATGGCGGCCGCCGTGCAAGCGAAGCTCGGCGCCACCGAGGTGTTCTTCAAGCGCCGGCTCCGCCACGATCGCCGCGCCGGCGAGCAGTACGAGCGCAGCGAGACGGCGACACCGTCGGCCTGGCGGACCGTCGAGGAGCGCGACCTGGCGTTCCGCGTCAACCTGGCCGACTACCTCGATACCGGCCTGTTCCTGGATCACCGGATCACGCGTGCGAAGGTCGCCGCCGAGCCGGCGAGGTCCATGCTCAACCTGTTCGCGTACACCGGTTCGTTCTCGGTGTATTGCGCTGCCGCGGGGATGGCCACGACCACGGTCGACATGTCGCGCACGTACCTCGACTGGGCACGCGACAACTTCGAGCTCAACAAGCTGCACGGCGACTTCGTGCAAGCCGATGTGCGCGAGTTCCTCGTCGCCGCACGCCACGAGCGCCGGCGGTGGGATGTCGTGGTGGTCGATCCGCCGACGTTCTCGTCGAGCAAGCGGATGGACTACACGTTCGACATCCAGCGCGATCACGTGCCGCTGCTCGACGATGTGGCTGCGGTCGCGAACGTGATCTGGTTCTCGACCAATCGCAAGAAGTTCAAGTTGCAGTGGCCCGGGGAGAGCGTCTATCGCGGTGCCGAGGTCGAAGACCAGACGCACTCGACCACGCCGCAGGACTTCAAGCACCGCCCGCACCACGCATATCGCATCAGGATGTGACCGGGCGCGGGTGGGGACGCTCTAGGTTAGCTGAGCGCGAAGGCCGCGCAGCACCGTCTCGGTGGCGACGCGAACGCGCGGCTGGATCTCGAACAGCGAGGCCGAGATCGCGCGCAGATCCTCCGGCGACGGCGCGAGCAGCGGGCGGTGAGCGAGGATGCGCGACAGCCGGAACGTCACCGACTCCGGCTGCTTGAGATCCTCGGGCACGCCGTAGCCGCGCAGCCGCGCGAACAGCGTGCCGATCCGCTGATCATCGCCGGGCTCGCGCCACTCGATCACCGCGTCGTAGCCGATGCCCGCGAGGTACGCATCGCGATACGCCGGGGTCTCGGTGAGCACACCGTCGAGCAGCAGCTCGATGCCGATGTGGGCGACCGCGCGCCGCGGCCCGCGCGCGCAGTGGCGAGCGGCCAGTAGCTCGTCGAGCTCGCGCATCAGGCCGGTGACCGCGGGCAGCACGTGAAACGCACGATCGGTCGCGTGGTGAAGATCGATGCCGGTCTGGACCTCGGCATCCGCCGTCGACACCACGCGCGCACCGGACATCGTCGAGAAGTCCGGCAACATCGCACCGAGGATCGCGCCGGGCGTGGCACCGCGCCAACTGGCGACCGCCGCGTGCCCGAAGTAGTTCACGCTTCGTACTACCATCGAACGGTGCCAGTGGTCGGGATCGATCTCGGGACGCAGAGCTGCAAGGCGGTCGTCTGCGATGACGAGCTGCGCGTGCTCGGTAGCCACAGCGTTCCCCTGACCACCCAGTCCTCGCGACCGGGCTGGGCCGAACAAGATCCGCTCGCGTGGGAGGCCGCACTCGCACCCGCGATCGCCGGGGCGCTGCAACGCGCGAACGTCAGACCCTCCGAGGTCTCCGCGCTCGCGCTCGTCGGCCAGCTCGATGGCTGCGTCGCCGTCGACGCCTCGGGCGCGCCGCTGCATCCGTGCTTGATCTGGCAGGACCGCCGCGCCACCGAGCACACCACCGACGCGGCGCGCTGCTTTGCGCTGACGGGGCAGGTCGCCGATCCGAGTCACCTCGCACCGAAGGCGGCGTGGCTGCGTGCCCACGGGATCGCGGCGGCGAGGTTCCACCAGCCGGTGAGCTACCTCGTCGAGCGACTCACCGGCGAGTCCGTCGTCGATCTCGCGCTCGCGTCGTCGTGCATGGTGCTCGAGCTCGCGAGCGGTCAGTGGTCGACGGTGCTGCTCGACGCGTTCGAGCTCGACGTCTCCCAGCTCCCCACGATCCGCGCGACCTGCGAGATCGCCGGGACGCTGACCGCACGCGGTGCGCGGCTGACGGGCCTACCCGACGGCACGATCGTCGCGGTCGGTACCGGCGATGACTTCGCGAACCCGCTCGGTGCGGGCCTCACGCAACCGGGACCGATCGCGGTGACGCTCGGTACAGCGGAAGTCGTCGGCACCCTCGCGCGAACGATCCTCCTCGATCCCGCACCCGAACCGATGGTCGAGACCCACGCGTATCCGACCGGCGCGTTCTTCGTCGAGAACCCCGGATGGTTGTCGGGTGGTGCGATCGCGTGGGTCGTCTCGCTGCTCGGAGTCACCGATGCGAGCGCACTCGATCGCCTCGCCGCCACCGCACCGCCAGGCTGCGACGGCGTGACGTTCCTCCCCGCGCTCGCTGGTGCGATGACGCCGGTGTGGCGCCCGCACGCGCGCGGCACGTTGCACGGGCTGTCGCCGAGCCACGGGGCCGCACACGTCGCGCGCGCCGTGCTCGAGGGCCTGGCCTTCGGCTGTCGCGACGTGATCGAGCGGCTCGCCGCGATGGGCCTCGCCGGGGATCGCGTCGTGCTCGTCGGCGGCGGCGCGGCCAGCGCGCTGTGGGCCCAGCTCCGCGCCGATGCGACCGGGCTCCGGCACGAGGCCATCGCCAACCCCAACACCAGCCCGCTCGGCGCCGCGATGATCGCGTCGGTCGCCGCCGGGATCCACGCCGATCTCGAGGCCGCCGCTGCCCGCGTCACTCCGCCGCACACCGTCTTCGAACCGCGAACTTCGCTCGACGAATCCTACGACCGCTACCGGCGGCTCGTCGCGGCGCTCGCGCCGCTGTCGGCCAGTCGCTGGCAGTGACCTGCGCACCTAACTTCGCGCGGTTCCTCGGCTAGAGTGCCTGTCATGCGGTCGTTGATCATCCTCACCTTGGCTGGGTGCCCAGGCGGCGATCCACCCGCATGCGTCGAGGTCGATCTGACCTGCGCGCCGCTCTACGTGCCGACGTTCGACAACGTCTACGCGAACACGCTGATCGATGGCTGCGGATCGCAGCGCGTCGCGTGTCATTCGGCGGCGGGGAACAAGGGCGGCCTGTCGTTCGAGACGCCGGAGCTCGCGCACGCGGCGTTGCTCGCGGGTCGCGTGACCGCGGGCGATGCGTCGTGCAGCGAGATGATCGTGCGGGTCCACTCCGTCGGGGCGAGCTTTCAGATGCCGCCGGGCTCGCCGCTCTCGGAAGCGGAGCGCTGCGCGTTGACTCAGTGGGTGCAAGCGGGTGCAACAGGCCCTGGAGAACCTCTGCCATGAAGTCGATCCGTTCGCTCGCCGTGCTTCAGCTCGTCGTACTCGCCGCGTGCGGGGGTGACACCGCACTGTCCGTCGAACAATTGCGCGATCCGAACACCTGCGCCGAGTGTCATCCGCAGCACTTCGTGCAGTGGTCGGGCTCGATGCACGCGTACGCATCCGACGATCCGGTCTTCGTCGCGATGAACAACCGCGGCCAGCGCGAGACGAACGGCGAGCTCGGCGATTTCTGCGTGCGTTGCCACGCG
>JANNBP010000265.1:0-3339 GCA_031385555.1 Deltaproteobacteria bacterium | reverse complement strand
CTCCGCGGTGTGGCGAAGCTGCCGGCACGAGCGTCCCGCGGCCTGCGACCTGCCACCGCGCGACTGCACCGAGGGTTGCGACGAGCTCGTGCAACTCCTGCCCGCGATGGGGCCGGGCTATCACGACGACGTGATCCACTGGGAAGACTCGTCGGTCACGTCGACGTCCTACATGCGCCGCGAGCTGATGATGCTCGTCAAGTACACCACCGCGCGCGTCGCGTGCGATGCCGCCGACTGGAAGGGCAACGGCGGCACGCTCGGCATGGGTGATGCGAGCGATGTCGACGGCAACACGCCGGGAACGGCCTACGGTCACCCTCGCCATCCGCGTCACACGCACGACGGCGGCTACGACATCGACATCGCGTACTACCAGCGCGGCACCGAGAACAATGGTGTGCGTGCAGTGTGCCCCACCGAGAGCGAGGATGCGTTTCACTGCACCGGTAAACCGAACCTGCTCGACGCGAAGCGCACGGCCTTGTTCATCGGCACCCTGTTCGAGTCCGACCGCGTGCGGATCGTCGGCATCGACGGCATGGTCGCGAAGCCGATCCGCGATCAGCTCGCGCGGATGTGCCGCACGGGTCTCGTCACCGCCGATGCCTGCAAGCGGATCAGCCTCGGCTACGAGACCGAACCCTCGGGTCGGTTGTGGTTCTATGGCCACCACAATCACCTGCACCTCAGCTTGAAGCGCTAACGTTTGCGCGTGAAAGCCCTCCTCGTGATCGCCGTCGTCGGCTGCATTCCACCCGCGGTCGTGCCCGTGGACTGGCGCGACAAGCCGGTGAAGCGCGTGTCCGCGGTGACCGTCAAGAACAAGGTCCCGTTCACGATCGAGCTCCTCGCCTCGATGGCCAAGGACCCCAACCCCTCCGAGCACGTGGTGTTCGGACCGGCGGGCAAAGGGGTCGCCGAAGCCCCCACGATCTTCATCGACGATGCCTCGCCCGAGACCGTCGAGGCGTTCGCCGCGGGCCTGCCCGAGGACGGTACCAAGATCATCCAGCGTGCGACGGTCCCCACCGGCTGGTGGGTCGCGCTCGAGAAGCCGTCCCACGTGATCAAGGCCGACGGGACCACGTCCTTCTCCTACTGGATCCATGCGCAGTTCGGCGCGCTGACCTGCGAGGGCTTCGCGTACGGCTACAAGGATCAGCTGCTCCGGGTCGCAGAGATGTGCGTCTCCCTCAAGCCCTGACAGGTGCGGCGTCGACGAGGCGTGAACGCCTGGTCACACCGGCACGACATCGGTCGTCAAAATAGATCGCCGTGCACGCAGCCGCGTTGACCGCACGATGCGGCTTGCCCTGGCCTTTTTGGTCGTCCTCACCACCCCGGCCATCGCGCATCCCCCGCCGCCCCCGCCACCCGAGATCGCGGAGTCCCCGCGGCCGACCCTCGTCGAGTGGACCACCTGGTTGCGCGGTGCGATCGCGGTCGCGCATGGCGACCCCGCGGTCCCACGCTCCACCACGGCTCCGATCCGCGAGGCCGAGCGCCACGTCGCCGGCGCCGCCGGGATCGGGTTCACGCTGCCGATCGGTCAGCGTGCTCGCATCGGTGCATGGGCCGAGGTCCGTGGCTGGGACGTCCCGCTGGTCGGCGGCGAGCTGACGCTGACGCCCAGCGACCTCGACTTGTTCTTCTACAAAGGCAAGAGCGCCATCACTGCCCGCGCCGGTGGCAATCCGAGCCAGCTCACCGCGCAGCTCGGGTTCGGGTATCGCGCGCCGTGGGACTTGTTCGGAGCCAAGCCGCGCAGCAGCCGCTACATGATCGGCGTCGGTGTCGTCGCCACCGCGACGCAGAGTCGACTCGACCCGCACGATTGGTCGGCGACGGTCGGCCTCGAATTCGAACCGATCGGCGCGCTTCGTTACGTGCTCGGCATTCGCTCCTGGTACTGACAGTGCGTGAACGCGTGGCTGACCTCGTCGACGCGCTGCATGGAGTAGCTCAGTTGAGCGCGATCTCGAGCCCGACGGTGACTCGATACTGCTTGTAGAAGAACGGGATCCCGCCCGGGCGAGGCGTGGGCAGCGCGAAGTGGATCGGATCGAAGGTCAGCGCCGCACGCTTGCCGAGCGGGAAGCGGACGCTCGTCAGCGCGCCGCCGAAGTAGATGCCCGTCGTGTACTTGTCGATGCCGAGCAGGTCGAACAGCATCACCGACGCTCCGCCTTCGATCCGCGTCGAGAGTGCGATCTTGTTGCTGTGATACCAGCGATACGAGACGGCGAGGAAACCGTTGGCGACACCGGCCCGCACGCTGCCCACCTCGTCGAACGACAAGAACGGGTTCCATTCGCCATACAGACCGAACGACCAGTGCTTCCAATCGACGGCGATGCCGAGTGCACCAGAAGCTGCCCCATCGTCCCACGCACCACCCATCCGCGCATCGAAGTGCCAGCGCGCGAAGCTCGAGCGATCCTGCGTGGCCGCGGGTAGATCCTTGTCGGGGGTGGCGTCCTCGGGGGGCTTCTGCTTCTCCGGATCCGGCACCAGCGGCGCAGGCTCCGCCGACGGTTGCGTGGGGGTGGGCTGGACGGGATCCGGAGTCTGGGCACGAGCGATCGTGGGCGCGGCAAACACCAGCGCGAGGAGGATCGCCGACTGCGCCGAGCGTCGCCGGCGGAACAGCAAGAACGCAAGCACCGCAGCGACGGCGAGCGACGAAGCGCCTGCGACCTGGCAACCAAACCCACGCAGGTCCGTTGGCTCGCCGAGCTCCGCCGCGTCGCAGTAGTTGTTCTCCGGCGTGCAATTCGGCTTGAGCACGAGCGCGGCGTCGACCGCAGCCTCGACGCGGACACGCCGGCCTGGAGCCGGGTCGACGATCGCTGCGAGGATCGAGGTGGCAGCCTCGCGCGCATGCGTGACCCGCGCGACCTGAACGTCATCGGTGCGACGACAGTTGTCGATGGCACTCAGATGCGGATAGCCATCCCTCGCCTCGTCGTAGTCGCGGCTGCCGAAGGCGTCGATGTAGTTGAGGACGCTGAGGACGTTGCCGCTCACGGGATCGCGCATCGCGTGCGCAAAGCTGTCCTCGGTCGCGTGCATCGCGCGTCCGAGCCGGTACGCGAACGTGGGCAGCGCGATCGTGTACTTGCCGCGATACTTGAAGTAGCTCGACACGCCCTCGGTGGCCTCGAGATCGAGCTGCTCGGCGAGCAGGCCGCCGGTCTCGAGCTCGCCGAGGATGAACGCGCGACAGGCAGCAAGCGCGCTGACGTCACCGACGGTCCCATCGTCGCCCGGTCCGCGGATGCAGTGGTCCGCCTGCTTGTCCGGATCGTCGTGCACGTGGACCAAGCTGGAGATGTC
>JANNBP010000160.1:0-25316 GCA_031385555.1 Deltaproteobacteria bacterium | reverse complement strand
GTGCAAGGTCGAGCGGGTTCACAGCGATCCGACGACCTGGCGATTCGTGATCGAGCATTTGTTATTGGGTGGGTGTGAGATTTAGGTGACGTCTGAGGACGGCTGGTCTGGAACAGCGACCGCAACACCCGGCAGACCCGTCGCGATCAAACTCGAGCGCCATCCGACGGTCAGCGGTCGCATCGTGCGCGCCGATGGTAGGGCGGTACGCGACGCAACGCTCGAGATCATCGAGAAGGGCCAGAAAGAGCGCGCTGGTGGAGATGATGTGGTGGTGCGAGCCGATGGCACCTTTCTCGCGGTTCGCACATCACGCGCGGCCGCCACGCTTCGTGTCACGGCGTACGAGCGGGAAGCAAGCGAGGGTGTCTCGATCGAGGTCGAGTTCTCGGGGCTCGACATCCGCGACCTGACGATCACCTTGCCATCGTTGTCGGGCCGCCTGCGCGGCATCGTGGTCGATAGCGCCGGTACGCCCGTCGCAGATGCACGCGTGTCGGCGCGTCGTGAGCAGCCAGACGCCGAGTACGCCGCCGAGCTCTCGACCGCATTCACCTCCGGCGATGGCCGGTTTGTGCTCGAGTGGCTACGCGCCGGTCGCTATCAGATCACGGCGTGGAGCTCCAACGGTGCGCTTCGCGGCCAGGCAACCAATGTGGAGCTCGACGGGAATCCACGCATCACACTTGCTCCGCTCGGTTCGATCAAGGGGCGGGTTACCGTCGACGGTGCGCCGGCCGCCCGATTCGAGGTGTCGTGCGGTGACATCTGGCAGTCCGGGAAACGCGATGGCGCATTCGAAATTCCGTATCTGGCGCCGCGATCGTATAGCTGCCGTGCATCCGCAGACGAGGGCACTGCGGAAGGGACCGTCGAGGTCTCGACCGGGACCGCAACTCTCGAGCTCGCGATCGCTCGTTGGGGAACGGTCACCGGAACGTTCGTCGACCTCGTCACCGGAGAACCGGTCCCAAACCTGTTCGTGTCCACCAGTTCACGTTCGGTCGATGCAGGCAAAGTCTCACCAACGGATGCGGCGGGACGGTTTCGGTTCGAGTCCGCCACGGGTTTGCAGACGTTGCTCAGCACGTCGAGAGATGGCCGGTTTGTCGAGCTCGCGCTCGAAGAGAACGTGATCGTGCGATCCGGGGCGGTGACTGATCTGGGTGTTGTCGAGGGTATTCCGGCGCGTGCGAGCGGCGAGCTCGGCATCCACTTCACCTACGATGGCGACACGGCGATCGTGCAGTCTGTTGACGTAGCGCTTCCCGCCGCGAGCACAGGGATTCGCGCGGGTGACATCGTTACTGCGATCAACGGTAGGCCCGTCGCGCGGCTTCGCCCTCGCTGGTGGAACGCGTTCGGCGCCGGCATCACGTATCGCCTCACGCTCGCGCGCGGCATCACGGTGT
This sequence comes from Deltaproteobacteria bacterium, assembly GCA_031385555.1. Taxonomy (GTDB): domain Bacteria; phylum Myxococcota_A; class Polyangia; order Haliangiales; family Haliangiaceae; genus JABFXX01. The sequence goes on along the minus strand of JANNBP010000160.1, from coordinate 23,904 downwards.
CCGTTACTGCCAAAGCTAATTGACGACGACCGTCGCGGTGCCCTTGTAGTGCTCGCCCGCGCGGTCGTAGCTGTACGCGCCCCACAGATTGACGATCACGCCGGCGATGATCAGCGCCTTCATCACGCGATTCATCGGCCGCCCACCGACCGCGAGCAGCATCACCAGGAACACCATGTAGTCGAGCGCGAACCGGTAGCCGAACTGGAACCAGCCGGTGTTCATGTAGAGCAGCGATGGCAGCGCGACGAGCAGCACCGTCAACCACAGCGCACGATGCAAACGGTTCTTCTCGCGCGGCCACAGCAACAGCAGCAGGGCAGGGGTGGTGAACCAGATCGCGAGCCCGTGCCCGTTGACCTGGATCCACGGCGAGCGCGGCAACAGATCCGGCACCGACGCGAACGCGACGGCGAGGTTGCGCGACAGGTAGTGCGAGCTCGCGAGCCCCCACTGCTCGATGTTGTTCTGCTGGACCACCGGATCGTGCGTCCCGAGCGCGAGGTACGAGTGCCCGAACTCGGTGAACGACGCGAAGCGCGCGTAGTTGTAGATCATGCCGGCCGCCGCGAAGCCGACGACGGGGAGCGCGAACCGGAGCAGCGGCCCGCTCATCGCGAGCAGCATGCCCTTGCGTGCGGCGCGCAGGTTCATCGAGCCCGAGGCATTCGGCGGCGTCTCCTCCGCGCGCGCCTTCGCGACCATCCGCCAGACCTCGAACACGAACAGCGGGAACATGAACGCCATCGAGGTTCGCGTCAGCGCCGCGGCACCGAGCGCGAGGCCGGCGATCACCGGGCGCTTCGCTTCGATCGAGGCCCACGCGTAGATCAGCGCGAGCACGACACCGACGACGTGCGCCGTGTACCAGACCTTGCCCTGGATCGACGACACGAACATCACGGTGCCGAACGCGAACATGCCGACGAACCACAGATCGTCGCGCACGGATCGCTTCGAGAGCCCGGCCTCGGCGAGCCGGCGCAGCACCAACAAGGTCAGAGGCAGGATCAGCGCGGCGAGCAGCAGCGTCGGGATCACGTCGTTCGCACCGCGACCACCGATCAGCACACTCGGCAGCATCACCAGGGCCGGAACCGCGGGAAATGAAACGTAGTGCGTCCAGCCGAGCGACCTGTCCTTGCCGCAGGTCGTCACCTTGGGCTGGGAGCCCGGCAGGCACGTCGGGTACTCGGTCCCGTCGAGGGCTCGGAACACCTTCCGCGTCACCATCCGGCGGCCCTGGAGCTGGCGGCCGTCGAGCTCGACGGTCTCGACCACCGCCCAGTCGTCGTTGGGTAGGGGCGGCTCGACGGCGAGCGAACCATTCAGCCAGGCCTCCGCCTGATAGACGAAGTGCGGCGCACCGGACTGCTTGCCGAGCCGACCCCACGCGAGCACGCCGTAGACCACCAGCCCGATGATGTAGAGCGCGCCGTACAGGCGGAGCGACTTGCTCACCAGCCGACGTTATGCCGGCTGCCGTGAAGATCCTAGTTCGCGGTTCCCCCGAGTCGACGGCGAATCGATGTTAGCTTGCGGCCGTCGATGGCTGACTCGGCCACTCCTACGACCCGTCGGCTCGCCGCGATCCCGGCGGTGTTCCTCGTGGTGGTGGCGATCTGGGAGATCTTCGCGACGCGCTGTCAGGCGACCTCGGTTCCCGGCGACGACGCGTGGGCGGACGCCGCGACGTTCGTGCGATCCAAGTGGCAGCCCGGCGACCTGATCGTGTTCGCACCGGGCTGGATCGATCCGGTGGGGCGGCTCCACCTCGGCGACCTGATCCCCGTCGAGACGGCCGCGCGCATGGATGCCGCGAAGTACGCGCGGATCTGGGAGCTGTCGATCCGCGGCGCGTCCTCGCCGGACGTCCAAGGGCTGACCCCGGTCGAGGAGCGATCCGGAGCTGTCACGGTGAGGCGCTACGCGCAGCAGCCCGTCGAGGTGATCAGCGATCTGATCGCGTGGGCCTCCACCGCTGGCCGCCTCGATCTCGTCGAGGCCGGCTTCGAGCCGCATCGCTGCATGGTGATCTCGGTGCCACCGGCGCGCCCGTATCTGAAGGACCTGTTCGAGTTGCTCGACCGCGCCGACGAGCAGACGCGCGCGAAGGTGATGCGCGCCTTCCCGCGGTTGCTTCCCGAGCTTCCGTCTGCGTACGTGACGAGGATCGATCGCGACGGCAAGTGGGTCACCGTCAAGCAGATGCGGATGGGCACCACGCTCGCCGGCGCGTTCGGCATCGCCGACGTGTTCACCCGCCGCGACGAGCGCCGAGACGTCGCGCTCCACGTCGAGATCGACGGTGCGACCGTGCTCGAGACCACGGTACCCATCGATCGCTGGGTGCCGTTTCGCACCACCACCACGGCAGGCGAGCACGAGCTGCGCTTCCGGCTGCGCTGGGAAGCGGGCCCAGGCGAGCTGCCATCGAACAAGTCGGTGTGCGTGAACATGGAGGCGCGGCGATGAAGCTCGCGCAGTTGATCGGCTATCGGACGATCGGCGTCTTCCTCGCCGTGCTCACCACGCTCCTCGTGATCTCGAATCAGCAGGAGGTCGGGCTCGCGCGCGACGAGCTCGTCTACATGTCGAGCGGCTCGCAGTACGCGAAGTGGTGGCGTGCCGCGCTGCCGGGCGCCGAGGGCACGTCGCGCAAGGAGATCACGAAGTCGTGGGGCGGCCCGTCACCGACGGACAACAACCGCGAGCACCCACCGCTGATCAAGACGGCGATGGGCTTCTCGAAGATCATCTTGTCGGATTGGCTCGGCGTCGACGAGACCACGGCGTATCGCCTCCCGTCGGCGCTGCTCCACGGCGTGCTCGTGCTGCTCGTGTTCATGTTCGTGCTCGAGCTGTTCGGCTTCGCCGAGGCGACGATGTCGGCGCTGCTCGTCATGCTGTTACCGCGCGCGCTGTTCCACGCCGGGCTCGCGTGCTTCGACGCACCGATCATGACGCTGTGGTTCGCCACCGTGTACGCGTACTGGAAGGCGCTCGATGGTCGCAAGTGGCCGTGGCAAGTGGGCATCGTGTTCGGGCTCGCCCTCGCGACCAAGCACACCGCGCTGCTGCTACCGATCGCGCTCGGCTTGCACTACCTCGTCGTCGGGGTGCGCGATCGCGGCATCGCGTTCCTGCCGTATCGCTGGCGCGTCATCGTGTCGATGCTCGTGCTCGCACCGCTGACGTTCATCGCGCTGTGGCCGTGGTTGTGGTTCGATACGTTCGATCACGTGCGCGATTGGCTGACGTTCCATCTGACGCACGTCCACTACAACTTCGAGTATCTCGGCGACAACTGGAATGCACCGGCGTTCCCGTGGCACGTCGCGCTCGTCACCACGCTGTTCACGGTGCCCGTCGCGACGCTCGTCGCGTCGGTGCTCGGTGCATGCTCGTGGATCGCGCAGCGCGCGCGGTTCGATGGCCGCATGCCCGGTCTGCTTCTGTTCCTGTCCGCAGCCGCTTCGATCGGCCCATTCTTCCTCGGCTCGACGCCGATCTTCGGCGCCGAGAAGCACTGGATGCCGGCGCTACCATCGATCTGCATCGCCGCCGGCGTCGGCGCGGTGTGGGCCGCACGCTCGCTCGCCGGGTTGATCTCGGCCGGGGGATCGACGGGTCAACGACTCCGCACCGCGATCGCGGGAACTGCCTGCACCGTGGTCGTGCTCGCCGCGCTCGTCGAGACCATCACGGCGCAGCCGTATGCACTGACCTGGTACAACGCCGCCGCAGGGGAAGCACCGGGTGGTGCGGATCGCGGCATGAACCGGCAGTTCTGGGGCGTCGCCGCGCGCGTCGTCCTGCCGGTGTTGAAGCAGGACGCGACCGCGAAGAAGACCCCGGTGTACACGCACGATGCGACGCCCGCGTGGGGTACGTACCTCAAGCGCGGCGAGCTTCCGGCGACGATGCCCGACGCGGGTCACGAGGAGGGCGGCATCACCGCGAGTCAGTACGCGCTCGTGATCCACGAGAAGCACTTCAACCGCCACGATTACCTGGTGTGGAAGCTCTACGGCACCGTGCAGCCGATGTTCGTGCTGCGCAGTCACGGCGTCCCGATCGTCTCGCTCTACAAGCGCCCGAAGAAACCTTAGCGACGCTCGGCGATTCGCTTGGCCATGGCGGCGGCGAGCTTCGCTACCTCGAGCCGGAGCGCGTCGTTTTCACGTTCAAGCTCGGCCACGCGTTGGCGAAGTCCCGGGGCTGCCACGGCGTCCGGCTCGAGCGCCGTCAGGCGGGCGAGCGGGGGTTTGGGGCCCTAGCCCCAATGATCGGAGCGGTCGTCGCGATACATCCTGGGCACTCTTGCACCCGGCCATTGGAGTTGCCACCGGGATCCTCTACGCAACGTCTCCGCGTACTTGCGAGCGAGGCCGACGGTCCTGGCTTTGCAAAATCCCGTGGCGATGCGCGCGCGCTGGATACTTCCCTTGCTGCTAACAGTCGGTTGCACCGAGATGCCGTCGACCGGCGAGGACCTCGACGACGGCAAGAGCGACAGCTCCGGTGGGTTCTCCGAGGTCGACGAGGCCCATTCGAATCTGACGTTCCGGCGCTACATCGAGGCCGGCGTGCGGCTGCTCGAGCGCAACGCCGACTCGGAGCTCGCGCAGCTGACGGCGAAGTCGATCCGCGAGCGCCGCGTGCTGATCGACGAGCTGATCGATCTCACCTGCTGGGACTTCGATCGCGCGCGCAAGGATCTCCCCGATGCCGGGCTGACCTCCGACGACTGGAAGACGCTGCAAGCCCCGGGTTCGGACTCCGGGAAGAAGCTGACCGAGAACCTCGACGGCTACATGTGGAGCAATCGCATCTACGTCGCGCGCGGGCTGCCGGTGAAGCGCCTCGCGGCGACGTTCATCCACGAGGTCAATCACGTCATCAACAAGTCGGAGGTCGGCTACTACGAGAACCTGCCGACCTCGGGCTTCCTCCACGAGTACCGCTCGTTCGCGCTCGAGGCGCAGTTCGATCCCGCCGAGTGGGAAGGCGTAGACCTGATCGACTACGTGGTCACGAACTACGAGCTCGATCGCGACATGATCGATCCGGGCGCGTTGAAGGAGCCGCTGGTTCCCGAGCTCGTGCCGACGAACGCTGCCTGGGAGACGCGCGATGTCGCGGCGGATCTGCCCGATGACGACGCGCTGTGCCCGTCGAACCTGCCGCCGATCGGCCCGCCGGAACCGTAGATCCACCGTGTTGACCCGAGTCTTTCGGCTTCGCCGAGGACTCGATGTCCTCCGAGCTTCCACCTGTTCCCGGATGTTGCCCGGTCGAGGTCGACCCAGGCGAATGCTGGAGCTAGTCCTGCCAGGCCCAGATATCGTCGACGGCGAGGTGCCCCATGGTGCTCTCGTCGACCAGGATGATCTTGCCGTTCTTGCCGCGCTTCTCGGGTGGGATCGGGACGATCACCGTGCGCAGCGCATCGCTCGACGGCTCGGGCGGTGACACCACCGCGAACGGTGCCGCGGATTCGTCGAGGAAGAACTCCACGCGCAGCTTCATGTGACTGGTGCCGCCGATCTTGAGCGAGATCCGCGCGGCATCGAACTGGAGCGTCGGTGACGTGACGCGACCGATCGAGGGATCGCCATCGTGCATGCTATTCGCGAAGCGCCGGCCGGTGACACCGGCGACGACACCCTGACCGGGCAGCGACGATTCGGTGGGCCCGTTGCCCCACGCGACGCCGGTCGGCATCCACCCCGTCGACTTCCACGTCGAATGCTCGAAGTCGAGCAGCACCTTCGCGCCCGCCGGCGGTGCGGCCGAGAACGTCGGTAGCCAGATCTCCTCGGGCGTGACGCGCGCGCCGGTGTAGACGTGCGGGCGCTCGCCCTCCGGCAGCTTCGTCGCCGCGCGGTAGTTGCGGTGGAGCGCGGGCAGGGCCTCGCGATTGTGGAGGTCGACGTTGTCGAGGATGATCGCGGCGAAGCCCTTCTTGGTCAGCGCGTCTTCCAGCCCTTCGACCGTGCGGATCGGCGGCCGCGAGGTGACGTCCTTGATGCCCATGCGATGGGCGCGCGGCTTCTTGCCGGCCATGTAGAGGTACCAGGGATGCGACGGCATCCAGACCTCGCCGTCGATCGTGGAGAGCCGTGCGATCAACCGATCGCCGGCTTCGACATCGCGATGCGTGGGCGTGAACTTCGACGGCGACCACCCGGCGGTGAGGCACGTGATCGCGAGCGGCAACGCGATCGCCGTGGCGGCACCAGTGGCCCTCCACTCCGCGTGCGGGCGATCCGCGAACCAGATCCGCGCGCAGGCGTAGAACGCGGGGACGGCGGCACCGGCGGCGAGCGCACCGTGGAGCTGCGCCGGCATGTACGCGTTGAAGTGCGCGAACTCGGTGCCCCAACCCACCGCGCCGACGACGACCGACACGCCGAACACCGACGACCAGATCAGCAGCGGCCGGGCTTGCGGGATCGCGACTCGCTTCTTCCACGTGGTGATCGCGACGGCCGTGAGCGACACGAGGACCACGAGCGTGATCGATGCACCGAGCAACGGATAGCCGTCGGTGCGCCACAGCATGTACCAGAACGACCTGCCGAACCGATCCCAGCTGAAGTCGTGCTGGCGATGGATCTCGGAGACGTACGTCCAGAACCAGCCGTCGGTGGAGCTCTGCATCAACGCCGTGCCGCCGAGCCCGATCACCCCCGCGACGATCACGTAGACGGCGAGCCGCCGCCACGCGAGCGCGAGCACCATCCCGCCGCCGAGCGCCACGTAGATGAAGCCGGTCTGCTTGCAGAAGAAGGCGAGCGCGAGGATCGCGCCCGACGCTGCGACCTGCGCGTGACCCGCGAGGCCTTCGCCGGTCTTGCACCACCTGGGCAACGCACCGATGCCGACGGTGATCAGCATCAGGAACAGCGTGTCGGCACGGACGAGGTCGTACCAGCCGTCGCTGATCGGATACGCCGCGGAGAACAAGCCGAGGCCGAGCGCGACCGCGACCCACGCCGGTCCGCGCTTCGCATGCTCGTGGCGTTTGCTGGGGATCTGGAGCGCTGCGGTCACCACGATGCCGAGCAAGCTGATCACCGAGATCGCGCGCCCGACGCTGTAGGTCACGCCGAACGCGCCCCCGAGCAGCGCGAGCACCGACGGATACAGCGGCGTGTAGAGGTACGGGATGAAGTCGATCGACGGTGGGCCGTAGATGCCCTGACCGTCGCGGATCCGCTGCGCGTGATGCAGCATGCCGCCTTCCATCCACTCGAGGTCGTACGGATAGCTGATGCGCCCGGCGATCGTCGCGACCAGCAGCCCGATCTGATAGAGCGCGGGAATCGCGAGCGCGATCCACAGCACGAGGTGCGCGCTGCGGTGCCATGCAGGTGGGGGTGACGGGATCGCCGTCGATGGGCGATCGATCTGCGACCGTGACGTTCGTGCGCGAGCCTTGAACGAGCGATCGGTCTCGCGTGCCTCACCCTCGAGCGGCGTGCCACCCGACGGGCTGCGCAGGCTGCGCCCTTCGTCGAGCGTCTCGATCACGGGAGAGCTCGCGCGATCCTTCGGTCCGCTGCTCACGGGTGGACCTCGAAGCTCGCGCAGGTCACCGCGTTGTCGCGCGCGCCCTGCTTGATCGGCGCACGGGTGCTGCCCTGGAACATCCCGGCGTCGATCGTGTAGCGACCCGCCGCGGTCTTTGGCAGCGTGACGCTCGTCGTGTAGCGGATGAACTGGCCCGGCTTCCACCACTCGAACGGCCGCGTGGGGACGTGATCGCCGTTGACGAAGGCGCGGTTCGGGCCGGTGACGTGCGCGAACATCTTCCAGCCCGGCTCGACGGTGCCACGCGCCTGGAAGCTCCACGTGATGTCGACGACGCTACCGGGCTTCACCACGGCGGGTGCTTCGCAGCCGATCAACGTCACGCTATCGCCGAGCTCGGCATCGATCGGGTTCGCGAGCACCGGGCGGCTCGGGATCAACGCCTCGCCGGCACCCGCCGGGATCGTGCTGCGGTCGTACCAGCGCTCGAACTCGGCGCGGGTCGACGCGCACTCGTCGGAGCCGTCGAGGTCATCCTGCTCCGCCGGATCGCGATCGAGGCGATAGACCTCCCAGCTCGTGTTCGGGCTGACGTTGTAGATCACGTGACAGCGCGCATCGGCGCCCGCGCGCATCTCGTTGTTGTTCTCGTACGACAGCTGCTGGTAGATGACGCGCTCTCGATCGCGACCGGCGAGCGCCTCGACGAGCGAGCGCCCCATCATCTCCGGCGACGGCGTGCCCCCGGCGAGGTTGACCAGCGTCGGCAACAGATCGGCGTGACCGGCGGGCGTGGTCGAACGGCGTCCTGCAAGTCCCGGCACGCGGATCACCATCGGCACCTTGGTCTGCGCCGCGTACAGGTGATAGCCGTGCAGCTTGACGTCGTGCTCGCCGAAGCCTTCGCCGTGATCGCCGGTGACGACGACGACGGTCTTGTCGAGCGTGCCCTGGGCCTCGAGGTGCGCGAGCAGGCGCCCGATCTGCTGATCCGTGAAGGCGATCTCGCCGTCGTAGAGCGCCTCGTCGCCGGTGCCGAAGCTGACCTCGGGATGCGGCTCGTACGCGTAGTGAGGGTCGTAGTAGTGGACCCACAGGAACCACCGCTTGTCGGCGTTGCGATCGACGAACGCGATCGCCTTGTCGGTCTGCTGCTTCGATGACGAGCCCTTGGTCTGCTCGGGGCCGGCACCGCTGACGCTCGCGTGTAGCCGCGCGTTCGAGTTGTCGTACTCGGCCATCCCCTGATCCATCCGGCGCTGCTTGTCGAAGTACGAGTAGTTGGTGATCGCACCCGCATAGAACCCGAAGGGAGCCAGCGCCTCCGCGATCGTGGTCGCGCTGTCGGCCAACGCCGGCCACCACACCGAGTAGTCGTAGCGAACGTCGAGCGGGAGCCGTCCCGTCAAGATCGCGGGGATCGAGTAGCGCGTCGACGGCGCATGCGCCCAACCGTGCTCGAACACGGTGCCCTGACCCGCCAGTGCATCTAGGTTTGGGGACGTCGGACGAGCATATCCGTACATCCCGAAGTGGTCCGCCCGAACCGTGTCGATCGTGATGAAGAGAACCTTAAAGTCCGCCGGAACGGACGCTGGTACCGGCACAAAACCCACATCGGGTGGTGGCTGGGTCTCACTCGGGTCGCCGCCGAGGCAGTTCTGATCGATGCCGTCCCCGGGAATCTCCGCCGCGCCGGGATGGACCGCGCGATCGCTGTCGTCGCAGTCGCCGCCACCGAGGAACCGCGAATAGCCGTCGCGATCGAAGTCGAACGGCGCGCGGAGCATGTTGGCCAGGGGGCCCGCAACGCCGGTGTAGCGAGCGGCCGCCTTGATCACTGCGTCGGTGCCGCCGAGGCCGAGCACCAGCGCGAACAAGCCCACGGGGATCACCACCCAGGCGAGGCGGCGGAGGCGCTCGGAGAGTCGGATCGACCACGCCAGGCCGGGGCGCGCGGTCATCGCGGCCATCGCAGCGCCGACGACGAGCACGGCCGGCACGCGCAGTGGCAACAGGCGCGCGGTCTCCCAGGACACCGCGAGGCCTGCGATCACGGCGACCGCGAGGAGCCCGACCGCGGCGATCGCAGGAGCGAACGGTCTGGTGGCGAGCGATCTGGGGAGGACGCGCTCGAGCACGCGACCGACCCCGAGCGTGGCGGCTGCACCGACGACGATCGCGCCCGCCGCGAGCGCGAGCGCGATCAGCACGACCGGGGTCATCGCCGGATCTCTCCGCCCCACGGCGAACAGGACGACGACGCGATAACCCGCGAACAAGGCGACTCCAAGGCACGGCACCGCCGCGATCGCGAGGGCCGTGGCGGCGGTCGGGCGTGTGGTGATGGTGCAGGGCGGAGGAGGTCGGCGGAACAGTCGTTCGAGCAGGGCGCCGATCACGAGCGCGACCCAGATCACGCCGACGATCGCGACGACACCGGCCCCGAACGCCACCAGGGCGGCGAGGCCGAGCTCCTTCCGGCCGGTCACGAACGGGGTGATCGCGCGGGTGACCAGCGCGGCGGCGAGCCAGCCGGTGAGGCCGACCGCGATCGCGTAGGACGCCCACGGTACCCATCGTCGGGGGACGGCAGGCGTCGCGGCGGACGTGCCGCGCAACGCGAACCGCCAGATGCAGCCCCACCGGCTCGCCCGGAGCAGGGGCAACGCGGCCGCGGTGACGACCAGTCCGAGGACGAACCCGGCGAGCGCGTACTCGAGAGCGCTGAACAGCGCGAACCGGATCCGCGGCAGCACCTCGGGCAGGAACTGACTCGCCGCGCTCCACGACCACAGCGCATCGACGAGGCCGGTCGCGAACCCGGCAAGTGCTCCGGTCAGCGCGCCGCCACCGAGCGCCACACCGACGGGGCGCAGGGAAGTAGGAGCCTCCGGCATGAAAGCGCGGGAATCGTATCAGGTCCACCCCCGGCTCGCCTCGAGGCCACCCGTCCACGCCGAGATCCGGGACCGCCACGTTGATCTCGAAGGCTCGCTCCTTCGGAGAGCTACCCTGCGCGCTCGAGATCGGTCAGCGGCGACGTCGGGCGACCGCGCGCGGACTCGCGACTGAACTGCGAAGCGCTCTGCTCGCCGACGCGAGACCCGGCGCCCGCCTCGGAGCAGGCGCACACCGCGCAGATCAACGGCGCGCAACCCGGCGATCCGGACAAGGCGGCTCGCGCCATGTCTACGAGCGGCCGACCCCGCCGCTCATCTCTTCCTCGGCGACAGCGATGCGGCGAAGAGGGCCGAGCAGAAGCTGCGCGAGCTGGCGGCGGATCTCGAGGCGAATCGCGCAGTCAGCGTCGGCACGGACTCCTGAGTCGCGGGTAGTCTCCGTGCATGTCGAGCCCGTCCCATCGTTTGCGAGAGCAAGCGCGCTGGATCGTGCTCGGCATCGCCGGCGCGGTGCTGCTCTGGCACTCGCTGCTCTACAACTTCGTCACCGACGACGCGTACATCTCGTTCGTCTATTCGCGGAACTTCGCCGAGCACGGTGAGCTCGCCTTCAACCTCGGAGATCCCGTCGAGGGTTACACGAACTTCTCGTGGACGGTGCTGCTCGGCCTCGTCCTGAAGCTCGGGATCACGCCCGAGATTTCGTCGCGCGTGTTCGGGACCCTGTGCGCCCTCGGTAGCCTCGCGGTCGCGACGAAGGCGATGGAGCGCGCGCTCGGCAACCGCTCGCTGTGGACGGTGATGCCCTCGGTGCTCCTCGCGTGGTCCTCCGGGTTCGCGTGCTGGACCTCCGGCGGCCTCGAGACCCAGCTGTTCACGCTGCTGTTCGTCGGTGCGCTCGATGCGGTGGTCGCCGCCGTCGACCATCCCCGCGCGTTGCGGCGCGCCGCGATCTGTCTCGCGCTCGCTGCGATGACGAGACCCGAGGGGCCGCTCGTCGCGGCCGTGCTCGGTGGCGTCTGGCTGCTCCATGGCTGGCTGCTGCGGCGCAACCGTGTCCCCGTCGCGGTCGCGATCTCGAGGACCACACTGGATGCGCGGTTCACACGCGTGCTCGCGATCGTCGGCGCGCTCGTCTTCGTCGGGATGTTCGTCGGCGGCATCGGCCTGATCTCTGACTTCGGGACGCTGTCCGCCGTGCTCGGCACCCCGGCGGCGCTGTTCGCGGTGCTCGCGTTCCTCGCCGTGCCTGTGGTCGGCCTCTACGACTGCACCCGGGCGCGCGACGCCATCACGAAGCACCCGCGCACGGTGCTCCAGCTCGGCAGCTCGCTGCTCGTCGTCGGTGGGCTCGTGATGCTCGGCGCCATTCGGTCGAACATCGGGCCCCCGCTCGACGAGATCGTCACCTGGAATCGCGCCGTCCCGCTCGCCTTGCTCGCGATCGCCACCGGCTCCGCCGTGCTCGGCCTCGCCTTCACCACCTCGCAGCGTCTCCGCTCCGAGCTCGTCGCCGCCGCGTGGTTCGTCGGGCTGTGGGCCCCGTGGTTCTTGTGGCGCTGGTGGTACTACGGCTATCCGTTTCCCAACACGTACTACGTCAAGGCGGCCGGCGAGTGGACCAACCCCGAGTTCGGCTCGCAGATGCTCGGCCACGGCTTCCACTACGTCTGGGTGTGGCTGGTCCAGACCAAGCTGCTGTACGCCGCACCGTTCGCGCTGCTCGGCCTCGCCGCGGTCAAACCGCGGTCCTCCCGCTTCGTGCTCGCGCTGGGCTCGGCGCTGCTGCTCGCCGTCTATCTCGCGTACACGATCACCGTGGGTGGCGACTTCATGGGCCTCCACCGCTTCATCATGCCGCTGTTCGTGCTCGCGGCGTTCGCGGTGGTACTCGGCCTCGAGTGGCTCTCGCATTTCCTGCCCGAGGAGCGCGTGGTGTTTCCGGGCTCGTTGATCGCGGTCGCGGCGATGGTCGTCGTCGGGGTGGGTGTCATCGTCTACGTCTACGTCTTCGTTCCCGACCTGGTCGACGCCACGGCGCGGGCCTCGCTCCACGATCCGCGCGTCTGGGCTCCGATCCTGATCGTGTTCGGTGCGGTCGCGGTCCTCGTGCTCGAGCACGGCACGCGTCGCGGGATCTCCGCCGCCACCTGCCTGCTCGTGATCGGTGTGTTCGCCACCACGCAGGCCGAGCTCACCACCCGGTCACTCGATCCGAAGAACCTGACCGCCGATCGCGGCGTGATCGACACGCCCGCCTTCCTGATCGTCTACACCGAGGACCGCGCGAAGATCGGCGCCGCCATGGCCCCGTGCTTCACCGACGACGACTTCTCGATCGTGGGCGGTGCCGGCGCCCAGCCGTACTTCGGCAAGATGCGCGCGATCGACGTCTTCGGCCTGGTCTCCGACAAGATCGCGCATCGCGAACCGCGCAGTCGTCCGCGCTCCGGTCACACCAAGTGGGGCAACGATGCGCTGCTCTCCGAGTACGATCCCGACTTCGTGTTCTCGTGCTACCGCATCCATGGGACGCCGACGCAACCGACCTTGCCGTGTGCGGCACCGTGGTTGCGCAAGGGCTTCGAGCACGTGACGCTCAAGATCCCGGGCATGCAGGAGCAGGGCGAGTACTACACGTTCCTCGCAAAACGGAGCCGCGCGTTTAGCTGCGCGAACCGCGTACGTTGACGAGCGCGATCAGCTCTGCCATCGGGTTGATGTCGATCGCCGACGCCCGCGTCTTCTTCGGCTTCGGGTCACTGTTGCGCGGGCCGTTGACGTTCCACGACTGCGTGCACAGCGGCTTTCCGTTCGCCGAGTACTCGCCGACCATGACGAGGTGAAGCAGGCCTTCCTTGCTCACCTTGCCGGCGACCGAGAAAATCCCGGTCATCCCTTCGACCATGGTGCCGCCGCCCGGCTTGCTCTTCGCCGAGATCTTGTCCTCCGCCGGGATGCCACCCATCAGTGGCGTGTTGCCGATGTCGACCGTCAGGCTCTTGCCGGTGATCTTGATCGTCAGCTTGCCGGGCGGGTAGCGCAGCGGTGACGTGCAGTTCGTCGAGACTTCCTCGAACTTGACGTCGTACACGCCTGACGGGTCGGCTGCGGCAACGCCGGTCAGAGCCAGTACCAAGGCGACGGTGACGGTGTTGCGCATGGTTGCTCCCATAGACGCCTGCCGGCGGCTGCCGATTCAGGTGATCTAAGTGTGCCAGACCCTGCGCCCACTTGGGGCCAGTCCCCTGTAATCGTGCACGTGCCACACGTACACGTAGGCCTACACCTGGCAACCCTGAACTAACCCGCCGAGCTGGGCGCCAGCCTCGCGAGCTCTCCGCGACCGACGTCGGCAGCACCGATGCGACGATCGCGAGACCCAGTTCGAACCGAGCACGTGCAGGTGCACGTGCTCGTGCACGGATCTGAGTTACTTCGGCGCCTGGGCCGTACGCGGCGGTTCCCGGTAGACGTACATCGTCTTGACCGATCGGACCTCGGTGTTCGAGCGGGCGATCACCGTCACCATGTTCGAGCCCGGCCACAGCGGCAGGTCCGCCGAGAAGGCGAGCTGCTTGATATCCTTCGCGCCGCGGTTTGACCGGTAGAACACCTTGCGGCTGTCGATCTTCGCCTTCGAGTTCGACACGAAGATGTAGACGTCCTCGACTTTCTCCTCGTCGTTGACGGCACCCGACAGCTTGTACGTGTCCGAGGTGGTCTCGAGACCCTTGAGGCTGAGCGAGATCATCGGCGGGGTCGAGTTCCACGACTGCTGGAACGTGCCGTTCCCGGCGCCACCCGAGGCCACCGAGGACGTCGGCAGGAAGCCGAGCTTCTTGCCGTCCTTGTCGAGCCACACCTTGGTGAACGGACCGAACGTCCCCACCGCGCGGTAGCTCGCGCCGCGCTGCGCGGTGCCGACGACACTGCTGTCGTCCGACGCGCCGGCGCGGATGATCGAGGGCTGCTTGACGCTGACGACCAGCTCGCCCATCGCCTTCGCACCCTGGACCGGCGGTGCGAGCTTGAAGCGCAGCTTCTCGTTCGACTGGACGTCGAGTGCGGCATCGTACGCGACCAACTCGACCGCGAGCTCGTCACCCTTGATCGTCTGGTCGGTCGTGATCTCGAACTCCAGCTCGCGAACCTGGCCCGGAGCGATCGGCGAATCCTTGAGCTCCTTGCGCGACTGCTTGAGCACCACGCCGTCGCCGGTCGCGTTGCGCAGCACCACGGTGGCTTCCTGCGTGGGGCCGACACCGGTGTTCTTGAGCTGGACCGCGAGGCGGAACTTCTCGCCCTTCTGGACCAGACCGTCACCGTTGCCGTCGTCGAGCAGCTGGTACGAGTACGCGAACGTCGGCCGCGGTGCGGCCTCGACGGTGAGCAGTGCGGGGGTGATCCGCGACGGCGCGTTGCGCGCTTCCTTGATCTCGAGGCCGAGGTGGTCGATCCGGTCGAGCGCGTCCTTCGGGACCTTGACCTTCGTCGTGAAGGTCTTGGTCTCGCCGGGGGCGATCTTGCCGATCGGTAGCTCGGTGTCGTCGAACGTCGAGTCATCCGTGTGGAGCCGCGACAGCACGCGGTAGGCGGTGCCGGTGCCGATGTTCTTCACCGTGGTCGTCACGCTGACGACCTCACCCGCCTTGACCTTGCCCACCGGCGACGTGGTGACGGCGACGTCGAGGTTCGCGGTTTCTCCGGCTGTGGCTGTCGTCCAATCGATCGCGATGCCCTGGAGCGCTGTGGTCAGCTTCTGCTCTTCGCTCGCGCGGACGCGGGCGACGATCTTGGTCGCGGCGGCCACCAGCTTCGGGCGGCTCGGCTGCGTCGCCGTCGCGGCGACTTCCTTCGCGAACTTGATCTCGAAGTCCTCGACGATCTCGTCGGCCTCCGGCTCGTCATCATCGTCCGGCTTCGGCGCTGCGATGGGCTGGGCCCCGGCGGCGGGCTTCTTGCGCTCGACCAGGAACGGGATCTCGAACGCGGGCTTGTCGGTATCCTTCGCGTACGACGACACCAGCGTGGCGTCGAGGTCCTTCTCGCCATACGTTCGCGTGGGCGGCAGCAGGCGGATGAAGTCGTCCGCCGAGTCGTTCTTCTCGGGGACATACATCCGCTGCAGCGCGATGTCGGGGACGATGCCGAGGTTCTGGATCGAGCGATCTCCTGGGGTCAGGTACTGCGCGATGGTCAGCTTGAGCTTGCTCTTGTCGTCGTTGTCGTAGAGCTCCTGGACGGTGCCCTTGCCGAACGTGCGCGTTCCGATGATCACGCCGCGGTCGAGATTCTTGAGCGCACCGGCGACGATCTCCGACGCCGACGCCGAGCCGCCGTTGACCAGCACGACGAGCGACGACGTGGTGTCGCCGAAGCCTGCCTCGGCACGACGCGCCTCGCGATCGCGCCCCGACACGGTGGTCACCACGGTGCCGCTGTCGACGAACAGATCCGAGAGCTGCACGGCTTCCTCGAGGAGCCCGCCCGGGTTGCCGCGGAGGTCGAGGATCCACGAGGTCGCGCCCTTGCCCGACATCTCCTTCATCGCATCCGCGACGTCGCGCGAGATGCCCTTGCTGAACTCCTTGACCTTGACGTAGCCCACCTTGCTCTGACCCTGGTCGAGCACCTTCGACTCGACCGCGGAGACCCGGATGATGTCGCGCACGAGGTCGAAGCGGAGCAGCTGGGTCTCGCCCTTGCGCTCGATCCACAGCGTGAGGCCGGTGCGGGGGTCACCGCGCATGCGATCGACGGCCTCGTTCGACGTCAGGTTCTCGGTGGGCTCGCTGTTGATGCGAACGATGTGATCGCCGGCCTTGATGCCCTTGCGCGAGGCCGGCGTGTCCTTCATCGGCTTCACGACCATCAGCTTGCGATCGATCATCCGGATCACGATGCCGAGCCCGCCGAACTTGCCGCTCGTGCGGACGTCCATGTCGCGCGCCGACTCGGGATCCATCAGCACCGAGTGCGGGTCGAGCGTGCCGAGCATGCCGTTGACCGCCGCGTACTCGACCTTCGCGAGATCGCTGCCGCCGTTCATGTTCGACTCGATGAAGCGAAACACCTTCTTGAGCTTCGCGGCGAGCCGCCACGGCGAGTCGACATCGTCGACGTCGAACGTCTCGGGCTTGTCGTTGACCGTGACCTTCACCTTGTTGTGCTGGGCGTCGGGTTCGACCAGCACCTCGGGGATGTTGAGCTGCACGCTATCGAGCGCGGCGTAGAGCATCTTCTTCGGATCGACGCGCGCCGGATCGACGTAGCGATCCTTGATGCGCACCAACGTCATGTTGAAGATCTTGAGCGCTGCGAGGTCGTAGGTCTTGGGCTGCGCCTTGCCCGGTGCAGCGCGCGCGATCGGGATTTCTGGATCGAAGATGACACCGTCTGGCGACTGCCTCACCACCGTGAGGACCAGTGCGAGCAGACCTGCGGCCACCACCATGGTCAGGTTCAACCGACTACGCATGTCTGACGATTATAGGGTCAACCCCGCGAGGCGCCACGAAGAGTTGTCGAGTGTTCGACAGACCGGTGCTCGGCTTCTCTCCCAGGTCGCATGTAGTATGTTCGGACCCATCGATGGCCGACGGTAAGCGAAAGAGCAGCGGCCCGAAGAAGCGACCGAGCGGCGTCATCGATGTCGGCGACAAGCCGGCGCCTGAAGAGGACGACGAGGACAAGGAAGAGGCGGAGGAAGAGGGCGGGGTCGACGTCGACATCGAGAAGGCTGCGGCACCGATCGATGTCGCAGGTGAGGTCGACGAAGACGGTTCGGTCTCCGAGGAAGATCTGCCGCCTACGAAGGGCTCCCGGGCGCTGTCGCGGCGCGATCCGATGGCCGCGTACATGGCCGATGTTCGGCGCTATCCGCTGCTCACTCCCGAAGAAGAGAAGAGCCTCGCGGTCCGGCTGGTCGAGCACGGCGACACCACCGCCGCGCGCAAGATGATCGAGGCGAACCTCCGGCTCGTCGTCAAGATTGCCTACGAGTACCGCCGCGCGCACAAGAATCTCCTGGACCTCGTACAAGAGGGCAACATCGGGCTGATCCAGGCGGTCGGAAAGTTCGATCCGTACCGCGGCGTCAAGCTGTCGAGCTACGCGGCGTTCTGGATCCGCGCCTACATCCTCAAGTTCATCCTCAACAACTGGCGGCTGGTGAAGATCGGCACCACGCAGGCGCAGCGCAAGCTGTTCTTCAACCTGCGCAAGGAGCGCGAGAAGCTCGAACAGCTCGGGTTCCAGCCCACCACCGCGCTGCTCGCCGAGAAGCTCGATGTGACCGAGAAGGAGGTCATCGAGATGGAGCGCCGGCTCGCCGCGCCCGAGGCCTCGCTCGATGCGCCGCTCGGCGGCGGCGATGACGACGGCACGCGCACGCGGATGGACTACCTGCCCGACGACGCGGCGGAGCGGCCGGATCGCGCGGTCGCGCAGAGCGAGTTCGCGCAGCTGCTCAAGGGCCACCTCGAGACGTTCGCGAAGACGCTCGAGGGTCGCGAGCAGACGATCTTCCGCGAGCGGTGGCTGACCGACGAGCCGCTCACGCTGCAGGAGATCGGTGATCGCTATCAGGTGTCGCGCGAGCGAGCGCGCCAGCTCGAGAAGCGGATGCTCGATCGGTTGAAGAAGTATCTCGAGGCCGAGCTCGGTTCCGCGGTCGACATCGACGCGATGACCCGCGATTAGCTCGCCGCCACGCTCCTCACTTCTTGCTCGACACTCGCTTGAACGGCTTGGCGATGTTGTCGGACCACACGCCTGGGACGAGGTCACGTGCGCCAGTGATCGTAAATTTTGTACCGTCGCTGCTGACGTCCGTCGTCACGCCTTTGGCCTTCGAGGTCACGTTGATCGTGATGAAGGCCTTGCCGGACGCCGGTGGATAGTCTTTCAGCGCGGTTGTGGTCACGCTCAGGTACCTGAGCCAGAGCTCATCTCCCGTCGCGCCGCAATCGTCACCTTCTACGTTCAACGTCAGGTGGAACCTCGAGCCAAAGTCGCCGACCAGCTTGACGAGTTGCGCTCGGTTAGCCTCCTGCATGGAGATGGCGCCCCAGTCATCACCGGTGACCGCCTTCGCATAGGCGGTGATGTTCGAGGCATAGGCCGAGATCAACTCGCGAGCGCGCTGCTTCTTGTCGAGGACGGCCTTCCAGCACGTGGCGCCGAGCTTGAGCGTCATCAGCTTGCCAACCACCAGGCTCCCGCTCTGAGAACCGGCGTCCTTGACCTCGAAGGCGAGATCCTCTTGCGGTCCAGCGGCCGCGGGTCGCGGGAGCATGGCAAGCAGCAGGAAGGCGCAGGTGATGGGCAGGAAGTGACGGTGCATGTGGACCCCCCTCGGACGTTGTGTGAGTGGGCAGATTTGCACGAGGCATGCCCCCGACGTCGAGGACAGCAAAGGTCGCCAGGACCTCTCGAGCAAACGATCACTGCGTCCAGGCGACGACTGCGCAGGCGACGGATGTTGGCTGGGAAGCGACACTCCTCATTGGAACGTGTTCCATCCGGGATTGCTCGGGCACATCCCCCTTCTGGGACTCCCACAACTCACTCACCGTCGACGTGATGAGTGGGGGCCCGGCCCGATCGGCAGTTCGCCGTTCGCCTTGCTGCGTGCGAGCGCCGACAGATCCACGCCGACGCTCCAGCTCACCGTGAGCTCGGCGCGACCCTTCGGTCTTGGGAGTCTGATCCCAACGCAGCTCGATCGTGCCGTTCTCTAGTGGCGCGAGCACGGGCTCACCGATTCCCCGGTGGAGTTGACGACGAGGGTAGGTTCGAGCCCACCGACCACGGAGCTTGTCGCGGTCGCGAACTCGCAACTCCCAGGCCAGCTCCGCCAAGATCGCGCCGCGATGGATCGGTGCAGCCACCCTTGGCTCTCGACCGTCGCCCGATTCGAGTACGCTGGGCTCGTGCGTTGGATCTTGTGCGCGCTCGTGGTCGTCAGTTGCCACGGCACGAAGGTGTCGTTGCGGCCGCTCGCGACGGGCGCGTTCGGCAAGTACAAGATCACGACCTGTGCGAGCGGCGGGCACGTCGTCAAGCTGACGTCCGAGGTCGACGAGCGCGGTGAGGCCGCGAACCGAAAGCTCGTCGAGAGCTATCGCGATCGCTACCTGGTGCCGAGGCTCGAGGAGGCCATGCCGATCACCGGCTGGACGTTCGACAGCACGTGCGGCAAGAGCGGCCTGACCCTGCGCGTGCCTGCGAAGGCCGTGGGTGAGGCACTGCATCGCAGCGGCGAGGTGCTGGCGAAGAATCCGACCGACATCGAGGTCACCGTGGTGGGCCAGTGACCGGCACGCTGTACGTCGTCGGCACGCCGATCGGCAACCTCGAGGATCTGTCGCTGCGCGCCGCGCGGATCCTTCGCAGCGTGGACGTGATCGCCGCCGAGGACACGCGGACCGCGAAGGTGCTGCTCACCCACGTCGATGCGCTGGGCGCAGTCAATCACAAGCGCAAGCTGGTGTCGTACTTCGAGGGTAACGAGGCGGAGCGCACGAAGGATCTCGTCGCTGCGCTCGAGGCCGGCGACCACGTGGCGGTGATCAGCGAGGCCGGGATGCCGGGCGTCTCGGATCCCGGTAGCTACGCGATCGCGGCGGCGATCGAAGCCGGGGCGCGCGTCGAGGTGGTCCCGGGACCGAGCGCGGTGCTCGCGGCGCTCGTCGGCTCGGGCCTGCCGAGCGAGCGGTTCATGTTCGTCGGCTTCCCACCTCGCGAGGACGGTGCGCGGCGCGAGCTGTTCGGCACCCTGCGCAACGAGGTCGCGACGCTGATCTTCTTCGAGGCACCGGATCGCGTCGGGCCGACCCTGGCAGCGCTCGCCGACGCGATGGGCGAGCACCGCGAGGCGAGCCTCGGTCGCGAGCTGACGAAGCTCTACGAGGAGCACGTGCGCGGGACGCTCTCCGACCTCGCGGCGAAGTTCGCGGAGACCTCGCCGCGCGGCGAATGCACGCTGGTGGTCGCGGGGGCTCGGGGCGCGCAGGTCGAGGTCGATATCGAGGCCGAGCTGCGGCGCCTGCTCGGCGAGGGACTCGGGCCGAAAGATGCGGCGCAGCGGCTCGTCGTGGTCACCGGCAAGCCCCGCCGCCAGCTCTATCAGCTCGCCCTGTCGCTCCAGCGCGAACGCTAGGAGACACAAGGAGACACAAGTCGATCGACAGCTCGCCTTCCTCACCGACGAGGACGGTCGTCGGACTCGATGTCGGTTCGAGTCGTCGACGAGCACGTGCGACCGGCTCCCGGGCTCGCAACCGTGCCAGAATCGCGGCCATGCGAGTCGTCCACTGTCTATTCCTGATCGCCGCGTGTGGCGAGGTCCGGGGGACCGTGCCCAATACGTGCACCACCGCCGTGGAGTGCTTGGATCCCGCGGCCCCGTTTTGCGTCAACAGTCAGTGCCAGGCGACCTGCGCGGTCGCCGCGGATTGCACGGATCCCTCGGCGCCGATCTGCGCGGCCGACGGTGCCTGCGTCGGGTGCGAGTCCGACGAGCAATGTGACGCTGCCGCGCCGATCTGCGATTCGGTAGGCCATGCCTGTCGCGGCTGCGCCGAGGACAGCGAGTGCGACGGTGGCGTGTGCGTCGAGGCCGACGGCACCTGCGTCGCCGACGCCGAGGTCGCGTTCGTCACGATGTCGGGGAGTGATGGCGGCACCTGCACCCGCCCGGCACCCTGCGAATCGCTCGACTTCGCGATCGCCAACCGCGGCACGCGCACGGTGATCCACATCCTCGGCGGCACGCTGTCGACGTCACCGGTCGCGCTCTCCGGCACGCTCGTGATCGATGGCGAGGACACCACGCTCGGGGTGGGCAACCAGGGGACCTTCTCGATCACCGGACCGGCGAACATCATCATCGAGGGTGTGCGGATGACGTCGCCGCCAGCGGTCGCCGCACCGGTCCCCGCGGTGCTCGTCACCGGGCCCGGTGCGAAGGTAGTGTTCGAGAACGTCGACATCAATGGCAACAACAGCCTCGCCCTGCGCGGCATCACCGGCGCCGACATGACGTTGCGCCGCTCGCACGTCGGGACCCTGACCGCGACCACCGCGAACGTCGTGGCGTGCGAAAACTCGAAGCTGACGATCGATCGGTCGGTGTTCGAGACCTCGAGGGTCGAGGACAACAACACGAAGTGCGACGTGCGGGTGACGCGCACGCGCTTCGAATCGAATCGCGATGGCTCGGTCCAGCTCAGCGGGGGCCAGCTCGTGATGGAGAACAACCTGATCATCCACCGCGACGGCTTCAACGACTCGATCTTCGCATTCGGGATGAACGCCGGCAGCGTGATCCGCTTCAACACGATCATCAACACGACCGCGTTGCCGTCGGACGGTGCCGCGCTCGGCTGCGATGCCTCGGTCTCGGTGACCAGCAACATCTTCGCGTACAACAGCGGTCACCCGATCACCGGTGGGGCGTGCGCGCCCAGGTTCTCGGTCTTCGATGACGTCTCGACGACCTCGCAGGGCACCGGCAACCAGGTCGCCGGCATCGACACCATCTTCGTCAACCGCACCGGCGGCGACTTCCACCTCTCCGCGGCGAGCAAGGCCCGCGAGGGTGCCGAGCCGGGGCAGGAGACCATGGTCACCTCCGACTTCGAAGACTTGCCACGCCCGAACCCGGCGGGCTCGATCTCCGACTGTGGCGCGTTCGAGGCGCCGTGACGCAGGATCGGCGCCGGTCGCGCGAGGTATAAGGACCGCGATGTCCTCGGTCGCGTTCGTCGACGGCTTGCCGCATCTCGCGGCGCATCGGCGCACGTTACCGAGCGGGCTCGCGGTGGTGCTCCACGCCGATAGCACGGTGCCGCAGACCGCGGTCAGCGTGTGGTACCGCGTCGGCTCGAGCGACGAGCGCGTCGATCGCACCGGGTTCGCGCACCTGTTCGAGCACCTGTTCAAGACGCCCGCCTCTTTGCTCGGCGGCCATCACTACGAGGTGCTCAAGCGCGCCGGTGCGACGGATGCGAACGCGTCGACCGGTCCGGATCGCACCGCGTATCACGAGGTGGTGCCGTCGCATCGGCTCGAGCTCGCGCTGTGGCTCGAGGCCGGGCGCATGGGCTACTTCGCACCGCACTTCGATGTCGATCGGTTGATCGCGCAGCAGAGCGTGGTGCGTGCCGAGCGCCGCCAGCGCTACGAGAACACACCGTATGGCGCGGATCGCTTCGCGGTCGCGCAACTGCTGTATCCCGAGGGCCACCCGCTGCGGCACCTGGTGATCGGCCAGCACGACGATATCCAGGCCGCCACGTTCGACGAGGTGCTCGCGTTTTATCGCACGTGGTACGTGCCCGCGAACGCGACGCTGGTGGTCGCCGGCGATCTACCGCCGAACGTCGATGCCCTGATCGATCGCTACTTCGGCAGCTTCCCGGCCTCGCAGCGCCCGGCACGCCGCGCGCAGATCGCCGTCGCGCCGGCGCCGAAGCGCGAGCAGATCACGGATCAATTCGCGACGCTGGTCCGGATCCATCGTGCGTGGATCGGCCCGCCCGTCAACGGCGAGCACGAGCCGGAGCTCGACGTGCTGACGGCGGCATGGGGGGCGATCGGGACCGGCGCGTTGTGGCGCACGCTGGTCTACGAGAAGCAGCTCGCACAGCGCGTCTCGGCGTGGACGATCAACACGCGGCTCGGCGGCGAGATCCATGTCGCCATCGATCTGCGCCCGGGCAGCGATCCGGCGGCCGTCCGCGGGGTGCTCGACGAGGTCTGCACCCAGGGGATCGACCAGCGCTCGATCGACCGGATGGTGACCCGGCGCGAAGCGGGTGCGATCTGGGGGATCTCCGGCATCGCCCGGCGCGCCTCGATCGTCCAGCGTTCGATGCTCTACACCGACTCGCCCCACAACTTCGCGACCGAGCTCGCGCGGTACCGCGCGGTCACGCCGGCCTCGATCGAGCAAGCGATCGCACGCTGGCTCACCGTGCCGTTCGTCGAGGTCGAGACCGTCCCCGGCGCGCAGAGTTGATATCCTGGGCCTCGTGTTCCGCGACGACGACGAAGCGCGAGCGACCTACCTCGCGGGCCTCGAGCGCACCGCCGCGCGGGCCCTAGTCCTCGAGCGCCGGATCCGCGAGCTCGAGTCGGAGAATCGCCGGCTCGCCGCCGACAACCAGGGGCTGCGCAAGCGGCTCGGCATCGAGCCTCCGCCGAGTGGCGAGACCTACATCGATCCGAAGCTCCACGACTACGCGGCCGCGCTGGTCCGTGCGACCGACCCGAGCCGCACCGAGGGCATCGTCACCGGCGCCCTGGCCGGGGATGTCGAGCAGGTGATCGAGCGCGCCGCGCAGCTCGCCCGCGATGCGAAGCGTCCGTACGTGATCCCCACCGAGGTCTCACGTGCCGCTCGCGAGATCTTGCCCGCGCGGATCGTGCTCCGCGATCCCGACGCCGATCCCGC
>JANNBP010000124.1:0-4164 GCA_031385555.1 Deltaproteobacteria bacterium | reverse complement strand
GGTTGAAGCCGAGCCCGAACTGAACGCCCGGTGTCCAGCTCCAACCAGCGTGCATGCGAGGCACGTCGAGCACGACTCCGAGATCGATCGCGTGGCGTCGGGTGGAGAGGACCTCGGAATCACCGCGGACCTCGGTATCCTGACTGACGCGTGCCATCACGCCCGGGCAGACCGGACCGAAGCGCACGCACACGAGCCCGGAGAGATCGAGCCAGACGGAGCCGTCGGAGCCAAGTGAGCTCCCCGCATCGACCGCCACGCGGATCGGTGGACCGCGAACCGCGATCGAGGTTGCGGGTGCTTCGAGGACGACCGGCGTCTCGGTCTCGATCGGCGCGATCCGCGCGGTCGAGGGGAGTCGCGGCTGACGGACCGTCCGAACGGCAAGCAACGTCGCGTCGAGCTCCGGTCGCGCCCAGCTCTCGATCAGGCTCGCGGCCGTCGCCAGATCCGGGACGTGCCGCTGAGCGGTGCGACCGACAGCATCGGTGATCGCGATCGCGATCCCGGTGTCATCGACACGCAAGTGCACGCGGATGTTGGTGCAGCCAACCTGCTCGATCGTCAAGATCGCACGAGCCGTGAGCTGGGTCGTGACCGAATCGCGAAGTGCAGGTGTGGCCTCGACGATCACGATCGCCGGGCATGGCTCCGCCAGGGCGACGGCGCCGGTGCACGAGAGCACCAGCGTCACCCCCCAGCGTAGGCGCACTAGTCATCCGCCTCTTCGCCGTCGCCGTCGCCTTCGTCGCAACCGATCGATGCGGGGAGGTTATGTTCGGCGACTGCAGCGTTCGCTGGG
Organism: Deltaproteobacteria bacterium; assembly: GCA_031385555.1. Lineage (GTDB taxonomy): Bacteria > Myxococcota_A > Polyangia > Haliangiales > Haliangiaceae > JABFXX01. The sequence goes on along the minus strand of JANNBP010000124.1, from coordinate 3,362 downwards.
AGTTGATCGTCATCGGTCTCGCCATCGCCGTCGCCCTCGTCGGCTCCGTCATCGTTGGTCTCGCCGTCGTTCGTGCCGTCTTCGCACTGCGCGCCTTCCTCGTCATCATCGTCGACACAGACCGCGCCATTCGGATCGAGGCCGTCTTCGCACTCGACGTCACCATCGCCGGGTGTCTCGGTGTGATAGGTGCGCGTGCTCGCATCGCCGACGAACCGGACCATCCCGAGGTCGAACAGGTTCGTCCCGTTCTTGATCGCGAACGACGTCTCGATCACACCCGTCGTACGGGGGAAGACGAGGCCGGGTTGGTCCTGGGACACCAGCTCGATCCGGTAGCCCGAGCCTGCCGGGACCGTGACCTTGAACGATCCATCGCTCGCCACGGGCGATTCCACGATGGTCGTGGTGCCCCGGATCACGCGGACACCCGTCACGGCAGTCGGGAACCCCGGCTGATCGACACGACCGGAGATGTCCTGGGGGGAACCAGAGGACGAACAGCCGGCGGCGAGCATGCCCACGGCCAGAGACAGGGAAGAGATGCGGATCATGAAGCTCCTTGGAGAGTCAGGTGACAGACTTGGTGTCGGGGATGGGTGGCCGGCATCTCCCAACCCTTCGGCAGATTCGTCGAAGTTATTCCTCCTCGACGAACGTACCGTCGAGGTTGAACGTCGCTTCTCGCCGTCTTCCGTCGATCGAGAATGCAATCTCGAAGCTGACGGCAGGGCCCTTCGTCATCTTCTCGGCCTTCGTCGCCTTGGCTTTCGGGTATTTCGCCGAGAACGCCTTCATCACGGTCGCCGGGATGCTCGAGACGGGGATGGGTTCCTCGACCAAGAGAATCTCGCCTGTCGCGGAGACGTCGACCTGGAGCTCCACCTTGTTTCGCGTCAGCCGGACCTCGAAGTCCTTGCCGTGTGGGGCGCACGTCAGGGCTGTTCCGTCGGGAAACGCCTTCTTGACCGCGGCGGGGACAGCAGCGGGACACGTCCCGGCAGCGGCGGTGCCCGAGGCGAGGGAGAGGACGACAAGCATGCGTACGGTGCGGATCATGACAGGACCTCCAATGGGACGAGTGTGGGTGTCCGGTGCGGCTCAACCCTTCGCGAGATTGTGCACGAGCCTGAAAGATTGCCGCGAAGGATCTGAAGAGCCGTGGCCACCAAGGCTGCCGTCGCGATGACGGAGTTGTGCTTTCCAGGAGCTCGTCGTGATCAGACAATACCTAGGCCTCGGGACCCTCATCTCGATGTCCGCCTGCGGAAGTGGGGCCAGCGTCGCACCGCCCGACATCGCCATCGGCGATGGGACCGAGATCACCGGAACGATCGGCAGTCTCGGGTCGGCACAGCCAACGGTGTCCTCGCTGATGATCTCGAACAGCGGTGAGACGCTGATCTATCTCAGCTCCGGAATGCTGACCTGCGATCAGCTCACGGTCTCCCGGTGGCTCGGCGGCACGGCCACCGGTACGCAGGTGATCGAGTTCGTGTTCGAGGGACCACCTGCCACCGGCACCCTCGACGTTCCACCGGCCGAGATCAACTTCGCACCGGGTGGGATGTCCTCGTCCCACGAAGTCAGCGCGAGCTCTGGGGTCATCTCGTTCGAGTCCGCGGAGGCGACGAGCATGGTCGCGGGCACCTTCGATGCCCGTCAGGGTAGTGACGAATTCTCCGGGTTCTTCCACGCGACGTTCTGCGCGAACGGTCAGGGGTATTGATGACGAAGCGAACACTCGTGGCCGTTGCCATCGCGCTGGGTGCGTGCGGCGGCTCTTCGACCCCCACCGACGCCGGCGTCGATGTCCCGGAGCACACGGCGACCACCGGCACCGTCGAGCGAGGGCAATACCTCGTCGATCACGTGCTGGTCTGCGGAGTCTGCCATACCCCGAACGGACCGGACGGGACGCCCGATCTCACGAAGTACCTGGCCGGTAGTCGCTCGTACGACTTCACGGACGTCGACGGCACGATCGTCACGGTCAACGCCGAAAACCTGACCACGCACAACCCCGAAGGGCTCGCGACCTGGTCGGACGAGCAGATTCGCCGTGCGCTGACCGGCGGGATCGACGACGAGAACATCTCGATGTACCCGATCATGCCGTACCCCGAGTACTCGACGCTGACGCGGATGGATGTCGATTCGATCATCCAGTACATGCGGACCATCCCGCCGAACGACAACGTCGTGCCGGCAGACTTCCCGTACTTCGACCAGCATCCGCCAGCTCCCCCGGTCGTCGAGGCGCAGATCCCACACACCACGCTCCCGAGCACCGACCCCGACTTCGGCGCGGCGGAGCGTGGGCGGTACCTCGCAGGTGCGGCCTGCCTCAACTGCCACACCGAGCAACTCGGCGAGGACGTGCCTGATCTCTCGAAGGCGTTCGCGGGTGGCAAGCAGTACACGTTCATTCGAGGAGCTTCACTCAACACCTCGGTGAACCTGACTCCCGACGACGCCACGGGCCTCGGCACGTGGAGCGTGAGTGACATCGTGACCGCCCTGAAGACGAACACCGAGAAGGGGACCGGACGGACGTTCTGCAGCACGCACCCGGGCGGCCCGGAGTTGCTCGGCAAGATGACTGATGGCGATCTGACGGATATCGCGACGTACCTTCACACGCTGCCTCCCGTCAGCAACGGACCGTTCACGTGCGTGCAATAGAGTTGTTCGCACTGGCGGTGTCCGGCGCCTGCACCTCTCAACCGTCGACGACGTTCAGCGAGATCTATCCCTTGCTGTTCCCGGTCGAGACCAAGGCGCAGTGCGACTTCTGCCACGGCCTTCCGACCAACGACATCAGCAACGGCAAGCTGTCGATGGGGATGGATCGAGCCACGGCCTACACCGCGTTGAGGGCGACCTCGACGAGCAGCAAGTGCGGCGGACGGCCACTCGTCGTGCCGGGCGACTCGACGTCGAGCCTGCTCTACCAGAAGCTCACGAGCCCGCCTTGTGGCGGCACGATGCCGCTCGGCGGCACACCCCTCACTCCCGAGATCCTCGCGAAGGTCGCCAGCTGGATCGATGGTGGCGCCCAAGATGATTGAGGCGCGAATGTGTCGATGGGTCGGCCTGGCGGCCGTGATCGGGGCGTGTGGGGACAATGCCGGCGGGTTGATCTGCGTCGAGCCCGACGCGGGTCTGCCCGACGACGTGTTCTGCACCAAGCTCTACGCGAATCAGGATCCGACGGCATACGAACCCGATGTCATGCCCTATACGCCGGGGGTCGCGCTGTGGAGCGACGGTGCCGAGAAGCATCGCTATCTCTACCTTCCCCCGAGCTCCACGATCGACACGTCGAACCTCGATGTCTGGAAGTTCCCGGTCGGCACCAA
>JANNBP010000119.1:0-21014 GCA_031385555.1 Deltaproteobacteria bacterium | reverse complement strand
CGTCGGCGAGGATCTGCGTCAGCACCACGACCTCGTTCTGGTCCGGCGATCGGTAGCCGAGGTAGTAGTAGTTGAGGAACTCCTTCGGCGCCTTGTTCCACCACTTGTCCCAGGTGGTCAGGTAGTCGCGAGTCAACGTCTGGAACACCAGTCCGCCGTAGACGAAGTACAGCGGCGGCCTGTCGTAGCGCGAGCGCGGGACCAGCGGCTTCCACTGCTTGAGCGTGAGCTCGATGTTGTGCGTGACCCCGCCGCGCTTGATCTCGAGCTGGACGACGTCGCCGACATAGCGGTGTCCGAGCACGACGTCGTAGCGCGTGCGGTGAATGCCCATGTACTGGATGGTGCCGTTGTTCGCGATCGGCAGCCCGTCGATCGACGTGATGACATCGCGCGGCTGGAGGATGCCGTCGGAGGAACCATCGTAGTCGACGTGGAGCACGACGACACCGCGCTCCGTGGGACCGAGCCCGAGCTGCTTGCGGAGGAGCGGGTTCTCCAGGTTCTGCGTGGTGATGCCGAGCGCCGGGATCAACGGCTGCTTGCCGAGCTCGACGCCGTCGAGGAACGCGCGGATGATCGGCGGCGGCACCATCTCGCCGATGTTGTCGACGCCGGTCAGCTTCTGGAACGCGATGCCGACGACCTTGCCATCGCCGAACACTGGACCACCGCTGTTGCCGGCGTTGATCGCCGCGTCGACGGTGACCGCGAGCAAATGGCGCTGCGAGTGCGAGTACCGCTGGACCTCGATGCGCGAGACCACGCCTTCGGTGATCGAGATTTCTTCGCCGCCGACCGGATAGCCGACGACCGCGACTTCATCGCGCAACCGCGGCATCGGACCGAGCTCCGCGGGTTCGATGTCTGCGAGGAAGTCCGCCGGCTCGACGACTTCGAGGAGCGCGAGATCGGTGTCGTGGCAGACCGCGCGGACGCGGGCGATCGCCTTGTCGGGTTGCGACGGTTTCTGGACCTGGAGGAACGTCGCGTTCGCGACGACGTGCGCCCCCGTCAGCAACAGGCCAGGGCCGATGACGACCGCGGAACCCGTGGAGTTCGAGGGTGTTCTGGCCTGCCAGGGGCCATCGAAGTCCGGGTCTTGAGAGGTCGCGAAGACTCGGATTACCTCTGGGTAAGCCACACCCCACAGTACCGTGCGGAGCGCGGCGTCGCAAAGCTCGACATCATCTTAAGATCGAACGCACGACCACCAGCTCGTGCGATACCCGCGGCATGTACCCGCTGCAAGCGATGACGCCGGCGCACCTCGCCGAGGTCGTACCCGCGATCACGCTTGCGGAGGCACGCAAGGTCATCGCGATGGTGCATCGCGGCGCGCCAGTGTGCGCGAGCGCCGCAGTCCGGCGGATCGCGGCGGAGGCGGTGCGCGCGATCGGTCACGTGCCGGAGCTCGCGGTGGTCGCCGAGACCGCGAGCACGATCGATCCGTTCGTGAAGTACCTGTGCGAGAGCGAGGGCCAGCGCTTCGAGTGCGTGCGAATTCCTCTGGAGCATGCGGGGCGCTTCACCGTCTGCGTGTCCTCGCAGGTCGGCTGCGCGCTCGCCTGCGCGTTCTGCGCGACCGGCCGTCTGGGGCTGACTCGCAACCTGGCCGCGTGGGAGATCGTCGAGCAGGTGCGGGTGGTGCGGTCGCGCCTTCCGGAAGGCCGCGTCCACGGCGTGGTGTTCCAGGGGATGGGCGAACCGATGGCGAACCTCGACGCGGTCCTCGACGCGATCGCCGTGATGACCGAGCCCTGCGCGCTCGCGATCGATGCCCGTGCGATCACGGTGTGCACCTCGGGCCTGCCGAGCGGGATCCGCCGGCTCGCCGTCGCGCAGCCGAACGTTCGGCTCGGGCTGTCGATGTCGTCGGCGATCGAGACCCACCGCAAGCGCGTGATGCCGATCGCGGACCGCCACACCCTCGACGACGTCCTCGACGCGTGCGCGTTCCACGCGCGCACCACCAACCTGTCGCCGATGTGGGCGGTGACGTTGCTCGACGGGATCAACGACTCCGACGACGACGCACGAGCCCTCGCCGCGCGCGTCGACGCCTTCCGCGTGGCCACGGGCCGGCGGCCGCGCCTCTCGATGATCGCGTACAACTCGATCGGCGCGGACGATCCGTTCACGCGATCGGAGCGCGAGGCCGAGTTTCGAGCGGTGTTGTCGGCGGCCGGGTTGCCGTCGCACCGCAGGTACTCCGGTGGCAGCGATGTCGCGGCCGCCTGCGGCCAGCTCGCCAACACCGTGTAGCCTGCGACGAGCTTGCGAGGCGGGATTGATCTAGTGTTGCCGGATGCACCCGGTCCACGACATCGAGGTCCCCGCCGACATCGAAGCTTTCGTTCCGTGCGTGATCGAGATCCCGAAGGGCTCGCACCTCAAGTACGAGGTCGACAAGCCGACCGGGCTGTTGCGGCTCGATCGCGTCCTCTACTCCGCGGTGCACTACCCGGCGAACTACGGCTTCATCCCACGCACACATGGCGAGGACGGGGACCCGCTCGATGTCCTGGTGCTGATGCACGAGCCGGTGGCACCTCTGACGATCGTGCGCGCGCGGCCGCTCGGCGGGTTGAAGATGATCGATGACAAGGGCGGCGACGACAAGATCGTGTGCGTGTGCGTCGATGATCCGTCGTTCTCCCATTACGAGACGCTGCGCTCGCTGCCGCCGCACCTGATGAAAGAGCTCGATCGGTTCTTCCGCGACTACAAAGGTCTCGAGGGCAAGAAGGGCGAGGCGGTCGAGGTCGGCGACATGTACGGCTACCTGCAGGCCCTCGAGGTGATCCGCAAGTCGCGCAACGCGTACGATCGTGGCGAAGGTCGCTAACCGAGTAGATCGGCCAGCACGTCGCGCACGGTCTGCTGGTTGACCTCGGAGTACGCGTCGTCGAGCACGGTGATCGCGTGCGCGCACAGCGCATCGATCGCGAGCTGCGCCCATGGACTGTTCGCGCGTAGCGCGTTCGAGATCGCGTGGAGGCGCGGATCGCGACCGGCAAAGGTCAGGGCGCGCGAGAAGCCGATGATGGGACTCGCGACGTCGAGGATGCGAACGCCGAACTGCGGCGCGACGTCGTCGATCAACCGCACGCGCACGGCGTCGACCACGTTCTGGATCGGATGGGTGACCTCCTGCGTCGGCTTCGGCACCTCGCGGCGAGGTGGGAGTGCGAGCTGCGGGGTGGGGAGTGGCTGCGACGGTGGCGGGATGGGCGGCCGGCGCTTGGCCTTGCGCTCGCGCGTCGCCCGCGCAGCGAGCCGCGAGATCAAGGCTTGCGAGAGCTCGCTGCCGTCCTCGACGACACCCTCGGCATCGGCCGCGATCAGCTCGGCCTCGAGCTCGCCGATCGGCAGGATCGAGACCGGCTTGCGATCTTCGAACAGCCGTAACAAGCCCTTCGCATCGAGAGGCTCGGGGCGGATCGAGCCGAACAACATCGGGCCGACATCGGCGGGTGAGATCGCCTTGCTCGCGAGCGCGGTGGCGGCGTGGGCGGCGACCACATCGCTCGGTGGCTTGGTCGTCAGCTTCGATCTCCCGAGTAGCTGCCGCACGAGGTGGCCGTAGACGCTCCCGATCAGATCCTCGAGCACGTCGCCTCGATTCCATCCTTCGGGCGCGTGGACATACAGCGTGCCGCCCACACCGAGCGCCTGGATCGGCGTGTGGAGATGGTGCCCGTACGCGTCGAACAGCTCGAGCTGCGTCGTGCGGGGTGCGCCTTGCAGCCACACGCCTCCCCGGATCTGGACCTTCGAGGACATCACCTCGGGACCGAGCGACACGCCGGGGCCGATGTGGATGTATGCGAGGGCACTTTCGGGCCGCGGGACCAGCGAGGCGAGCGCGCGTTCGCAGATCGAGCTGATCCGCGAGGTCAGCTCGGTCCACGCCATCGTCATGGTCTTCGGGCGATCCCACGTGCGATCCGGCTCGAGGCGCGCGTCATCGACCATCGCGAGCGTCGGCCACCGGCACGGATCGCTCATCAGCGAGAACGGCACCATCTCGCGATGTGCGAACACGCCGCGTTGCTCTGCCCCGTGGGGAAGCAGGGGCGCGACGACGCCGCGCGCGGCCGTCTTGCCATCGCCCTCCATCGTCACCTGGGTGAGAAACTGACCGCGGCCGAGGGTCTCGAGCGAGGCGACCGGAGGCTTCGCGCGGTTGCGGCGCGCCTGCTGATCGAGCTCGAGCTCGCCTGCCGCATCGGTCACCGCGTAGTTGCCGTACGCCGTGCCGAGCTCGTCGGCGGTCATCACGAACACGGCGCGAGCGTCGTCGAGGGGTCTCAGGTTCGTCGGTCGCGTCACCGCCCACGCAATGCCGAACTGGTCGAGCTGCCGATCGAGCTCGTCGAGCGTGACCCACTGACCATCGGTGAGCTCGAACACCGGCAGCGCCCCGACCATCGAGCGCGCGATCCGCTTCGCGAGGAGCCCACGCCGGATGCTGCACTTGATCTTGACTGGCAGATCGCAGCCGCTGGCGATCACCTCGCGCAGGAGCGCGAGCGCGAGGTGCTGCGCATCCGTGGTGATCTGCGCCGACGCGGCGCGGGCAGGGCGCGAGGACAGATCGCGAAGCCGCGCGAGCTGATCGGCGACGTTGCCCGCGAGATCGAGACCACCCACGGGTGCCGCTTTGTCGTCCAGCAACTCGGGAGCTTCGACCGCGAGCTGGATCGCCGGCACGACATCGAGGTCGAAGCGCTGGCGCAGCCTGCCTTGATCGTGGATCAGCACGCTCGGTGCTTCTGAAACGAGACCGATCTCGCCGTGGCCGAGCCGCACGCCGACCTCGCCGAGCTGCGACAGCGTGCGCTTGAGCTCCGCGGGTACGTGCGGCAGCGCCGGAGCCGGGATCAGCCCGCGCGCCATCCTGCGATTCGCCTGGAGCTTGCTGACCTCGTCGGTGACGTCGACCACGCGGCCGGGATGCAGCCTGTCGAGGATCGTCGATAGCTGGTGATCGTCCTCGAGGACGAACAACACGCCGTCCTCGAACGCCGATGGCGACTCGCCCTCGGCGGGGGCGAGCCATTGGCCGCTCCACGCGGTGGTCCGGAGGATCATGGTCGGCTGGGTCGCCTCGGTGATCGCGCTGCGCGTGCCTCCGATCGTGGTGAACGCCGGGGCGGCGCACATCACGTCGCGCAGCTTCGGAAGCGTCACGAGGGTGGAGCTCGCGAGCCACTTGTAGAGCAGCGTGCGTGCGAAGCCCGGTGCGCCGAGCGCGGTGGGCTGCTCTCTCGCGATCTTCGCGAACAGCGCGGGCAGCATCCGCTGGACGCACTGGAGCAACGTGCCGGTCACCAGCTCCGACAAGCCGATGAACTGATCGTCGACGTGCTTGTGGTCGAGGTCGAGCACCGCGTAGAGCGGGAGCTCCTCGCTGCGGATCAGCGTGACGAAGGGCCGATTGTCGACGCGAATGTCGAGCTCGAGTCGATTGCGGCCGACCCCGACGAAGCCGCGAACGCTGAGGCCTTCGGTGGTGACGAGCTCGACGTCCGGCTCGTCCAGCGGAAATGCCAGGCGGAGCTCCGGTTGGCTGCGATGCTTCGCGACACGCGCGTTGCGCTCGGCGAGCTTGCGCTGCTTCGCGAGCTCGGCTTGCCCGTCGGCGACCGCGATCCCGGCGAGCCGGCCGATCACGTCGGCGACCTGCGCGCTCGCGACCATCGGGGCGAAGCCTTCGACGGGCGCCGAGGTCGGATCGACATAGAACAGCTTCGCGGGGAAGCGTCTGGCGAGCTCGTCGATCGAGATCAGGTTTCGCTCGCCGAGAACATGCACCACCGCCGCTGCCTTGACGCGCTCGATCAAGGCCTCGTCGAGCGTCAGATCGGTCGCCTGGGGCGAGTGGTGCTCGTGGAGCACGCCGAACGCCCACTGCACGAGCCAGCCGTCGAGGCCGGTGATCGGCGGGCCGACCAGCTCGGGCGGCCGATCGCCGGCGAGTGTGCGTAGTGTCGCGCGGAGCAGTGCCACCTCCCACGTGCGGAAGTCTTGTTGATGGAGCCCGGCACTGTCCGCGGCGGTTTTCCAGTCGGCGTCGGGGGCGATCGCGTCGCTGTCGACCGCGAGGGTGCAGCCTCCGAGACTCCCGCGGAGCTCGCAGCGGTCGAGGGGATTGCCGAGGTGGTGCAGGTGGACCAGCGACTTGCCGCGCGTGGGTGCGATCGCGCCGCGCAGCTAGTCGTCGCCGAGGAACGCGAGCGCGAAGCCGTGCTCGAGCGCGAGCTGCTTCGCGAGATACTCGGGAACCTGAGCCTGCGGAACACTTCCCCGTCGCTTGTCGTAATCGACCAGCGTGGTGTGGGTGAGCAGCTTGCCGAGTAGCTGGCCACCGACGACGATGCGGCGCTTCGCGGGGCGCTGGAAGTCGAGCGTCGTCGCGGAGCCGATGACACGCGCGCTGGCCAGGGCGTCGAAATCGACCCACTCACCGTCGAGCGTCGCCCACGCCTTGGCCTTCGACAGCAGCGACGAGCGAGGCAACGTCAGGTCGTGGGTGAGGCCCATCGCCGCACGGATCCAGCGCGCCTCGACATCGCGCCCGGCCGGGACGCTCTCGGTGATGCCACCGGGCGCGACGAGCGATCCTCCGTCGAGCCGTACCGCGATCACCTCGGCGGCGCAGATCAGCGCGGCCTTCAGCGCGCGTAGGGCGATCGTGAAGTACGCATCGCGCTCCACCGACTGGTAGCGATCACTCGGCGTCAGCTGCTTCGCGTCGACCACGGCCTCGAACCCGATCGCCGAGGGCATCACCACCCGCTCGATCGGCCGGCCTTGAAACAGCAGTAACACCTCGCCATCGCCACGCTCGTGCGACACCGCGAGTTGGCCGTCCAGGTTCGCGAACCACGACGCGGGCACGCAGCCACCGGCCAGCTTCGCGCCAAGCCTGAGCTGCATGCGGGGTGGGCGCGCGAGGGTGAGGCTCGTGTCGCGTGGTGCATGTGCGAAGAACCGGCGGTGCGACGTGCGCTGCTGCCTGGCCCACTTCAGTCGCCGCTTGGTGTCGCGCGCATCGAGCGCCGAACCGGCGACGAGCGACGCCGCCGGATCGCCGCGGGGAATCCACAGGATCGAAGACACCCACGGTCCGAGCTCGGGCTCGAGCGGAGCTCCGCCGGTGTAGACGTGCCCGCTCCACGCGTGCCCGACAGTCCGCGGCGTCCCGGTGGCATCGCGGAGGACCGCCGCGTTCGCCAGCGGCCCGAGCTGCTCGGTGAACGCCCGCGTCGACCACTCCGGGCCGGAGATCCTCGACGCGATCAGCGACAACGCCGCGTGGCGCTTGCGCGGATCGCACTCGGCCGCGTCGAGCTCCTTCGCGAGGGCTTCGATCAGCGTGTCGACGATCGCGGGCGTGCGTTGCTCGGTCGTCGAGATCGGCGGCACCTCGCGACGCACCTGCGAACGCGACGCGTTGGTGGGCATCCGCTTCGCATCGACGAACACGCGCAACGGCACCGGCCACCGTGGCGTCATCCCGTTGCAGACGGCGAGGGGCAGCGGATAGCGAGCGAGCACGACCCCGCGCTCGGCGACCTCGAGCACGGCCTCGAGCTGACCGGTCGGCAGCCTCGCCGGATCGCACAGCGCGACGAAGCCGTCGAGCTCGCCGTCGAACGCGATCCTCGCCAGGTCGGGGCTGCGGTCGCGCGAGAACGTGTCGCGACCGATCGTGATCGGTACGGCGAGGTCGCGACACGCGGCACGCGCGGTGGCCAGCTCCGGCGGTTCACGGTGCCAGAACAGATACGTCACCATGCCGAGCGCGGCGCGGCGGCGCAGGTGCACGATCATCCCGGTCGCGTACGCGATGTCTCGCGGCGGCTCCGCCGGTTGCGCGGTGACCTTCCTCAGCGCCGAGTCCTCGAGGTCGGCGGTCTCGATCAGGACGTCGGGCGTGTAGCGCGCGCGCAGCGTGCCCTCGGCCGACACGCTGTAGAGATCGACGAACGCGGGCTCGATGCCGAGCGCGCTGTTGACCGCGGCGGCGAGCAACCGCAGGTGATGGCGATCTTCGGTGGGCTCCGGACTGACCAGCTCGTCGAACAACCGCGGCAGCTCGTCGGCGGACCACGGCGCGCCCTCCCACGCGAGCCAGACATCGTTCGCGTCGCCGGTCAGGCTGATCGCCGTGCTGCCCGAGGCGACCGCCGCGCGGATCGCTTCGAGGACCCACGCGGTGCGATCGACGAGCTGGTACTCGCGCAGCTTCGCGATCGCGCGGGCGGCGTCGACGCGCAGCCGGCCGGCGGAGAGCTGCGGTCCCGGTGCCGCGCGGGTACTCAGAGCGCCTCCTCGATCGGCTCGCGAAGTGCACGCCTGTCCGGTCGGTTCACGAGGACACTCCCACGTTCGCGAGCAGATCGTCGAGCAGATCGTCGAGCAGGGCCGTCGAGCGCGGGGCGTCGAGCAAGCCGTGCTCGTTGAGCAACACGCGCACGAGCAGCGACGCACCGGCACGCGGATCCTGCTTCAGCGCGGCGCGGTAGTACGAGTGCCGCACCGAGATCGCGAGGCCGTGGGTGCGCCGGCCGAACGGATTTCGCGAGGCCTGGTCGCGCTGGATCAGCTGCGACTCGCTCCCCTCGCACGCCACCGCGAGCATCGAGCGGAGCTCGCCGTCGAGCTCCGCCACGAACAGCGCGCTCGGTGCGCGATGGGTGAGGGCGAACAGCTCGTTCATCATCGCGAGCAGCGCCGTCTCGGCATCGCGCTGCTCGGTGGGGGTGATCAGCGTCAGGAGCCCGGTCTCGCGCAGCCGGCACGACGCGACCGACTCGACGAGACCGACGAGGAAGCTGCGCTCGGTGGGGAGGGCACACAGCACGTGCTCGCCGCGCTCGATCAAGCGCGCCGTGATCTCGCTCGGCTCCGACGCGACCCACGCCCTACGACCGAGCTCAGAGGCCTCGACCGCGAGCGCTTGCCCGGACGCGGCGAGTAGCGGGACCCACCAGCTCGAGCTCGGCAGCTCGACCTTCGCCTCGCAGATCGCCTCGGCCAGCTTCCCCCAGCGCGCGTGATCGGTCTGCGCGGCTCGATGCAACGCGGTCGCGGCGGCGCGCGGCAACGCGTCGGCGATCACGTCGCGCGCGAAGGCGAGGGCGCGATCGAGGTTCGCGTCGCGGCGCACGTCGTCGCGGCTCAGCGTGTGGCCGAGGCGACCGTCCTGGATCTTCACCGCGATCCTGCCGAGCGGCGACTCGGTGGTCTCGTGCAGCATCAGGCCGTGGTTGAAGAACCCGAGGTACGCGGTGGCGCCCGGCAGCAAGCCGGCGATCACGGTGAGCTTGCCCTCGTCGGTGGTTCGCGAAACCTCGACCAGCGCACCGTCGATCCCCAGCGGTCGATCGATCCTCGCCTCGAGCTTGTCGGCGTCGGGCACCTCCGCGACGAAGCTCACCGGGACGCTCGCGTGGCGGCACCATCGCGTCAGTGCCTCGACGCTCTCGCGCGCGAACTGCGCGACCTGATCGCTGGGCATTGCGAGGTCGAGCTCGACCGACGTGCCGCTCTGCGTGGCGGGACCGGCGTCGAACAGCTGGTACGTCAGGTCGCGCTGGAGATGAAGTGTCAGGCGACGGCCATCGCGCGACGTCTGCACCACGACGACCTCGGGGTTCGGCGACAGCACCGAGGTGAAGCCGATGCCGAACTTGCCGATCTTCGACGCGTCCTGCTCCTTCGTCGAGCGGAACAGCACGAGCAGCTGGTTCTCGAGGATGTCGCGCGTCATCCCCTCGCCGCGATCGCGGACGACCACGCGCAGCACCGACGCGCTCGCGTCGTACGCGAGCTTGATGTCGACGCTCGGCGAGCCCGCGTCGATCGAGTTCTGGATCAGCTCGCGGTAGAACGCGAGTGGATCGGCGAACTGGGCGATGATGTCGCCGACGATCCCTCGGTCGCGCGGGATGTCCACGCTCGACGTCCGCGCGCTGTGATCGCTGCGGTAGGGATCCAAAGGGTCACGCCTTGGAGGACGGCCGCGCCGCGACGCGCGCATGCCACGCCGCGAGGTGTGGATGGGTCTCGGCCTTGATGCGGATGTCGGAGACCTTGCCGAAATCGATCGCGCAGAGTGCGGTGATGTCGGCGACGGTGAACCGCTCACCTGCGAGGTAGGGGCGGTTCGCGAGCTCGCCGTTGATCCAGTCGAACCGCTCTCCGATCATCTCGCGCATGATCGCCGCGAACTCGGGTGCCTGCTTGATCTTGCCGACCCAGACCGCGTGCGTGTTGCGGAACACCTGAGAGATCGGGAACAGCAGCTCGAGCTCGGCGTGGCGGTTCCACATCTCGATCTGTGCGCGTTCCCACGCGTCGGCGCCGAAGAGGTTCGGCTGTGGGTTCAATTCTTCGATGTAGCGGCAGATCGCCATCGACTCGCGGAGCACCTTGCCGTCGGCGAGCTCGAGCACCGGCAACAGCGCGAGCGGGTTCTTCTTCCGGAACTCTGGGGTCTGGTGGGCCGCCGCCGAGATCAGGACTTCGATCGTGTCGTACGCCACGCCCTTCTCCGCCAGGAACACGCGGACCCGTCGAGGATTCGGTGCTCGGGGATCGTGATAGAGCAGCATGCGCCGGACTGTACGACCAAAACTCGGCAGCCACGGCCGGGATCCCGTACAATTGGCTTGATGCGGCTCGTCGGTCTCCTCCTCTCGTTCGCGTTCGTGGTGGGGAGCTCCGCGTGCAAGGACAAGGGCGATGCGAACGTGGCTCCGGATCCTGCCGCACTCAAGGCGCAGCAAGACTTGATGGCGCGCCGCGAGGCGCTCAGCGCAGAGCGCAAGAAGCTCGTGGAGCGGCGTCAGACGATCGAGGTCGAGAAGGAAGCGGCGAAGGGCGACCCGACGAAGCTCGAAGCCCTCGAGAAGGAAAAGTCCGAGATCGATTCGAGGATCCAGAAGAGCACCAGCGACGAGTCCACGCTCGCGAACGAGCTCACCAAGGTCACGGCCGTCGCCGGTGATGTCGCCACCCGCGAAGCCGGCCTCGCCGCGCGCGAGCGAGCCGTCGCGATGCGCGAGAAGGACGTCTACGAGCGCGAGCAGAGCTCGGTCCGCGCGCTCAGCGAAGCGGCGAATCAGCTGCGGGCCGACGCGCTCAAGTTCAAGGACTCGTGCAGTGCCGGTGCCGCGCCGATGATCGTGCAGGTGCCGGCGAAGAGCGGCAACTACTCGCGCGCGGAGGTCGACGGCATCTACGGCAAGGCGAAGAAGCTCATGCGCGACAAGGGCCTGATCCCCGGCGATCAATGGGCCGGCGCGAGCCTCGATGCCGGGACTGCCGAGTCCCTCGGCAAGCAGGAGTGGGGCGCTGCGTTCGCCACGGCCTCGCAGCTCGTCAATTACGCCAACCAGTTCAAGGTCGATCGCACGTTCGTGCAGGCGAAGATCGGCCGCCTCAACCTGGTGGTGCGCAGCAGCAAGCGCGACGAGCAGATCCAGAAGCAGCTCACCGACGGCTTGTCCGACGTCATGATCAAGTTCGGCGATGGCAACCACGGTGCCGCGAACGCGAAGCTCAACGCGCTGTTCTCCTTGGTGCGATAGCCATTTATTAGCGTGGTCGTGAACCTCGACGGACCTCGACGGCGACGGCCTCGGCGACGTAGGACCTAGCCCACGACCACGATCGCGATCAGCAGTCCTGATCGCTGCCGACGACGCGACACGGCGTCTTCGGCAGATCGTTGACCAGGCTCGACACGATCACGGCCGTGACGATGCCGAGCAGCACCGCCCCACCCCCGACGACGTACCACCGGCGATACAGCGGCGGATCGATGACGACCTGCTTGTCGCGGTTGACCGGGTTGCCCTGGATGTCGCGCCGGACGATCGGGTACTGCAACATGCCCACGGGGACGTCGACGGTCTTGCCGTAGCTGACGTCGATGAACCGCACGAAGTCGCGATACTCGGGATGGGTGATCCGGATCGCCTGCGTGCCGACCTCGAGCGACAGCTCGCCCTTGCCGTCGGGCGGCTTCTTCTGGCCGTTGACGTAGATCGTGGTGCCGGTGACGTCGATCGCGAAGTGCAGCGTGCCGCGATGCTTCGCCGGATCGAGCAACCGTACGATCGCGGCGGTCGCAGCGACCCCGTCCTCTTGCTTGCCCAGGGTCAGCGTGGTCGACCGCAACTCCTTCGCCGTGCCGACGTCCGTGGCGTTGAGGTAGACGATCTTCGAATCGCCGAGGCCGCCGATCTGACCGGCGACGACGATCGTGGCTCCGACCAGCTTGCCGAGCTCGGCGGTACACACCGGATCGCCCTCGCAGGCGCGCAGTTGCGGCTTCTTCGCCTTCTTGATCGCATCGGCGACCGTGGCTGCGGGAATCGCGCGCATCCCGACCGCACCGATCGCGGCCTCGAGCTGCGCCGTCAGCTTCTTGATCGGGGCCGAGGTGTCCTCGGCGTCGAGCGTCGCCAGCGGAGCGATCGCGACGAGCGGCATCGGGGCAGGGGGTGCCTTTTGCGCCTGCGCCGGCCAGGCGAGCGCGCAGGCCACGACGACGAGCAGGATCAGTCGCACTTGAGTCCCGTCACGCCATCGACGCAATCGACGCCGCCTAGCGACGCGCCGATCGCCGCGCCGATCACGATCGCACCGAGGGCGACCCCGACGATGAACCACGTCTTCGAGTAGAACGGCCGGCGCTCGACCGTCGTCGTCTTGCCGGTGCCGAGCACGACGTCCGAGGCGATCAGCCGCACGACGACCTGGCTGACCTTCTGGAACCGCACGTCGACCGTTTCCCCGAACGGCGCGTAGCCAGGTGCGCTGACCTTGAGCTTGTGCGGTCCGAGCGCGAGCTTGCCGACGACCCCCAGGCTCGGGAGCGGCGTCTTGCCGATCGACTTGCCGTCGAGCTCGACCGTGGCACCGACGAGATCGCTCTGGATCTGCAGCGCGCCGTGCAGCTGATTCGGTGCGAGCAGACGATAGGCCGCGACGCGCACGCCATCGATCAAGTCGTCGGGACCTCCGCGCAACGGATCGGTCTGGATCCGCTGCACGGTCTTCGCGGTCGCGACATCGATCGCCTTGATGTTGATGATGTACGCATCGCCGAGGGAGCCGACGGTGCCGGTGACCACCACCTCGACGCCCAGCTTCTTGCCGATCGCCGCGAGGCAATTCTCCTCGCCCGTGCACTCGCGCTCGGCCAGCGTGGTCACGCGGTTGATGTCGTTGCGCGTCGGCAGCGGCTGCTTCGCCAGGCGCTCGAGCTCGAGCTTGAAGAGGGTTTCGAGACGGGTGACGAGCTCGGCCTCGATGCCGAGGGCATCGAACCGCCAGACGGCGATCTTCTGCGACAGCGCCTGTTCGGGCCCAGTCTCCGAGACAGGCTGCGCGTGCGCCACGTCGGTCGCCACATTGGTAGCGACGATCATCACGACGAGCAGCCCCCGCAGCACGATGGATGATCCTATCACCTGTGTTAGCGTGCGCGCATGGTGCGAAGGGTTGTCCTTCTCTGCTTCCTCACCGTGATGTCCGTCGCCTGTTCGTCGGTCTCCACGGTGCGCGTCCAACCAGAGACCATCCATGTCGGCCCGAACTTGCGTCCGATCGCTGTGATCCACGTGCAGGTCACCAGCGCCTACCTGCTGTTCATCCCGATCCCGGGTGGCGTCGATCTCGATCGAGTCGTCAACCGGCTCCTGCTCCCCACCGCGAAGGCGCTGGGCGCGGACAAGGTGGTCGACATCAAGATCGACTTCACGCCGGATAGCGGCATCTGGACGCTGCGCAAGTTGATCGGCTGGCGCACCGCGTGGGCGAGTGGAGTCGCGGTCGTCGTCGAGGATCCGGGGCAGCCGGCGCCCGGCTTCAACGGTCCGCCGCCGTTGCCGCCGGTCTCGCCGAAGGGCAGTCCGTGAGTCTGTTCGAGAAGCGGCTGATCCTGGTCGTCGGTAAGGGTGGGGTGGGTCGCAGTACGGTCGCCGCCGCGATCGCCGATCGCTGCGCACGCGCCGGTCGCAAGACGCTGCTCTACGAGACCAACGCCAACGATCGCTTCGGGAACTACTTCGATAAGCCCTCGGTCGGGACCGAGGTCAGTCAGCTCGGGCCGAACCTGTTCGCGGTCAATGCCACGCCAGCCTCCGCACTCGAAGAGTACGGACTGATGATCCTGCGCTGGAAGAGCGTCTACGAGATGGTGTTCGAGAACCGGGTGACCAAGGCGTTCCTCCGCGCCATCCCGGGCCTCGACGACTACGCGCTGCTCGGCAAGGCGTGGTTCCACACCACGGAGGAGAAGCGTGGGAGCCCGGTCTGGGACACCGTCGTGTTCGACATGCCCGCGTCGGGTCACGCCTCGTCGATGCTGCGCGTGCCGTGGGTGATCTCCGAGACGGTGCCCGAGGGTCCACTGACCCGCGACGCGCGCACGATCAAGGAGCTGCTCACCGATGCCAACCGCACGGCGACCGTGCTGGTCACGCTGGCCGAGGAGATGCCCGTCAACGAAGCGATGGAGCTCGAGACCAAGCTGTCCGCGCTCGGCATCGTTCCGCAGCACGTCGTCGCGAACCAGGTGTTCCCCGAACATTTTCCACCGGGCTCTCCCACCGACAACCTGCTCGACGCGCTGATCGCGGCGGCCCCGCTGACCACGCCGCTCGCCGAGGTCACGAGTCACGCCAGCCTGATGCGCGATCGGCGCGATCTCAACGCGCGCTATCTCGACGAACTGACCAAGCGTGCGAAGGCACCACTCGTCGAGTTGCCGATGGTGTTCACGCAGCGGCTCGAGATGCAGCACATCCAGGCGCTCGGACAGCGGCTCGTCAGTGCCCTCGCGCGATGAAGCTACTCGCCTGCCGCGCGCATGGGAAACAGTGGCTCGCCGTGGATCTCGAGGCGATAGACGCTGTTCTCGGTCTCGACGTAGATCATCTTGCCGCCGGGCTCACCGAGCACGCGCTTGACCGGGGTCGTGATCATGCGGTGCCCGTGCGGGTCACGGAAGATCACCATGCCGCGGCCGATGTACGGGTAACTGATCAAATATCCCGTGTAGCGCCGGCCACTGGCACCCGAGGGGCGTTCCGTGCCGAGCTCTCGAATCTTGCGGGCAGTAACGCTGACCATGGGGTCGCTATCCATAGTGTAGGAGAGAGCTTCGCCGTCGTCACTCTCTTTGCTCGACGATGGTTCAACGATGTCTGATCGCTCGGTCGAAGCCCTGTACGAACAGGTGCGTGCGGTAGTTCCGGTCGCCGGCTCTGACGCACGACCCACGGTGACCCAGGTAGCGCCGGGGATTCGCGTGCTTGCACTCCGCACTCCGACACTCCCGCCGGCTGCGCACACCAACGTCTACCTGGTCGGGCCACAGGGTGGTCCGGTCGCCGTGGTCGATCCCGGCAGCCCGTACCTCGATCAGCAGGCGATTTTGGATGACGAACTGGGCCGGATCGGCGGCGTTGCCAGCGTGCTGCTCACCCATCACCACGGCGATCACGTCGGCGGTGCCACGGCCTTGGCGGAGCGCTGGAGCGTTCCGATCGCGGCGCACGCGGCGACGGCGCGACGCCTCGACGGCATCGTGGCTGTCACGCAGGTGCTCGACGATGGCGACGTGATCCACGGCGCGACCTGCGTGTTCACGCCGGGCCACGCCGAAGGGCATCTCTGCTTCGAGCTCCCCGGCGCGGTGATCGCGGGCGACATGGTGGCAGGGCTCGGCACCATCTTGATCGATCCCGACGAGGGCGACATGGCGCTCTACCTCGCGTCGCTCGAGAAGCTGCGTTCGCGTGCGCAGGCGGCGATCCTGCCCGCCCACGGACCTAGCATTCCGGACGGGCACGCCAAGCTGACGGAGTATCTCTCACACCGGCGGATGCGCGAGCAGCGCGTGCTCGACGCGCTGACGCAGGGCGGGAGCGTGGAGGAGCTCGTGGAGCGCGTGTACGTCGACACGCCGAAGGTGTTGTGGCCGATCGCCGAGCGTTCACTGCTCGCGCATCTCGTCAAGCTGTCGCGCGAGGGCAGAGCGCGCGAGGCTTCTGGCAGATGGTCTTTGTGACCGCGTGATGCGCGGCTATAGTGCGCCAGCTGTGGGGCTGACATTCGACGGACTGGCCGAGGTCTCGGTTGCACGCGACTTGTTGCGCCGCTGGTTCGGCCTCGAGCTCGGACTCACCGAGCGCGACGGCGGCGGCGAGATCCGCACCTCGCACGTCACGTGCGACACGATCCACGGCGCGACCGGGCAGACCTGCGGTGTGGTGCTGCGCGAGATCGCGGCTTCGTATGCGAAGGCCAAGCGCAACGACCACAAGCTCGCCGTCATCAAGCGCAGCCATCCCGGCATCATGCTGGTGGCCGCGCCGGTGTTCGGCGATGGAGGTCTCGTCGGGATCGTCTATGCGACGGGCGCGGGCGTTCCAGACGGCGAGCTGGAGACAGGTCTCGCGGCACTCGGGTTTTCTCCCGAGGAGGTCCAGGCGCAGCAGTCCGCCGTGCCGCGCCTGTCCGAAACGGATCTCGCGCGCGTGCAGGATCTCGTCGTCACCGCCGCGTGGGCCGTCGAGCGCGTCCAGCCCGCGGTGATTCCACCCACCACGCACATCCACCCGTTCAACGAGATCGTCGGCGACGCGCCCGCAGTGCGCGATGTGGTCAAGCTGTTGACCAAGGTCGTCCGCTCCGAGGCCACGGTGCTGATCCACGGCGAGAGCGGCACCGGCAAGGAGCTGATCGCGCGCGCGATCCACTATCACGGGCCGCGTGCGAAGAAGCCGTTCGTCGTCCAGAACTGCTCCGCGTTCAACGACAACCTGCTCGAGAGCGCGCTGTTCGGTCACGTGCGCGGTGCGTTCACCGGCGCGGTGAAGGATCAGCCGGGTCTGTTCCAGACCGCCGATGACGGCACGTTCTTCCTCGACGAGATCGGTGACATGTCCGCCGCGCTGCAGGTGAAGCTGTTGCGCGTGTTGCAAGAGGGCACGTTCATGCCCGTCGGTGGCACCAAGCCGGTCAAGGTCGACGTCCGGATCATCGCGGCGTCGCACAAGGACCTCGCGTCGATGGTGCAGCACAAGCAGTTCCGCGAGGACTTGTTCTATCGCGTCAACGTCCTCAAGCTCACCGTGCCGCCGCTGCGCGATCGCGTCGCGGATATCCCGCGGCTCGCCGCGCACTTCATCAAGAAGCACTGGCGAAGCAACGTGCCGCCGCCGCAACTCTCGCAAGGCGCGCTCGCACGCCTGGTCGCCTATCAGTGGCCGGGCAACATCCGCGAGCTCGAGAACGAGATGGAGCGCATGCTCGTGCTCGCCGGTGATGCCACCGAGCTGTCGGCCGGCATGGTGTCGGGCCGAGTGTCCGGCATCGTCGGTGCCGCGCAGGCGTCGCCGCGCAGCTTGCGCGACAGTCTCGCCAACGCCGAGGCCGATACGCTGGTCGCCGCACTCGGTCGCCACACGGGTGATCGAGACGCCGTCGCCGCCGAGCTCGGTACCAGCCGACCGTATCTCGACGCGCGGATGGCCGCGCTCGGGCTCGGGTTACAGCCGTGACTTCGACGCGGACGTACACCTGTCCGACCTGCAAGAAGGCGGCGGCGCGCGAGGGCAACCCGCGATTCCCGTTCTGCACCGAGCGCTGCCGGTTGATCGATCTCGGTCGCTGGATCGACGAGGAGTACCGAGTCCCGGGAGAGCCCGGCGACGGTGCTCCGGTGCTCCCCGAGCAAGACGAGAGCTGATCGTCGTCGGCGGCGATCGGGGAGAAACCTCTCGCAAGTCTGCTCGATCCCGTCCGCGACAGGTCGTGATGCATAGACAACGCCTCGCTCCGACAGCGATTGCAAGCTGCTGAAACGACACGAAGACCGTCCGCCGAGTAGGTTTCACGCGTGCGCTTGAACGTCGTCTGTCTTGCCTTGTCGGTGGCCGCCGCGTGCGGTGACAACAACGAGAACGCTCCACCGGACGTTCCGGAGGAGCCTCGCTGCGCACCCACGCCGGGTCCGCTACCCACGCTGGGGCACTTCCTCGATCCACTCGCCGTCGAGCTCGCCGGCTGCATCGAGGGTGGGCTCGAGGATCTGCCGGGACGCTGGTTTCTGCGCAACCCCGAGTCGACGTTCGACTTCTTCTATCCGAAGTTCGAGGGCAGCTGCTCGACCGGGTTCACGCGGTCGTTCTTCCCCGACGACGCGACGGACGAGGCCGAGGTGTTCACGCAGTTCACGTGGACCGACGGTACGCGGTGGTATCAGCGCCGCAGCTTCCAGTTCGACAACGGCGGTACGCCGTTCGAGCAGACCGCCACGCGCGTGCTGTGCATGGGTGCGAACGACACGCTGATCGGCACGACGCTGCGGTTCGACAACGATCGCGGCGAGACCTCGACGCCGCTGGTCGGCTCGAAGTTCGGCGTCAAGGATGGTCCCGCGAGCGGTCTCACCGAGCTCGGCGCGATCAACACGATCGCCGCCGATCAACCGATCGTCGGCTACAACGTCTGGGTCGAAGGCGACTTCGCATATGTCGTCGGGCCATCGGGGCTGACGATCGTCGACGTCTCGACGCCGGCGACCCCGGTCGTGGTCGGGCAGGTCGATCCCGACGACAGGCAGGACGGCAACCAGGGCTACAACGATGTCCGCGTGGTCAAGACCGCGACGAAGACGGTGGCGTACGCGTCGCCGCTCAACTTCGCGAACACCGACGTGATCGACGTGACCGATCCGGCGAACCCGATCATGCTGTCGCAGATCACCGAGTACTCGCACTCGGTGCAGGTGGTGACCACCGGCAACACCACCGCGCTGTACCTCGCGACGTACACCGACGCGGTCCCGAAGTATGACGTCACCAACCCGCTCGTGCCGCTGCACCTCGGCGCCGCGATCATCGGTGGCGAGGTCACCGGGGTTCACGATCTCACCGTCGAGGGCACGCACATCTATGCGAACTACACCGAGAGCGGCATGGTCGCGCTCGACGTCTCCGGCGGTCTCGACAACGCGGTCGAAGAGGGTCGCATCGACACCTCGTACAGCCACGCGAGCTGGGTCGCGACGCTGACGAGCGGCAAGAAGGTGCTCCTGCACGGCGACGAAGGCCTGTCGAACAGCGCCGAGGATGGCGCCGCGTTCCTGCGGATCCTCGACGGTGATCCGACCTCGCCGACCTACCTCGCCGAGCTGTCGCGCTATCGGAGTCGCAAGGAAGTCGGCATTCACAACATCCAGGTCGTCGGCGACAAGGTCTATCTGTCGTACTACCAGGACGGCATCAGGATCGTCGACATCGCCGATCCGACGCAGCCGACCGAGATCGCGCACTTCAACACCTGGAACGCCGACACGGCGTTCGGCGCGGCGTTCGAGGGTGCGGTGGGCGTGCGCGTCGCGAACGGCCACGTGTTCGTCGCTGACATCGATCGCGGGTTGATCATCCTCGACGAGGAGTAGCGTGCACGTGCAGGCACGCCTAGGGACGATGCCGCTCAGCTAAAACGTCAAGGTTCTTATCTGACTGGCATTGCGCCCAGGGATGTCCCCAACGAGGGACGCCCCTAGCCGCGACGCTTGACGACCTTGTAGCGGTCCGTGAACACGGGACCGCGCCGCGAAGCCAGCGCGTTGAGGGCGCGCGCCGCAGCCACTTGAAACCCCTGCATCCCGCGCGCGAGCGCGATGCGATCCTCGGCTTCGATCACGAGCTCGAGTGCGTGATCGTCTGCGCGCCCGGTCACGCCGTGCCGGACGATCCGGAAGTCTGCGCGTGCGTGGGCGCCATCGATCGCGCGCTTGATCGCACCGAGCGCGCGCGCACGGCGTAGATCACCGACCGCACGGACGACGCGCGCGACGACGATCACCGGCTCTCCGCTCTCGAGCCGCGGCCGGCGCTTGTGCGGTTCGCTCGCGCGCGGTTGCGATGGAGGACGACCGGCACCGACGCGTGTGCCGCCCCACCGAGATTTCTGTGGGGTGCGAAGGGAAGCGCGGATAGCGGTGCGCATGTGTAAGTGAAGATCGTACCAGACTTGATTTCGCCGAGATCTCTCCTGTCGAAAGAATCCGCGATAGTTGCGTCGCGGTATTGCCACGTCGATCACGACCAGCGCATGGTCAGCTCGACTGGACGTCATGCAGTTCAGTGAGCCGTCCTGACGAAGATCGCTCTCACGATTCTGGGGGGAAACAGGTAATGGATACCGAACACGATCCGGGTGCAGTTCCTTCGTTGCAGCCGTTGGTCTTCGATCCGCTGGCACTCTCGGCCGCGTGGGACGGCGCCGCCGATGACGTGCCGGCGCAGAGCAGCATCGAGTTGTCGCGCTCCGATTCCCGGCGCCGCCGGCGCATACGTCCGCGCAGTCAGACGATCGCGATGAAGCGCGTGTCGCGTGCCGAGCGCGCGGCGTTCGCCGAGGCGTTTCCGATCTCAGATGTCGCGGACATGCCGCGGCCGTCGACGCGCGCCGAGTGTCATCAGCACGCGGGGCCGTGCCCGTGGGTGGCGTGCAAGCACCACCTCTATCTCGACATCAATCCGCTCACCGGATCGATCAAGATCAACTTCCCCGAGCTCGAGCCGTGGGAGCTCCAGCACACCTGTTCGCTCGACGTGGCGGAGCAGGGTGCGCGGACGCTCGAGCAGGTCGGCGAGATCACGAACCTGACGCGCGAGCGTGTGCGTCAGGTCGAGGCGCTCGGCATCTCGAAGCTCGGCACCACGGCGACCCGCTTCGGTTTGCGCTAGCGCGCTCCAGCCTGTGCGGACGGGGCGTGACGCTTGCGTTGGCAGCAGCGGTGGCTGCGCCCCAGCCGATCGAGCGCGTGTTGTGTGTGTGGCGCACGGTATGGCGTACGGAGAGGGTCGCCAAGGTGTTATGGGGCGCCAAGTTTCGCCAAGCTTTGTTTCGGAAGACGCGCTCGGACACTCAGCAGAACGCCCAAGTCCGGGCCGGCTGAAGGGCGC
>JANNBP010000092.1:0-25785 GCA_031385555.1 Deltaproteobacteria bacterium | reverse complement strand
AAGCGATCGATCTCGCAGCGATCGATCTCGCACGAGAATCGCTTCGTGATTTTGTCGATCGTTCTCTGCTACGAGACACTAGCTGCGCTTCTGCTTGAGGATTCGCTCGAGCGCCATGCCGGCGGCGCGCGCTGCGAGGGCGAGCTGATCGTCGAACGTGTGGAGCAGGCGGTGCTCGCCGAACAGCACGCCGACCACGCGCTCGCGCACGACGACGGGCACGAGCAGGATCTCGGGCGGGCAGGTGCCGAGCGAGGCGGTGAGGAACTGGCGGCTCGCGTCGTCGTGCATCGGGCCGCGATACGGCAACCGCGTGCCGACGACATCCTGCAGCGTCGATGGGCGGTCGAGGGGGAGCGCGGTGCCGCTCTGAAACTCGCTCTTCGGCAGGCTCGCGAACAGGATCAGCTCGCCGCCCTTGATCGAGAAGAAGCCGGCGCGGCGATGGGTCTGCGACAGGTGCGTGCTCATCAGCGAGATCACGTCGTCGCGCGACTGCGCTCGCTCCAGCGCATGGATGACTTCGATCGAGCGCGAGGTCGACTCCTCGAGCGCGCGGACGAGGCTCGGTGCCGACGCATCGACGAGCGGTGCACCACGCGCGAGCTCGGGCGGCGAGGGGACCGCGACGAGCAGCGGTGCATTGTCGACGTCGGTGAGGGGAATCTGTCCGCCATCGTCGTCGCCGTCCGACGATCCGGGAACGGCGCCGAGCAGCGGCGGCGGGATCGTGGTGCCCGGTGGCCCCCAGCCGTCGTCGACCGGGTCGTAGTCGATCTTGCGGTTCGTCGGCTTCGCCGGCTTCGCCTGGCCGTTCGGTGCGAGGTGCGCGGGCACGACCTCGGCGCGATCCGGGATGGCCTCGTCGAGCTCGACCGTGGTCATCACCACGGTCACGCGGCTGCCATCCTCGTCGTCCAAGGTCGCGCGCGGGAGCGGCGTGGGGCGACGGGGAGGTTCCGACTCGGCACGCGACAGGGGCGACGGCGACGGCGGGAGGATGTGCGGGCTGGTGTCCTCGTCCTGCACCGGCGGTGGCGGCGCAGCGATCTCGTCGCTGAACTCGTCCCCATCGGGCACGGCCGTGGCGTCGAGGCGCGTCGGGCCGGTGAAGTCGCCCGGAGGTTCGCCGGCCTCGGTATCGCGATGCGTACGCGGCGCCACCGCCTCGGCCACCATGCCGACCTGCGTCTTCTTCTCGGGGCGCGGTGTCGGCTTCTTGACGTCGAGGATCACGACCTCTCCGTCGTCATCTTCTTCCTCGTCGGCGGGCGGCGCGATCCCGACGAGCGTCGCGGGGCCCTGGGCGACGATGCGCTTGCGCGCGAGCGTGACCGGCTCCGAGTCCAGCTTCGGATGCTCGTGGATCACGACGCCGACGCTGGTGTCGTCGACCTCGATCGTCGTCGCGGGGGCGGCATGATCGCGATGGGAGATCACCTTGAGCTCTCCCGAGACGTCGGCACCGGTCGGCGACTCGTCGTCGATGATGATGCGCGGCCCCTCGAGGTCCATCTTGGTGACGGGGCCTGTGATGCTGTCGACCTCGCCGGAGCGTGCGGCGAGCTCGGGCGGATCGGTCTTGACGACGCGCCGCTTGACCGGGACCTTGCGCGGCGACGTGTCTTCCTCGGGGGAGATCTCGATCGTGATCACCGGCCCGTTGTCCTCGTCGTCGGCGTACGGGTCTTCGTCGGGGGGCTTGATCGACGACGCGCGCCGCACCGGGATCCGGATCTCGCCGGAGATGCTGCGAGCGCGGGGCTTGTCGGGCATGGGATCGGTGTCGGGCCCCTCGGGCTCCGCCGCGTCGGCAGGTTCGGCAGGCGTCACCGACGCGACCACGGCTTCGGGGATGCTCGGATCGTCGAGCACCGCGCTGTTCGGACGCGGGATGTCGAGCGGACCGGTCATCGGTATGCGACCGCGGTGGCGCGACGCCGCGATCTTCGCGGTGTGGCCTTTGACACGTGGGATCTTTGCCGGAACGTCCGGATCGCGCGTCGGTGACGGATCCGAGGCGGGCTCGATCTCGGTGGGCTGCAGCAGCTTCTGGCCGAGCGCGGTGACGTGCCCGTAGTAGTGCGCGAGGCACCACGCGATCTGCATCTGCGTGGCGACGGCGCGGACCACGTACGTGCCGGTGAAGAACGCGATCTCGTCGACGGCGTGGCTGTCCGACGGATCGCTCATCGCGACGGTGAGGTTGTTGTCGCTGTCGAGCGAGACCGGGATCGCGCGCAGCTCGATCGCCATGTCGCTCGGGATCGTGCTGACCACGGGCGCGGAGAGGCGCGCGAGCGTGTTCGGATTGACCTGCGGGACGAGGAGTCGCGAGCGATAGAAGTCGGTCAGCGCGTCGTCGCTGATCGTGCCGGAGAACACCAGCTGTTCGCCGAGCGTGCCGCCGAGGCTGGCAACACGCGCACGCGCGTCCTCCAAGGCACTGGAAGGGACCAGCCCCGAACGTACGAGCAACGCACCGGCATCATCGGCCATGGAGGCGAACGCGACACGGGACATTCCCGAGCCCGTCGGCGATCATGTCGATAGCGCACCCGTCATGTCAACGAATCCGCGGATCTACCTGGACCACAACGCAACGACCCCGCTCGTCGAACCGGCGCGCCGCGCGATGGCCGAGGCGCTCGGCGATCTCGGTAACCCGTCGTCGATCCACGCCGAGGGCCGCCGGGCCCGGGACCGCGTCGAGCGGGCTCGCAACCAGGTGGCGGCGCTGGTCGGCCGGCCACGCGAGCAGGTGGTGCTCACGAGTGGTGGGACGGAGTCGAACCTGCTCGGGGTCCGCACCCTCGTGGCGGCGGCCGGCGAGCGGGGGCTGCCCAGGGTGATCGCCACCTCTTCCCTCGAGCACCCGTCGCTGCGCTCGGTGGTGGAGGGCACGGGCTGGGAGGTCCGGCTCCTCGACGTCTCCCCCGACGGGATGATCCGGCCGCGCCACCTCGACGGGGTCGGGGTGCTGGCGGTCGCGGCGGTCAACCACGAGCTCGGCACCACCCTCGACCCTTCGGTGCTCGCCGCGGCGCGCGCGGCGGGTGCGCTGATCCACCTCGACGCGGTGCAGGCCGCCGGCAAGCGGGAGCTCGGGTTCGACGCCGACAGCCTCGCGATCTCGGCGCACAAGATCGGGGGGCCGCAGGGCGTGGGTGCGGTCTGCCTGGCGATCGATGCCGACACGGTGGTGGGTGGACACCAGGAGCGCGGCCGGCGCGGCGGCACCGAGAACACGCTGGGGATCGTCGGGTTCGGCGCGGCGGCGGAGGCGGTCGAGCTGGCGAGCTGGGCGACCGTCGTGGAGCTCGGTGAACGCCTCGAGCTCGGCCTGCGATCGATCCCCGACGTGCGCATCCACGGCGCGGGCGCCTCGCGGATCGGCGCCACGATCAACGCCGGGTTCGCCGGTGCGCGTGGTGAGGCGATCGTGATCGCGCTCGATCTCGCAGGCGTCGCGGTGTCGACGGGCGCGGCGTGTACCTCGGGAACGCTGCAGCCGTCGCCGGTGCTGCTCGCGCTCGGACAGTCACCCGACGGTGCGCGCGAAGCGGTGCGGTTCAGCCTCGGTCGGACGAATACCGTCGAGGAGATCGATCGCGTGCTCGCGCTGCTGCCCGACATCGTTGCGCGGGCGCGTCGAGCACGATGAGACGATCGTCGCTCGGATGATTGCGTTCGCGGTCGCCGAGCTGGCGTTGGCTGCGCAGTAATGGGTTCGCGTCACGAGCTGCGCGCCTCATGCTTCGCATGTTCGCTTCACACGTTCGCTTCGCACGTTCGCTTCGCACGTTCACTTCGCACGTTCACTTCGCACGGGGATGACTGAGCCAGAGGGTCGCCAAGGCGCCAAGGGTTCGCCAAGCTTCGCCAAGGGATCGATCAATCGATCAGAGGTCCGACGCTCGACGATCCACGCGCTGACCGCACAAGCTCGGTCGACGCTGAGGCGTCGACCGAAGGCGCACCCTTCACTGGGCATTGTGGCTTCCGGGTCGCCAACGCCCAAGCGGCGCGGGGAACATGCCGCCCAGCTCGAAGCCGGCCTTGTCGCCTGTCCCGAACCAATTCTTGGCGAAGGTTGGCGCCCCTCCGCGGGTTGGCGACCCTCCGGCCGAGTCATGCCAGCGCGTAGCGCAGCGTCGGGCGAGTCGAAGTTCCGCTGAGGAGGTTCGAAACTCGTGAACAGCATCTCCGCCAAGACGAAGGGCTCGCTCGACCTGTCGAGCGAATCCGAAGGTCAGAGCACGCCGGTCAGGATGCCGATCACGATCGAAACGATCCAGACGATGACCGTGAAGCTCCGCACGTACCAGCGTTCGCGCGGGATCGCGATCTGCTGTGGCGTCTTGCGAACCAACGCCTTCGTCGGCTGCTGTAGCTGATCGTTCTCTTCGCGCAGGCGAGCGTTCTCGGCCTCGAGTGCGTCGTTGCGCGCGAGGAGGGCGTCGCCGTCGTTTCGGTACGTCAGACGCTATCCCTTGTTGGTGACGCCCTGCTGCTGCGGCTGCTCGCCCGCGGGGGTCTGCCCCGCCGGGGTCTCCTCGGGCCGAGTCACCGCGACCTTGCCGCTGTGGAGCCCGCCCTCGACGACCTTGCCGGCGAGCCGGCGATGCTCGTCCTCGTGCTCGATCGGCAGCGCATCCGCGTCGCTGGTGTAGTCGACGACCACCTCGCGCTTGCCGGTGACGGGGTCGACGCGCAGACGGAGAGTGAGCTCAGACGGCATGGGTGCCTTTCTCGATCGGCAGAGGTGCTGGCGTGGACGTCGGCGCGGGGACCAGGTGCGCGAATGCGTTGCGATCGAGCACCTTCTTCTCGAGCAGCAGATCGCGGAGCGAGACCAGCAGCAGTCGATGCGTGGCGAGTAGTTCGGCGGCACGCTTGCGCTCGGCCTCGAGGATCATGTGCACCGAGGTGTCGACCCGCGCGCGCTGCTGCTCCGAGACCGGCACCTGCTTGTCGTGCGCCCAGTGGGCGATGCCGGCGTCGCCGGTGCCTTCGCCATATTCCTCGACGAGTGCACGCGCGATCGACGTGGCGTGGTGGATGTCGCTCGACGAGCCGATCGACACGCCATCGCACAGCAGGACCTCGGCCTCGCGACCGCCGAACAGCGTGCAGATCTTGTCGCGCATCTGCGCGTGCGTGACGACGTAGCGATGTGCGGCCTCGCCGTGCTTGACGTAGCCGAGCGCCCCGCCGATGTCGCCGCGGATCGAGATCCGGTCGATCGGTGGAGCGTGCTTGCACGCGAGCGCGGTCACCGCGTGACCGGCCTCGTGCGTCGCGACGACGACCTCCTCCGCCGCCGTCAGCTTCGGCTTGTCCATGTACTGCTCGATCGCCGTATCGATGCCCTCCGGCGTGGTCTGCGCGTCGAGCCCCTCGCGCAACCGGGTGCGCGCGATCTGGCGGCACAGTGCCTGGAGGTGATCGCCGGAGTAGTGCATGCCGCCGGTCGGTCCGGGCACGGGCTCGTCGGTGCGCTTGACCGCGTGCTCGAGCGCCTCGGGCGTCATCTCACACCCGAGCCGCTTGTCGTGGACCTTGAGGATCGCGCGGCGATCCTCCTCGTTCGGATACGGAATATGAAGCGCGAACTCGAAGCGACCGGGGCGCATCAGCGCCGAGTCGAGCGATTCGACGAAGTTCGTGGTGCCGACGACGAACACCAGCTCCTCCTTGCGGAAGCCGTCCATCTCGGTGAGCAGCTGGTTGACCATCGAGTGCTCGACACCCGAGCCCGTGTACGTACCGCGGGCCGAGGCGAACGAGTCGAGCTCGTCGAACACGATCACCGACGGCGCCGACTGCCGCGCCTTGATGAACACGGCGCGCAGGTTCTCCTCGGACTCGCCGACCCACTTCGACTTGAGCTCGGGGCCCGACACGATCTGGACGGCGGCGCCGAGCGACGTGGCCATCGCCTTCGCGAACAGCGTCTTCCCGGTACCCGGCGGGCCCCAGAAGATCATGCCGCGCGGGATCAGCGACTCCATGCGCTTGATCGCCTCGGGATCGTGCGACTTGTCCTTGGCCGCGAGGATCGCCAGGATCTCGGAGCTCAGGCGCTCCTTGACCTGCTTGTAACCGCCGATGTCGTTCTCGAGATCCACCGACGGCAGCTCGACGTCGTTCGCGAGCGTGGCGGAGCGGAGCTGGGTGAGCGCGAGCTTCGCGTCCGCCGGGTAGTCCTCGCCCTGCAGCGAGGAGAGCAGCCGGCGCAGGCGCACCGCGTTGACGCCGGAGATGTGCTTGTAGAGGACGTACGGATCGAAGCCGCGGCCGAACTTGCGGGCCTCGCGCTGGGTGACGAGGTAGCGCAGCCGATCGCGCGGCACGCCGATGATCGTCTCGGTGTGCGGAAACAGATTCTCGATCGCCTTCGGCAAGCCGAACGACGGATCCTTGAACCCGAGCCACAGCACCTCGGGGTTCTCGTACATCAGCGGGATGACCTCGCGGGCCTCCGCCGTCAGGCCGCCGCCGCCACCGGCGCTGGTCAGGATGTCGAGGTGCGGCAGCACGATGATGCGCTCGCCGACGGCACCGCGCACGACTTCGCGGATCTGATGGATCATCGCGCCGACCAGGTTCGAGCCCGGTGGGGGAGGCGGCAGATCCTGCGCGGCGCGGCCATCGAGGTAGAGGCAGCGCGAGCCGTCGACCTTGAGCCGCTCGCGGATCGAGCGATAGAGGTATGGAGAGAGCTCCTTCTCGCACTCGATCAACACGGGCAGCCTGCGCCGGAGGGCCTCGTAGCTGCGCGTGATCTCGGCAGGGTACGCCGCGTCGACCGCCGCGAACGGAGACAGCTCGGCGGCGAGCTCGGTCTCCGGGAGGATCCTGCTCATGGGTGACTCCGCTCGCCTCGGCTCGTCATAGCTTCACCTTGATCGTGACGTTGCCGGCCTCGTCCTCGACCACCGACTGGACGTTACCCAGCGATCGCGCACGCTCGGTGAGCGCCTCGACGGTGGCGCGCCCGACCGCGCCGTCGAGCTCCTTCTTGAGATCGCCGAGCTTCTTCTCGAGCTTGCCGGTGACCTCCTTGCGGAGCGCCTCGGTCTTCGCGGCGACGCGGTCGTCGAGCTCGCGGACCACGTCATCGCGCAGGTTCTTCTCGGCCTGCTCCTGCCGCTCGACGCCGACGCTCGCGCGCCGATCGATCGACTCCTCGAGCGTCTTCTTCGCGGCGATCCGCGCGGTCACCGTGGCGGTCTTGAGATCGACCTCGATGGTGACGCCGTCGGCATCCTCTCGGATCGCCTTGTCGCCATCGCGCGTGAAGCCCTGCTCCTCGAGCTCCTTGGCGAGCAACTCGCCCATCCGGTCGGGCGCCAAGATCGGCAGCATCTCGAGCGGGGACTGCACGCCGTCCTCGACGTGAATGGTGCGAACCACCGACTCGGAAACGCGAATCTGAATTGCACGGCTCATCGAAACCCTCCAGGACCGAGCCGAGACTGTAGCAGGTGATCTGGAAAACGATCGACCTAGCCGGGACTGTTGAGCGGCTCGTCTGGGAGCGTCGGGGTCAGGCTGGTGAGGTCGAACAACCAGCCCTGCACCTTGGCCACGCCGGCACTGCCGATCTTCTCGAACCGAGCAAGCAAGACCTGCGCGGTTTGGTAATTGTCATCGATGAAGCGCACACCGCGGTGCTGCTGATCCCATTCGCTCCAGCGGACCAGCGCGCGCAACAAGGCACCCGCGCTCGACCGCGCTCCCGCACGCACCGACAGCGGTGCGGTGGGATCGAGCTGCCCCGGCACCGGGATGATGTTGCGCTCGATCAGAGGGTGCACCGCATCGATCACGAACGCGGCGAGATCGCGGCGGCTACGGCTGTCGCACGCGTCGAAGAAGCCGTCGAGCACGGCATCCTGGGCGGCGCCCATCGCGACCAGCTCCGCCGGGTCCGTCATCTGCCGCTTCGCGACCTCGCCGGCCTGCCAGCGCCGGGCGAGCTCCTCGGAGAGCGCCTCGACCACGATCGGGCCGGCGCCGAGGGTCAGGCTGTCGAACGCGGGGACCTTGCCGCCCATCATGTACGGCGCGAAGCCGAGCCACGCGAGCGGCGCGGCGTGGACGAAGGGCTGCTGCGCGATCACGCGGAGGGCGGGCGTGGCGCGCGACGCATCGAGCGCGAAGTAGACGAGCAGCTGATCGCCGAGCTCGAGCTTCGCCGCGGGCAACCCCTTGAGCGTCGAGGCCGGCGCCGAGAACGGCGTGTTGACGAGCCAGCGCAGGAACTGCAGCGACTGCGCCGAGAACTTCAGATCGACCGGCTGGTAGCGCTCCCACAACCGGCCGCGTTGCCCGGTAGACGAGACGCGCGGCTTGGTGCCACCGCGCTGCCACAGCGCACGCCAGCTCTGCGCGAGCGTCTCGCTCAGCAGGTCTTCGCACGTGGTGCCGATCTTCGCGGGCAGTTGCCGCGAGGCGCACAGCAGCGACCAGATGTCGTCGTTCGAGTCCGGCCCGGCGACCAGCGCACGCGCCATCATCAACAGGTCGGCTTCGCTCTGCGCGACCTGCGGCAGGGGCGAGACTTCTTCGATCTGATCGTCGTCGAGCTCGAGCAACTCGTCGTCATCATCATCACGCGCCATCGGGATTCTCCAAGAAGCTCACGGTTCTCCAAAGAAGCTCACGGTCTCCAAAGAAGCTCACGGTTCTCCAAAGAAGCACTACGTTCGCCGCCGCACGAGCGTCTCCGCTCCCAGCGGCCACCCGTTGACGACGAGCTTACCGTCGCGCCAGTGGATCTCGACAGTGTTGGCGTCACGCATTCGCTCGTCCTCGGCGGAATACGCCGAGGTGAGGAAGTGCATCACCTGGTTGGTCGAGCCGAGCCAGCGACGGCCGATCGGTGGCGGCGGCTCCGGCAGCTCGCGGTCGTAGCGCCCATCGACCAGGAGATCCGTGGAATCGATCAGCTCGGTGACCGCGGGATTGGCCGCGGCCTGCGCGCGGAGCTCTGCGATCCGGTAGCCCGAGTACACCATCACCGTCTTGCCGCGCGCTCGCACGCCACGGGCGAACGCCGCGACCTCCGCCGCCTGCTCGAACGGCTCGCCACCGAGGATCGAGACGCCCTCGTTGGCAGCGGCCGCGTCGAACCGCGCGAGCACCTGCTCGACGGTCATCTCGGTGCCGCCGCGCTGCGCGAACATCTCGGGGTTGCAGCACCCCGGGCATCGGATCGTGCAGCCCTGCACCCACAGGGCGAGGCGCGCACCAGGCCCCTCGGCCTCGGTGGAATCGACGATGGTGGCAACCCGGAGCACGCCACAGCATACGGCAGATATGCCACGCTGGCCGCATGGCCTGTTTGTGTTGCGGATCGGGTGCAGACATCGGCTCGCTCTGCCGAAATTGCGCCGGCGACGTGCCGCCGTGCGACGGGTTGATCCAGGACCACCTCCGCTCGAACGTCGCGGCGGTGGATGCCGAGGCGTGGTTGGTCGATGGCTTCGGCAGCGCGCACGCGCTCGGGGAGAAGTCGACGATCGGGCGCAATCACGAGGATCAGATCGTCGTGCTCGCCGCGTCGGTGTCGCGCGAGCACGCCGAGCTCAAGAAGTCCGAGACGGGCTGGACGGTCCGTGATCTCGGGAGCCGTAACGGCACGTTCATCGACGGCGTGAAGTGCCAGGGCAGGGTGACGCTGCCGGCGCGCGGCGTGCTCAAGGTCGGCGATGTGGCGATGTGGTTCCTCGCCGAGGTCGCCGACGAGCCGGCGGCACCGCCGACGATGGAGACCGCGGCGGCGGGTGGGGGCGTGCTGCGGTACGGGTTTGGTCCTCCGGGCGGCATCGAGCTCCTGCTCGCGGGCGGCAGCGAGACCACCACGGGGGGAGCGTTGCTCGCGCGCGCGCCCGGCACCACGGCGTGGAAGAACCACGATCTCGCGCCGCTCGAGTTCCAGCTGCTGCGTTCCCTCTGCGTGCGCGCGCACGCGGAGGCGGACTCTCCCGCGGCGGCCCGCGGCTGCGTGCCGACGAAGCAGTTCGTGCGCGATCTGCCGTGGCAGTCGAAGTACGCGAACGACGAGAACGTGCGCCAGGTCGTGCGGCGCCTCCGTGCGGCGCTCACCGAAGCGGGCGCCGACGGCCTCCTCTCGGTCGTGCCTGGCCGTGGCTACTACCTGTCGTGCCCGGTCGCGATCTCGCGTTAGCGGCGTTAGCGGTGGATGCCCTCGACGTAGTCGCGCGTCGAGAGATCGATCAGCACCGCGCTCTCGTGCGCATCGCGGCGCCGCGGCTGGCGAAGCAGCCCGTCGATCCCGACCGCGATCAGCGTGGTCACGCCCACGATCGTGGCGGTCGTGGTGGACAGCAAGCACAGCGTCGCGACGGCGGCGAGCGCGACCGCGATTCCGAGGATGCGAGGGATGCCCATGCACCGGATGTAGCGACACCTGGCGCCCGCCGCTCGCCACCTCACGTGGATGCACCCTCGGTTCACGGGGAGATCACGCGGACGCCCGAAGTACGACAGCTCCGCCCCGGCGCAACTTCTTGAATCAGCTCGGGGTGAGACGATCGCCGACGTCGATCTGGAGCGTCACCGTCGCGACATCCGTGCGCGGCGTCGCCGCCTGACGCTTGCGATAGGCCGTCCACCACGTGCGCGCGCACTCGCGATCCCAGTCCGCGGTGGACACCGTCTCGAGGGCTTCCGCGAGCGTCGCGGCCGACGCGTAGCGATCTCCGGGCTGCTTCTCGAGGCACTTGAGGATCACGGCTTCGAGGAGCTCGGGGATCTTCGACTGCGCGACCTCGCTCGGTGGGCGCGGTTTGTCGGTGACGTGCTTGAGCGCGATCTCGCCGTTGGTCTTGCCGGTGAACACCAGCTGACCGGTGAGCAAGAAGTAGCCGACCGCGCCGAGCGCGTAGAGATCGACGGCCGGGCCGACGGTGCTCGGATCGGTGATGTTCTCGGGCGCGAGATACGCCGGCGTGCCGAGCACGTGCTTCGACAGGTCGGGGACCGCTCCCTTGATCTCCTGGACGAGCCCGAAGTCGACGACCTTCGCGACGTCAGGCGCCCCGCCGCGCTCGCACAGGATGATGTTCGCCGGCTTGATGTCGCGGTGGATCAGCCCGCGCTCGTGCGCTTCCTGGAGCGCGCCGCACACCTGCGAGAGGATCTTGACGACGCGGCCCGGTGCCTGCGGACCGTCGAGCTGGACCAAGCGCTGGAGGTCGACCCCGTCGAGCAGCTCCATCGCGTAGTAGACCTCGCCGCCCAGGCTGCGCCCGTAGTCGAATACCGCGACCGTGTTCGGATGGGTGAGCTGGCTGAGCAGCTGGACCTCCCGCTCGAACCGCACGAGCGCGTCGGCGCCGGCCTTCTCGCGCTGGACGACCTTGATCGCGGTCTCGCGACGGAGCAGGCCGTGCTTCGCGCGATACACGGTGCCCATGCCGCCTTCGCCGATCTTGGCCTCGAGCGTGTACTGGCCGAGCTGCTTGGCCTCGGTGACCTGGCCACGCAGCGTGTAGATGATGCGCGAGCCGGTGGTGGCGAGCAGCACCGCGACGGCGTTGTAGAGCACGTCGCCGACGACGAACGCCGGGCCGGGGACCTCGAGTGTCGAGATCTTCATCTCCGTCAGCACGGCGAGCACGACGGAGCCGATCAGGATCGGCACGAACGCGAGTGACGAGACGACGAGCGTGCGGCGCTGCGAGCTCGGCACCAGGAGCGCGCGGGTGAACACGACGAACGATTCGTAGAGCAAGCACGTGTACGCCGCGGCCTGCAGTTCGTAGGCGAGCGGCGCGACGATGCCGAACGTGACGCCGCTGCCGATCGTGATCAGTAAGTCGATCCGATACAGCGTCTCGAGCGAGCGCTTGCCGCGGGTTGGCAGCAGGATGCCGCGCCAGACGAACGCGAGGATCGCGAGGGCGAGGGTGGCGGTACCGTAGATCAGCTGCTGGTTGTGAGGCTTGATCGACGGGTACGTCGTGTACATCGCGAACAGGAACACCACGAGCGCGACGAAGCTCCAGAACAGCGCCTTGCTGAACACCGCGAGGCGTTCCTGGAGATACGCGCGCGCCTCCTCGTCGGAGCCGGCCCCCCACGCGAGGCGCGCGCGTGTCAGGCGTGGGGTGTCGCGGTCCGCCATCCGCCTCACCGTACTCGGTTCTGCCACCTGGGTGTGCTCGCGGCAGATCGTGGCAGGAACCGAGAGCGCTTCCCGACGTGGTCGAGAGCGGCAGCGCTTGGCGATCACGCGGATCTCACGGCATGGCACTGGTCGGATCACGCGACCACAGCGCACAACAGAAGCTGAATGAAAGGCACTGCCGTCGTGATGCTGCTCGCGTGCCTGGTCGCGACGCGCGTGGCCATGGCGGACGAGGCGGTCGAGGAGCCCAGCGCGCAGCCAGAACCGAAGGGCCCGGCGAAGCGCCAGCGCGAGCTGACGTTGCGGCGGATGTTGCGCGGGCCGTTCCAGAGCTCGCGGCTCTACACGATGCCCAGCGCGGACACCGTGGGCCCGTACGTGCTGTCGCTGTCGGGCGACGCGAGCCTGTTGCAGAAGCCGGGCTTGTTGACGTCCGCGGGCGTGATTGCGGTCGGCTTCGGCGACATCGCGCAGCTCGAGTATCGCCACACCTCGGCGATCAGCATCGAGGGCTTGAACGCACCGGTACCGACGGTCGGCGTGCAGTTGAAGATTCCGCTTCCCGAGCATCCGAACGTCCCCGCGTTCGGGCTGGCGTTTCGCCTCGGCGTGCCGCGCGCCGAGCAGTTCGGCGGCGTCGGCATCGACGAGACGGTCCACGATCTGTTCCTCGTCGGCCGGTTGCGCTTCGAGTTCGCGAGCTGGCTCACGCTGCACGGTGGCGTGCGGGTGTCGTCGGCGAAGATCGAGGTCACGGGCGACACGTTCTCGATGGACCGGCGTGACGCCCGGCGATGCGAGATGGTGGGCCCGACGCTCGCGTGCGCGCGGACGCTGTGGCTGCCGACCGGTGCGTACGAGCTGCAGATGACCAAGCAGGCGAAGATCGTCGGCGAGATCGCGCTCGCACCGAGATTTCAATATCAGCCGGGCGTCGCGAGCGATCCGGAGATCCGATACGGCCTGCTCGGTCGATTCGGCATGCGCTGGAACCTGCTGCCGTCGGTGATCATCGACGGCAGCATCGGGTACCAGCTCGACGTTGCGACGAACGCCCCGGACGAAGGTCCGGGCGCGATCGTGACCTGGGACATCCGGCTCGGTGCCGAGGTGTTCGTGCCCTGGGGCGCGCTGGCCTGCCGCGCCGTCGGGGCGTTCTGCGAGTAGGCGAAGGACCAACCATGAAGCAAGTCGTCATCTCTGCCGCAGTCACGCTCAGTGCTGCCGTCGCGTGGGCCCAGCCGGTGCCCGACGTGCCCCTGCCACCAGACCTTCCCACCGAGCCTACACAGCCCACGCCAGCTCCGACGCCGACGCCGATCCCGCGTGGCGAGACCACGACGACGCCACTCGATCCGTACCCGACACCGCCTGCGCCGAAACCGAAGAAGAAGCGCACGCCGACGAGCAAGTGGTGCCAGTGGGAGGAGCGCGGCAGCGAGTGCATGCCCGAGGTGCTGACCACGCCGACCGGCTGGTTGCTCCCCGGCGCGATGCTGTACTCGCGCACCGGCCTCGACACCGGCGGGGGCGTGTCGTCGGACTCGCGCGTCGGGCTCGGCGAGGTCGCCGAGTTCGGCGTGGCGACCAGCGATCAGGTGCGCACGCGCGAGAGCACCAGCGACATCACGACGTCGCGGATCCAGCCGTACGTCACCGCGTCGTTCCGGCTCGGCATTCAAGAGGGCCGGCTGTTCGACGCGCAGCCCGGCATGACGCTCGGGTTTCGCAAGTCGTTCGAGCGCAACCAGGACAACTTCAAGACCAAGACGGCCGAGCTGACGCTGGTGATGAGCAAGCACTTCGGCAAGAACGCGGCGGTCCACTTCGGTGGTGCGTTCTGGGATGCGTCGCTCGAGGGCAACTTCGACGACGACGCGATCGACGGCAAGGCCGAGGTCACGCTGCACGGACTCGACGACACGACCAAGAAGCAGGTGCGGCCGTTCGGCGGCATCGAGCTGCGGCCGCTGCCGAGCTCGCAGATCCTCGTCGACATCGGCTGGGCACCGGAGTTCTGCTACCAGTGCACGAACTTCGGGGGGCAGGCGAACGGCGAGGCGTTCGGCGCGAGCAAGATCCGGCTGAGGCCGGTGCTGTCGTGGGGCGTGCGCACGCAGATGGCAAAGTGGGTACGGCTCGAGGCCGGCGTGCGGCTACCGGACATCGGACAAGCCAACCTGCTCGACGCGCAGATCTTCGGTCAGGTGACCTTCACGTCGACCGCGCTGCGTAGCGCGGTCGAGAGCCTGCAATAACCCAACCTCCATGCGCCTCCTCCTCCCAGCCGTCGCGATCCTCGCGGCGACCGGCACACCTGCGCGAGCGGACGACCCGTCCGAGAGCCGCGTGCTCACCGCACCGACCGCGTGGCTACCGCCCGCGGGAGGCATGGTGGTTACCGCGACGCTCGACCATCGGTTCGACGGCAGCGCGGTGGTCGGGTACAGCCTCGGTGGCCTCGCGTCGATCGACGTCGGGACCGACGCGGATGTGCGGAGCTGCGAGACCTGTGACCGGGATGCGGAGCCGCTGTTCCTCGGCCGCGCGGGATTTCGGATGGGCGTGCGGCAGGGTCGGATCTTCCGCGGCTCGCCCGCGATGCTGGTCGGGGTGCGGACGACGTTCGCGAACCAGGGCCGGGTAGGGGATGTCACGGTGTCGGAGGCGTATCTGGTCGCGAGCCGCGAGCTCGGGCCGGTCAAGCTGCACGCCGGTGCGCAGGCGGTGGATGCGGCGATGGGCGGGGTCGAGCTCGGGGTCAAGCTGCGACCGATCGCCGGCGTCGAGTGGACGCCCGGCCAGTACCCGAACACCACGGTGCTCGCCGACATCGCGTACGTGCCGCTGCTCCGCCACGGGCTCGGCGAGGTCGGGCTCGAGTGGATCGGTGGGGTAGGAGTTCGCTACAACGCGCTGCGTGACTGGGGTGCGATCGAGCTGGCGGTCCGCGTGCGCGAGGACGAGGGGCTCGGCGACACCACGGTCATGGTCCGGCTCAACGGGGTGATCGACCCGGCGCACCCCTTCGGGAAGAAGCCGAAGAACCACTGACCGGCGCGCGTCGCCTTCCGGCGGCGCATCACCGCGGATGGAGGGCCCAGTTGAGACAGGCGATCAGATCGGTGGGCTCCTCGATCCCGATGCCGAGACGGATCAGGCGATCGATGCCGAGCCGCGCGACCACGTCGGGTGGCGTGAAGTACTCGGATACGGACTTGTGGTGGTTGACCTTGGTGGCGAGCCCGTCGAACGACAGCGCGTAGCGAATGATCCCGCACGACGCGATCCGATCGGCGCACGCTCGATGATCGAGCTCGCTCGCGTCGCCTACGCGAAACGCCACGATCGCGCCGGTGCGGTGGTAGTCGCGAGCGATCACGGTCGCGTCGGGATGATCGGGGAGGGAGGGGTGAAACACGCGCTCGACGCGCGGATGGGACGCGAGGAAGCGCGCGACCACGGAGGCCGTCGCACAGCGCCGCGCGTGCAGTTGCTGCGCTTCGTCGAGGTGGTCGGCGACCAGCCCGGCGCGGGTCTCGTCGAGGATGCCGCCGCGCATCGCGATCAGATCCATCAGCGAGTTGCCGAGCTCGGCGTCGTCGGTGGCGATGTAGCCGCCGAGCGCGAGGTCGCGTCCGCCGAGCGCCTTGGTCAGCGAGCCGATCACGATCGAGACACCTTGCGCGAGCAGCGGGCGGTCGAACGCCCACGGTGTCGCGATCGTCGAGTCGACGATCAGGCGTGCCTTCCCGGCCGCCGCGACGAGCGCCGGGATGTCCTGCGCACGCATCAACGGATTCGTGAAGGTCTCCGCGAACACCAGCCTCGTCGTCGGCGTGATCGCCGCCGCGACGGCCGCCGGGTCGCCGTCGTCGACGTGGGTCAGCGACGCGCCGATCCGCTTCGCGGTCCACTCGAGGAACGTCTTGGTCTTGTTGTAGACCTGCCGCAGGACCACGGCGTGATCACCGGGGCGCAGCAGCGCGTCGACGACGAGCGCGAACGCCTGCATCCCGCAATCGGTGACGAACGCCGCGGTGGCTCCCTCGAGGGCGCGCAGCTGACCGATCAACCGCGCGGTGCTGGGCGTGCCGTAGCGCGCGTAGAGATGCGGCAGCTCCGACCACGCGCCGTCGCCGCGCAGCATGAACGCGAGCTTCGCTTCCTGCCATGCGACCACCTCGGGAGATCCGCGGAGGTCGCGCTGGATCGTCTTCTCCGTCGGATGCAGCCACGGGGCGTTCGCGTCGAGCGCGTCGTGCAGCGTCTTCGTCGCGTCGCTCATCGCCGCGCGGGGCGGAGGCTCGGCGGGACAGCTGGTCGGGTCGAGCCACGCAGCGATCGACATCGTGCGCACTATACTCTCGTGCCGTTACTCGGCGAGGCCGAGCCACAGCAGCGCGCCGACGCGCCCGAGCCCGCGGATCTGCTCGACGACGTCGGTCAGCACGGTGTCCGTGGAGGCCGAGATCAAGAAGCCGTGATGTGTGATGTCGGGCTCGTTGCGCGTCGCCGTATTTTGCACGGTGAGGCCGGCACGCCGGACCAGGGAATCGACCCGGCGCCCGAGGCCGGGGTGCGCTTCCGCGGTGACGCGCAGGTAGTGGCGACGCGGTGACGGCGGGGCAGGGGATAGCTCGCGCGGCTCGGGCCACTGCACCGAGTTGTCCTGCGCGAGATCGATCAGGTCGCCGAGTACCGCCGTGGCGGTGGGCAGTGCACCGGCGCCCTTGCCGAACAGCGAGAGGTCACCCGACGACGCGCACTGCAGGTAGACCGCGTTGTACTCCTCCTCGACGGAGGCGAGCAGGTGCCAGTCGGGCAGCAGCACCGGCTCGACGGCGGCGGTCAGCGAGGTCTCGGTCCGGGCCGCGTGCGCGACGAGCCGGATCCGGAAGCCCATCGCCTCGGCGAGATCGCAATCGGCGGGGCGCAGCTCGCGGATCCCGCGCACCGCGAGCGCGTCGGGTGGCACCCAGTGGCCGAACGCGCGGTAGGCGAGGATCGACAGCTTCGCGGCGGCGTCGTGGCCGTCGATATCGGCGGATGGATCGGCCTCGGCGAGCCCGAGCTTCTGCGCCTCGGCGATCGCGCGCTCGAGCGTCCACTCGTCCTGCTCGAGCCGCGTGATGATGTAGTTGCAGGTGCCGTTGACGATCGCGAGCAGCGAGTCGATCTCGTCGGCGCGGTGCGAGAGGTGGCGGATGATCGGTAGCGCGGCGGCGGCCGCGGCTTCACAGAGCAGCGGCGTGCCGGTGCGCTGTGCGAGGAGGCCGAGCTCGGCGAGCTTGCGC
Organism: Deltaproteobacteria bacterium; assembly: GCA_031385555.1. Taxonomy (GTDB): domain Bacteria; phylum Myxococcota_A; class Polyangia; order Haliangiales; family Haliangiaceae; genus JABFXX01. The sequence goes on along the minus strand of JANNBP010000092.1, from coordinate 8,325 downwards.
GCGAGCAGCGCCTTGTTCGCCGTCACCACCGGCGTGCCGGCGGCGAGTGCGGCACGCACCGTGGGCTCCACCGCGAGGCCACCGGCGACCTCGACGATGACGTCGACCTCGGGATCGCCGACCAGTGCGAGCGGCGCCGTGATCACGGGGATCCCGGCCGCGTGCTTCGTGCGCACCTTGGAAGGATCGCGCACCGCGATCTTGGTGACCGAGAACCGCACGCCGTAGCGCTCGGCCATCGCACCAGCTTGCATCGCCAGCAGCTCGAGCACGCCGCCGCCGACGACCCCGCAGCCGATCATGCCGATCCGGATCTCGCGCAGCGGACGGGCCCCGAGCCCCTCGAACGGCGCGCGCGGAGCCGCGACCCGAAACGCGTTCGCATCGCGGAGCAGCGCAGCGAGCCTGTCCTGATCGGCGAGGAACGCGTCGTGGCCGTACTCGCTGTCGAGCTTCCACAGCGAGCACGCCGCGCCGACCGCCTGGAGCTCGCGATAGAGCTCGACCTGGAGCGCGTACGGAAACAGCAGATCGCCGGGCACCCCGACGACCAGCACGTCCGCGGTCACCCGCGCGAGCTCGGCGCGCACGCTCGCCTGATCGATGCCGAACCGCGCGCGATCGATCGCTTCGCTGAGGAGCAGGAACGTGCGAACCGGAAACTTCGCGGCGAAGCGCTGGCCGTGGTGGTCGAGGTATGCGGCCACCGGTGGCTGCGCGAGCTCGGGGACCAGCGCGCCGAACCGCGTGTCGAGCTCCTCGCGCCCACGGTACGTCAGCATGCCGAGCTGGCGCGCGCGGATCATGCCGGTCCCGACGTCGCCGGTCTTGATCCCGTCGCGCACGAGCTCGCGTTGGAGGTGGCGCGTCGCGGTGCCCCAGCCGTCGGGGCGCAGGCCCGCGCTGATCGTGATCAGCCGCATGCACTTCGCGGGATGCCGGGTCGCCAACGCGATGCCGACCAGCCCGCCGAGGCTCGCGCCGATGAAGGTCGCGGGCGTCGTACAGCCGATGCCGTCGAGCCACGCCGCGATCAGATCGGCGAGTCCGAGCCCGGACAATTGTGGCGTCGCAACCTCCGCCAACCCTTGCGAGATCGGGCCCTCCTCGAAGCCCTTCCACGTCGACCCGTTCCCCGGCCAGCACGGGCACAGCACCGTCATCGCCTCGAGGTCGATCAGGTCGGGTCCGCGGAGCGCCGGCCACCACCCCTCGGTCGCACCATCACCGAACGGAAACGGGGAGGCGGTGATGCCGCCGACCACGATCACGACGGGCGCCGTGCCGAGCGGTCGGCCCAGCTGATAGCCGGCGAGCACGACGTCCTCGAGGGCGTGACCCTCGACGGTCATCGCCGCGCGCGTCACCGTGATGTGGAGCGGAGCCGTTCCCGGATCGGCAATGACGGACAAGCGTCCGCGATACTGGCCTCCAGGGGAGGGCATTGCAAGCCTCCGCGAGCACGCGGCGGCGGCTCCCCGCTTCGCGACACGACCCCGAAGAGTTGCAAAGCAACACCGAACCACCGACCGGCCTTTGGGAGAAACCGATCGGGAATTCGCGTGTCCCGACTGCTAGATTCGACATGCTGGTGGCGGATATCGGTACAGGCCCGACGGTCGCGGCAGCCCCGCGCCGAGACCCGGTGGGCGAGGTCCTGCCGGATCGCCTCGTCGAGGGCGATGCCGTCGGCGACTACGTGATCGAGCACTTCCTGGGCGCCGGCGCGATGGGCGATGTCTACGCGGGTCGCCATCCGGTGATCGGCAAGCGCGTCGCGATCAAGGTGCTCAAGCGCGAGCTGGCGTCGGATCGCGAGGCCTCCGAGCGGTTCATTCGCGAGGCCAAGGCGGTCAACCAGATCGATCACGCGAACGTGATCGACGTCTTCAACTTCGGGCAGCTCAAGGGCGACGACGGCCGGCTGTTCCTGGTGATGGATCTGGTCGACGGCAAGTCGCTGCGCAAGGTCGTCGAGGAGGGTCCGCTCGAGATCACCGCGGCCCTCGACATCCTCGACAAGATCGCCGACGCGCTCGACTCGGCGCACGCGCGCGGCGTGATCCATCGCGATCTCAAGCCCGACAACGTCATGCTGTCGAAGACGAACCAGGTGTTCGTTCTCGATTTCGGGATCGCGAAGCTGTTCTCCGCCACCGCCACCGCGAGCAGCGTCGGGACGCTGACCGGAAAAGGCACGTGGCTCGGCACGCCGGGCTACATGGCGCCCGAGCAGTGGAGTGCGGAGGGTGCGAGCACGGCCTCGGATCGCTACGCGTTCGGCGTGATGGCGTACGAGCTGCTGTCCGGCATGTTGCCGTTCAAGGCGCCGACGCTGCCACAGATGATGGAGCAGCACTTTCGCTCGCCGGTCCCGGCGCTGTCGCGTTCGGGGATGCTGCGCAAGGTCGAGCATCACGCCGAGATCGATCCGGTGCTCGCGCGCGCGATGGCGAAGAATCCCGACGAGCGGTTCCCGTCGGCGCGCGCGATGGTCGCCGCGCTCCGGCGAGCCTCGGAGGGCAAGAGGGTGATCGCGGCGAAGCGAGCCCTGACCGTGCCCGCGATCGCCGGTGTCTCCGTGCTGGGGCTCGTGGTGGTCGGCGCGCTGGTGCTCCGCAACAAGGACGACGACACCGACACGCGCGCGCGCCCGAACGCCTCGATGCCGTCGAACGCGTCGAGGATCGAGCTCGACGTCGTGACCCGACCAGACCACGCGATGGTGTCGCGCGACGGCGTCCAGCTCGGGCAGTCGCCGTTCAGGAGGGAGGTCGACGCCGGCGGCACGAGCGTGTTGACGATCCGCAAGCCCGGCTACCGCACGGTCACCGAGACCGTCGCGTTCGATCGCGCGATCAACGTCTCGAAGGATCTCCAGCCGATCCTCGGCTTCGAGGGCGTGTGGGCGATGCCCGACGGAAAGCTGCGCGGGTTCTGGCGCACGGAGACCGGCAAGGTCGATGTCTATCGGCTCGACAGCGTGACGGCCACCGAGCGCGAGTTGTGGCGGACGTGCGATCTGGTGGTGGGCCCCGCCGGCAAGGATCTCGTCGTGTTCGCGACCACCGCCGACCTGATCGACGAACGCGCGCACACGGGCGACGCAGGTTGTTCGAACCCGCACGGCATCGAGTACACGTTCGATCCCGAGGCGCAGACGCTGTCGGTGCGGGTCGAGCGGCTCGAGACCACGCGCACGCACGGCCACTGCGAGGTGGTGTCGAAGAGGTGGGGAGAGCCCCGCCGGCTGACTCGTGCCGACGATCGAACCACGCGCGGCGAGACCCGGGTCACCGAACCGCCGGTGGGCGTGCCGATCACGTCGGGCACCAAGGACTCGCTCGATAACGCCTTCGATACCGGGAAGCCGCGGCTGCCCGACGACGACAAGAAGGTCAAGGAGGAGCTCCTCAAGAAGTCGAGCAAGGCGCCACCCAACAATGCCAAGCCGGTCCAGAAGCAGGCGCCGACCAAGCCCTCGCCGAGCTCGGTCCCGACGAAGCAGCCCTCGAACAAGAAGCTCGACGTCAAGGAGCCGGACAAGGCGAACGTCGACCAGGAGATCGAGCCGAAGATCGAGCCGAAGATCGAGCCGAAGATCGAGCAGAAGAAGACCCCGCCGCCGGTGAAGGGCAAGGGCATCCAGAAGTCCGAGGCCCCCGGCAACGTCCCGAATAACTCGGCCCCGCAGGCGCAGGCCCCGCAGCAGCCGCAGGGTGACTCCCAGGCGGCGAAGTAGCAGAGGCGGGTGAGATCGATCGCTGACTTTGCTCGCCGACGGAGATTCGAGCTACGATTTGGGAGATGAGCAGCCCCGAAGCCAGTGCGCGTGCACTGCTGCTCGACATGCAACACAAGCTCTCCGTGGGGCCGCATGTGGCGCTCGGGCTGCCGACGCACGCCACCACTTCGGATATTCGCAGCGCGTTTCTCCAGCTCACCAAGGTCTTCCATCCGGCGCGGTTCGGTCGGATGACCGTCGAGATCCAGCGGCTCTCGAACGAGGTGTTTCTGTCGCTGCGCGCCGCGCACGATCAGATCGCGAAGGCGCAGACCTCGGTCAAACCGTCGGGACGTAGCGCGTCCACTACCGGGATCCCGATCACCAAGCCGGCGACCACGCGTCCGTTCGGGGTGCCGGTCACGACGCCGCCGAACCCGGCCGGCCGCCCGCCGAGTGGGAAGATGCCGCCGCTTGCCTCGCCCGATCCGGGCACGCAGCCGCCGCGCGGCTCGACGCAGCCGATCAGGCAAGTCCCTGCGGCGACGGGGCCTGCGGTGCAACCGACACCTGCACCACCCTCGGCGAGGACGCCCGGGCCGACGCCGTCGCAGACGCCGACTCGCCCGAGCCAGCCGGGCGGCACGATCCGGTTCCCGGCGCTCGCGAAGCCGCACGCCGCACCCGCAGCGCCGACGACGGCGAGGCCGGCCGCGTCCAGCGCGACGGGCGCCACGCTCGATCCGGAGCTCGCGCTGATCCTCCAGTTGATGGGGATGGGGCAGTGGGACGCCGCGCAGGCCGCGATCGATGCGCTGGCCGCGAAGAATCCCCAGAACAAGCGGTACGCGGCGCTGTCGTGTTACTCGCGCGGTCGCCGGGCGCAGCTCGAGGGCAACCTTCGCATCGCGCAGATCGAGCTCAACGATGCGCTCAAGCTCGATCCCGATCTCGACGTCGCCAAGAGCGCGTTCGCCGAGCTGTACGCTCGCCGCAAGTAGGTATACTCGCCTCAGTGGGACGCGTCATCGGGATCGATCTGGGCACCACGAACTCGTGCGTGTCCGTGCTCGAGGGTGGGGAAGCCACCGTGATCCACAACCAAGAAGGCGGCCGCACCACACCGTCGATGGTGTCGTGGAACGCCGACGGTGATGTGGTCGTCGGTGCCGCGAGCAAGCGGCAGATGGTGACCAACCCACAGCGAACCGTGTTCGGCGCGAAGCGGTTGATCGGTCGCAAGGCGAACGATCGCGAGGTCCAGCAGCTCGCGTCGCGGCTGCCGTATGCGGTGGTCGCGGCGAAGAACGGCGATGCCTGGGTCGAGATCGCGGGGACGCCGCGGTCCCCGCAGGAAATTTCGGCGCACGTGCTCGCGAAGATGAAGCGCGTCGCCGAGGACTACCTCGGGCAGCAGGTCACCGAAGCGGTGGTCACCGTGCCGGCGTACTTCGACGACGTCCAGCGCCAGGCGACCAAGGACGCCGGGATGATCGCTGGACTGACGGTCCGCGCGATCCTCAACGAGCCCACGGCCGCGGCGCTCGCGTACGGCGCCCAGCACCAGCACAACCAGCGGCTCGCGGTGTTCGACCTCGGCGGCGGCACGTTCGATATCTCGATCCTCGTGATCGAGAACGGCGTGTTCGAGGTGCTCGCGACCCACGGCGACACCACGCTCGGCGGCGACGACTTCGATCGGGTGATCATCGATCTGCTCGCCGAGCAGTTCCTCGCCGAACAAGGCATCGATCTGCGCTCCGACTCGGTCGCGTTGCAGCGGCTCAAGGAAGCGGCGGAGCGCGCGAAGATCGAGCTGTCGTCGTCGATGACCACGGACGTCAACCTGCCGTTCATCGCGGCCGGTGCGTCCGGTCCGGTCCACTTGATGCGCGAGCTCGAGCGCGGTCAGCTGGAGCGCGCATGCAAGCCGCTGCTCGAGCGGCTCGAGGCTCCGTGCAAGAAGGCGCTCGATGACGCGCACTGCACGCCGGCGGATATCGATCAGGTGCTGCTGGTGGGTGGCATGACGCGCATGCCCGCGGTCCAGGAGCGGGCCGTCGGCATCTTCGGCAAACCGGCGAGCAAGGGCGTCAACCCCGACGAGATCGTGGCGATGGGCGCGGCCGTGCACTCCGGCATCATGGGCGGCGAGCTGCAGGAGATCGTGCTGCTCGACGTCACGCCGCACGACATGGGCATCAAGGTCGCGGGTGACAAGATGTCGATCGTGATCCAGTCGAACACCTCGATCCCGACGCGCGCGAAGAAAGTGTTCGCGACCACCGAGGACAACCAGACGTTCGTCGCGATCGAGGTCCACCAGGGCCCGAGCGACATCGCGTCGAAGAACCGCCGGCTCGGCAGGTTCACGCTCGGTGACCTCAAGGCTGCGCCGCGCGGTCAGACCAAGGTCGAGGTGAGCTTCACGATGGACGCCGACGGCATCCTCGAGATCACCGCAGCGGAGATCGGGACGGGCAAGGCGGCGAGCGTGACGATCGAAGCGTCGAGTGGTCTCACCGCGGAGGAGATCGTGAGACTGCGCGCGCGCACGCAGCCCGGGTATCGCGAGTAACGCGCGAACCCGGAACTGCCCGACTTATCGAAGTACGAGCCGAATGGGTCGGAACCGGAGGGCGAGGTTGCGAGCAGCAGCCACCGGAAACTCGATGCGGCGATCACAACGGCCACGCGTTCGGAGCGCAACTGGTTCAGGGCCGATCCTCGGAGCTGCCAGGCACCCTCGGTTCCTCGCGATGACCAAACCAAACATGGCGATGTTCGCGGTCTGCGAGCTCATGATCTCCGGCCGTCGCGATGTTCGCGGTCATCGGCCGGAGACTGCGTGCTAGTCACCGGACTCCGGCCGTCCGGGTCTGCGCGATGTTCGCGGCCCACGAACCCTTGTCAGCCGGGCATGGAGAACCTCGTAGAAGCTGTCCCTTGGGGGATTGCAGGCCTCCTGTACGAGTCACGTCGCAGAATCGGTCTTATGTCAACTAAAGGATACCCGTCAAACAGGTGTCAGGTTTCTGGGGGCAAGCCGGTCCCCCATCCGACTCTTTTCAGTGCCGCTGGCTATAAGACCTCGTGAGCGATCCACTGGCGCCGTTTGGTCCCGCGACCACGCAGTGGTTCACCGCGAGCTTTCCCGCGCCGACGCCGGTGCAAGCGCGTGGCTGGGATCGGATCTCGCGGGGCGATCACACCCTGATGCTGGCGCCGACCGGCAGCGGCAAGACGCTGGCTGCGTTCCTGTGGTGCCTCGATCGGATCGCGCGCCAAGCCCCGGATGCGGATCGCGGCACGACCGTGATCTACGTCAGCCCGATCAAGGCCCTCGCCTACGACATCGAGAAGAACCTCCGCGCCCCGCTCGCGGGGCTCCAACGGCTGGGTTCCGGCACCCATATCGTGGTCGACGTCCGCACCGGCGACACGCCGCCCAAGGAGCGCGAGCGGCAACGCCAGCATCCCGGCCAGATCCTGATCACCACGCCGGAGTCGCTGTACCTGGTGCTCGCGAGTCGCGCTGCCGAACGGCTGACCGCGGTCGACACGATCATCATCGACGAGATCCACGCGCTGGCGGCCACCAAGCGCGGCATCCACCTCGCGCTGTCCCTCGAGCGCCTCGCGCACCTGGTGACCAGCGCGGGCAACCCGGAACCGCAGCGGATCGGCTTGTCGGCGACCCAGCGTCCACTTACGGAAGTGGCTCGCTATCTGGGAGGGGACCGGCCGGTCGAGATCGTGGATGCCTCCGAGAAGCCATCGCTCGATCTCGAGATCGTCGTCCCCGCGGCCGACATGGACCATCCCGGGACCGCCAGCAAAGACGGCGGCGGCATGTGGCCCCTCGTCTACCCTCGCGTGCTCGAGCTGATCCTCGCGCACCGCACGACGATCGTGTTCGTCAACTCGCGGCGGCTGTCGGAGCGCGTCGCGCAACAGCTCAGCGAGCTCGCGACCTCGACGGGGCAAGCCCCCGAGGGCGTCGACCTCGTGCGGGCCCACCACGGCAGCGTCGCCCGGCATCAGCGGCTCGAGATCGAGGATGCGATGAAGTCCGGGCGGCTGCGCGCGATCGTCGCGACCAGCTCGCTCGAGCTCGGCATCGACATGGGCACCGTCGATCTGGTGATCCAGGTCGAGTCGCCGGGTGCGATGTCGCGCGGGCTGCAGCGGATCGGCCGCGCCGGTCACCACGTCGGCGGTGTGTCGCGCGGCAAGCTGATCCCGAAGTTCCGCGGCGACCTGCTCGAGGCCGCGGTGGTCGTGCGCAGGATGCTCGACGGCGAGGTCGAGAGCATCCGGGTCCCCGACAGCGCGCTCGACGTGCTCGCGCAGCAGATCGTGGCGATGGTCGCGGTCGGCTCGTGGAAGGTCGTCGACCTCGAGCGGCTGATCCGGCGCACCGCGAGCTACAAGGACCTGTCGCGTACGGCACTGACCGGGGTGCTCGACATGCTCGCCGGTCGCTATCCCTCCGACGAGTTCGCCGAGCTCCGGCCGCGGATCACCTGGAATCGCGCCACCGGCCTCTTGAGCACACGCAGTGGCGCCAAGCGGATCGCCATTGCCAACGCCGGCACCAT
>JANNBP010000081.1:0-2198 GCA_031385555.1 Deltaproteobacteria bacterium | reverse complement strand
ATCTCCGAAGCCGGCGGCCAGCTCGTCGCCGCGGCGCTCCGCTTCCTTGGCGAATTGCTACCTCGTCCCGAGGGAACGGCGGAGACGCACTTGGGAGCGGTCCTTCGCGAGCGTGTTGACGTTGACGCTTCCCGATCGTTCGGCGCTCGACGGCATCGCGCAGTTGATCGGCGGATTACTCGCTCGCGCATCGGGTACGCAGACGGTGCTCAACTGATCGAATCGATACCGATCTCGACGGGAAGCAGCAATCAGTCGCTGCCGGTCGCGCGTTGATCCGGCGGCGAATGAAACGGTGCCTTACCCGGCCACACGAAGTGCCGAGCGTAGACACGCTCCAGCGCAGCATCACCAGTCTTGGTGAACCGCAGCGCCGTTCGCGCACCCTTGCCCCACTTCACGTAGGGCGTTGGCGATGCGGTCAGGTTCAGATCGTGGCAGTGGAAGCCGAGGATGCGCAGGAATCGGCTGAGTTTTGTCAGGTTGCAACCGATCACGCGCTCCAGATACGAGACGCGGCCAAGTCGCCAGGCTTCGAGATCGGCGGCCGTCAACCAACCCATCCTGACGATCACATCCACAGGCGCGACGACCTTGCTGGTCGCCAAGATCTCGGCGACCGCACGTGCGATCGAGGAGCACATGGGATCGTCTCGAAACGAATCGCTCGACACGCGGACGGCGGATTGCTTCGGCCGTGAAGCACTGCGCTCGTTCACGAAGGTGAGCTTGCCACCCGCCGGGTCCGCGGATCAATCAGCTTGAAGTCGCGAACGCATCAACCACGGGTAGGATGTGATCCTCTCGACGAGGATGCATTCAGCGGACCGGATCTCGCAGTTGAAGTCGCTGGGGGAGCTCATCCCAAGAAGCCCGTCGAAACCGTCGTGTCCGAGGCCGAACACGTTGACCGGAAATCTGGGAACGACGAACCCGAGAGCAGCGAGCTCGGCCACGTGAACAACATAGCCTCCTCCTCGCTGAGCGCCGTGTGACTGCACCCTGCGCTCGGAGTTGACCTTGTAGCCGACGGCGATGGTGGCCGAGAGGTTGTCGGTGTCGTAGGTCTTGCGGCCGCCGGCAGTTATTGGAAATTTTCTAACTGCCTCCTGCTCCAGCTCGCTGTCCTCGAAGTCCTTCTTCAGGTGGTAGTTGATGCTCGCGACCTCGACGTCGTAGAGCTGCGACATCATCTTTTGGCTCAGCCACACGTTCTCGTCGGCGTAGACCGTTTCGACGCCACGAAGGTCAGGTACTCGGCCGCCGATGAGCGGACCAGTGAAACGGTGGGCTTCTTCTTGCGGATCACGCGGCACCCGCCTGATGAATGCTGCCTACGTCTAAACCTTTCATCATTGTCGCCATCGGCGCCCATGGCCTCGATGACCCACGTCGTGGTCAGCCACGCTTCCCTTCCTTCGAACCTGCCGCAAACGGCTTGAAGAGGAGCACGGCGATGTCGTTGCGACGATACTCTCCCCACCACGAACCTCAGACAGCACCATCGCTGGCAAACGGCGACCGTGCACGACGAGCTCGACGGGCTCGCCGTCGATGCGCGGTAGGCGACCGTCCGAGGACCTAGAGGGCCGTCGGGATACGCGCTTCGACGGTCGCCGTTCCGTCGAGGCCGACTACCCTTCGGTGGTTGTCGACCGGAAAGCCGATCAACGAGGTCTTGGTCTGTCGGATGCCGACTTCGTCGAGAAACGTACCGCCGTTCGAGATCCGCTTCTCGATCGAGGAAGGCACCTCGGCTTGGACTCCCTCAGGAAGCGTCATCCCACAGGACAAGCGTCGCTCGCCGCTCTTGTCAACTTCGTAGCTCCACGATCCGACGAGGCGCGGATCGAAGCGAAACGTAGAGCGCCAGCGCTGTGCGAGCGCGTCGAACATCGACCCATCCGAACCGGCCGTACCGAGCCCACGGATCTGTGGTCGCTCTGGGTGCTCTGGCGAGCTTCCCCGCAGCTCCTCATTTCGGCCGTTTATGGGATGGCGTTGGCCGGGCAGGACAACGCTCGCAGACAGAACCCATCGTCACGTGGATGACCGAGGCGGCGAGCACAAAGCACTGATGCTCCAGTGGTTGCGACGCGGGCTCGCAATCGCAATCGCGATGCGTCGGTGAACCAAGTCGGGATTGTTCCCCGTTGTTGGGTCGGTTACCCTCCTTGAACACCTTGCTGCGCCTGATC
>JANNBP010000074.1:0-28230 GCA_031385555.1 Deltaproteobacteria bacterium | reverse complement strand
GGGCACGTTCCAGGGCACGCTGAATCAGTTCGCGTGTAGCCAGGCGAACGTCCAGCCGTGGACCAACATCAAGCAGCCCGAAGCCGAGACGGTGTGCACCGGGATGGGTGCGCGGCTGTGTTCGGAGTCCGAGTGGCAGCTGATGTGTATGCCGCACACGACGTACCCGGCCGCGGGCGTCACCGGTCCGGCGACGGCGAACCCCGGTGACTTCGTGTTCATCGAGGCCGAGGACTTCCAGGCCAACACCACGGTCGGCACGCCGGCCGCGCAGCGCGCGTGGGCGCAGATCTCGCCGACGTCGTTCAACGGCGTCACCGCGATGCAGGTCCCGGAGAACGGGCTGTTCGTCGCCTCGGCGGCGAACGCGCTGACCCAGTCGTCGCGCCTCGACTACCGGCTCAACCTGTCGGCCGGCAACCACTTCGCGTGGATCCGTTTCAAGGCGCCGGAGGACACGGTGATCCGCGGCTCGACCGCGGCGACCGCGACGCAGGCGCCGACAGCGCCGGCCGCGACGCAGGTCGGCGACCTCGTCGTCGTCACCAGCTGGTCGTTCGTCACCGGCGGCGGTATCCCAACCCAGACCCTGCAGACCGGGTTCACGACGATCGCGACGCAGTCGCTGGATGACGGGAACGCCGATGCGCGGCTCTCGGTGGCGTTCAAGGTCGCGACCGTCGCCGGTGCGCAGACGTATCAGGCGTACGTCTCCACGGGCACCACGTTCTCGGGGCTGACCGTGATCAAGGCTGGCACGTTCGACTCGACCGGGATCGTCGGTAGTGCGACGACCTCCGCGAACAACGACGAGGCGCCGAACCCGCCGTCGTCGGGCACGCAGACTAACCAGTCGCTGATCCTCGCGTACGGCGCGTGGCACTTGAACGGTGGGACCGGCAACGTCGACACCACGCCGCCGGCGGTGCTCGCCCCCGACTGGCAGAGCACCGGCAACATCGCCACCGAGCTCGCGTCGGGTCACGCCTTCGTCAACGCGGGCGGCTCGCTCAACCCGGGTAACTGGACCCGGATCACCCCAACCTCGGGACATGCCGAGGCGACGATCGCGATCCCTCTCCTCAACCGCTCGGTCTACGTCGGCCTGACCGCCGGGAGCTCCGCGGGCAACGCGTCGGCGGTCGTAGGCGCGGCGACCTCGACGTGGGTGTCGAGCGTGGCGCTGAGCGCGCCCACCGCGGGTACGTACACGTTCAGCATCTACACCCGCGACGACGGCACGATCGTCGACACCATCGGCATCGCGCGCCAGGGTACCGCGGCGCCGACCACCGACGATGCCTGGGCATTCTCGACCAACCCGCGCACGGCGCAGGCGACCACGTGCAACACCGACGGGTTCGATACCGTCCCAGGCGGCACCGATCAGGACGACATCCTGACGACTGGTGCACGGCCGCTGTGCTTCGCGGATCAGGTCGACACGGTGACCCCGACGCCGATCGTCAACGAAGCCTTCGACCTGACCGGCAACGTCAAGGAGTGGACGAGGGAGCGCTCGCCGAACGTCAACCCGCTGCGCGGCGGGGCCTCGAACAACGACGTCACGGGCGCGACGTGTCAGATCAACTTCAGCGTCGCCGACGACGACTTCTTCTTCCCCAACGTCGGCTTCCGTTGCTGCCGTACTAAACCCTGACCTGTCCTCGCTGTCTTCAGGTCCGGTGCTTGTGCGACGCGATCCCGACGATCGCGACGCGCACGCATGTCGTGATCGTGCGGCACCACTCCGAGAAGACTCGGTCGTCGAACTCGGGGCGGCTCGCACACTACGCGCTGCCGAACAGTGAGATCGTCGAGCACGGCGGGTTCGTCGGGCTGGCCAAGCTCCCCTCGATGACCGGTGCCTGGCTGGTGTTTCCGGAAGGTGAGCCGATGACCACGCTGCCGGACGATCGCCCGCCCCCGAGCCAGCTCGTCTTCCTCGACGCGACGTGGTCGCAGGCTCGGCGAATGTTTCGCAAGCTGTCGGGGTTGCGCGGACTGCCGATCCTCCGGTTGCCCGAGGGCGCCTTGCCGGCCCGGATGCGCGAGGCTCCGACGCCGGACCGGGTGTCGACGCTGGAGGCGGTCGCCCGTGCGTTGCGCCTCGTCGAGGGCGACGCCGTCGGTGATCCCCTCGAAGCCCTGTTTGCCCTCGCCGTCGAGCGCGCCGCCGAGGCGGGGCGCGGATCGAGGTTGATCGGCAAGTAGCTGGATTGCGCTGATGAGGGCGGTTCCTCTACCCTTGTTCCGTGGCAGAGCCGCGCGCCAGGCGCGCCGGGATCCCGATCTCGGTCAAGCTGATCCTCGCGACGTCGTTCGTCGTCGCGGCAGCCGTCGGCACGGCCACCTGGTTCTCGACCACCGCGATCAGCGACCTCACGACCGGTCAGCTCGACGCGCGTCGCACGGCCGGGCAACGGGCGATCGAACGCGAGTCCGAGCTGGTCGCCAAGCCGGTGGCGAGCTCGGCGGCGCTGCCGCTCTCGGTCTCGAAGATCGACGAGGCCCAGAGCATCCTCGACCGCGCGATCGAGGACGACATCGCGGATCTGCTCCGCGAGCGCAAGGCGCGCGACTCGGACCTCAAGGCTCCGCCCGAGCGGATCCAGTGGCTGGTGGTGACGCTGCCCTGCACCGAGAAGGACTGCGCGGTCGGCAAGTTCGTCACCTGGAGCGACCCGCAGACGATGGCCGCGCGCAAGGCGGGCAAGCCGGTCGACAAGCCACCCGCGACGGTCCCTGACGAGGCGAAGCTGTCCGCGTTCAAGGCCAAGCTCGCCGACGGCACCAAGAGCGGCGAGGTCTCGCAGGCGAAGATCGATGGCGGTGCGATCTACGGGCTGCCGATGATCGCGGCGGGGCGGGTCGAGGGTCAGCTGTGGATGAGCGTGTCGACCAAGGAGCTCGACGATCAGCTGCAGGACGCGCTGACCAAGGCCGAGCAATCCGCGACCGACAAGCGCAACCGGAGCTTGCTGGTCTCGCTCGTCGTGCTCGGTATCGGCATCCTGCTCGCAGCGCTCCAGGGCGTGCAGCTCGCGAAGCCGATCAAGGTGCTGACGATGCAGGCCGAGCGGATCGGCGAAGGCGATCTGTCGTTGCGCGTGCCGGAGAATCGGCGCGACGAGCTCGGCGTGCTCGCGCACACGTTCAACGTGATGGCCGACGAGATCTATGCCCTGCTCGCGCAGCAGGCAGGCAAGATCGCGCTCGAGAAGGAGATGGAGCTCGCGCGGCAGGTGCAGCAAGCGATGCTGCCTCCGGAGACGCTCGATCAACACGGGCCGCTCAAGATCGTCGGTCACTGCATGCCGGCCTCGTCGTGCGGCGGCGACTGGTGGACCTATCGCAAGCTGCAGAACGGGCGGATGCTGCTCGTGGTCGGCGATGCCACCGGTCACGGCATCCACTCGGCGATGATCGCCGCCACGGCGCGCGGGGCAGTGGAAGCCCTGTCGGGCATCGACGAGCGGCTGCTGACGCCGGAGCAAGTGCTGCGCGCGATCGACTCGGCGATCCGCCAGGTCGGCGAGCACAACGTGCTGATGACGGCGTTCGCGGCGGTGTTCGACGCGCAGAGTGGAATTCTTCACTACGCGAACGCCGGGCAGAACTTCCCGTACGTGATCAAGCTCGACGGTCGCATCCTCGGCGAGGCCAGCATCATCGCGGCGAGCGGTAACCCACTCGGTGATCGCAACATCGCCGTCGAGATCCGGAGAGGATCCTTGCAGCTGCGCCCGGGGGATCTGTTCCTGTGCTTCACCGACGGCGTGGTCGAGCGCGCGAACCCGGCGGGCAAGCTGTTCGGCGATCGCCGGCTGCGTGCCGCGCTGACCGGGCAACCTCTTCAAGATGGCGAGGCGCTGGTGCGGCTGCGCGATCTGCTCGTGCGCACGCTCGCCGAGTACGGCGATGGCGCGATCGCCGACGACGACATCACATTCGTGCTCTGCCAGTACGATCCGGAGCAAGTCCAAGGCACGCGCACGAGTCATCGCCGGGGCGCGGCGTGAAACCTCTCGCGCTGCTCGCGGTGATCCTGGCCGCGTCAAACGCGCACGCGGACTCGCCCGTCGGCGTCGATGTCTCAGATCTCCCGCCGCTGCCGACCGCCGACGAGGATCCGTCGATGTCGGCCACCGTGCTCGCCGCGTCGGCGGCCGAAGAGGATGTCGTCGTCGGTGCCGCGAAGCGCGAGCAGAGCCTCGGCAACGTGGCCTCGGCCGTCACCGTCGTGTCCGCGGATCGGATCCGCCGGTTCGGCTATCGCACCGTCGCGGAGGCGATCGCCGGGGTCGCCGGCGTGTTCATCCAGGACACGCGGCTGACGCAGCAGATCGGCATTCGCGGCCTGCAGGTCCCCGGGGCCTTCAACGGCCGCATCCTCGTGCTGGTCGATGGCGCGGCGGTCAACGAAGCGTGGGGCGCGTTCGCCGGCGTCGGCTTCGATGGCATCGTCTCGATCGATGACATCTCGCGCATCGAAGTGATCCGTGGCCCGGTGTCGTCGCAGTACGGCACCAACGCCTTCCTGATGACGGTCAACATCGTGACCCGCGGTGCCGCCGAAGGGCAGCGCGCGTGGGGCCGGATCGGCATCCACTCGATCAACGGCGAGATCGCGACGGCCGGGTTTGCCCAGGGTAGCCTCGACAAGCAACTCCGCGGCTCGGTGATGGTGATGAACCGCCTCGGCGAGTCGATCACCGTGCCCGAGATCGATGCCGCGCCGCTGACCGCCGACGGCGCGAACACGCTGGTCGCAGCGGTGGTCGGCACCTACGGCGGCAGTTTCGGTCAGGTGCGCGCGATGCGTGCGCGTCGCGACTCGCTGTTCGCGCCGTACGATGCGAGCCCGACGAGCGACCCGGGCTACGCCCTCTACAACTACCAGCTGATCGCCGAGGGCGGTCACACGCGGGAGCTCACGAAGCAGTTCACCGGCGGCGTGCGCGGCTACGTCTCGCTGTACCGCTACTTCGACCAGATCAACGACGGGTCGAACGATCTGTTCGTCGACTACGGCGATGCCGCGACGTTCGGCGGCGAGGTTCGCGGCCGCTACGAGGTGCTCGACAAGGGCCGGCTCGGGATCTCCGGCGGTGTCGAGGTCAACTACAACAAGACCGAGAGCCGGGCGTTCCTCGAGTCCGACGAAGCGAGCGGCGTCACCGTGCCGATCGACTTCTCGAACCAAGGCGTCTACACCGAGGTCGACACCAAGCTCACCGACTGGCTCGGAGCGAGTGCCGGCGCGCGCTTCGATCGCAACTCGGTGATCGAGAACGGCACGCGGTTGTCGCCGCGCGCCGCGCTGTTTTTTACCAAGGATCAGAAGGCGGGCCTCAAGCTCCTCTACGCGGAGGGCTTCCGGAACCCGTCGATGTTCGAAGGCTTCTTCGACGACGGCCGTGACTTCGCGGCGAACAAGGACATCTCGCCGGAGGTGATCCGCAGCTTCGAGGCCGTCGCCTGGGCGAAGCTCGGCGGACTATCGGCGCGCGTCTCGGGCTTCAACTGGACGGCCACCGACGTGATCGAGCAGCGCCCGTTCACCAACGACGCTGGCCTCGAGGTGCTGCAGTTCCAGAACATCGGTCGCTACACCACGCGGGGCGTCGAGGCCGAGGCGAGCTATCGCGACTCGCGCGGCTGGTACGGGTTCGGCGGCGTGTCGTTCAACAGCGTCGGCACCGAGGTGGAAAACGGGATGGGCGTCGCGCAGCTCTCGTTCGGCAAGGTGGTAGGCGCGCCGAAGATCACGGCGGTCGGGGGCGTGTCGACGCCGAAGCTGTTCGGCTACGCGCACCTCGGACTCGAGGGTCAGTACATCTCGCGACGCCGCACGCGGCTCGCGACCGATCCGATGGCCGACGCGGACGACAAGACCTCACCGCCGTGGGCTGGCCTCAACGCGACGGTGTACATGCCCGGCCTGCGCGGCTTCGACGTCACGTTCGGCGGGCGCAACCTGATCGGCAAGCGCGACCAGGTGCCGGCACCCGACGACTACGATCGCTTTCCCGACCCGGCAACCACGATCTTGGTGGCCAAGATCCCCGGCGAGGGCCGCGAGGTCTATGTCAAGGTTGGTTACTCCTACTAGCGTCGCGCTGCTGCTGGCGACGGTCGCGACCGCTCACCTCGAGGGTACTTGCTCGCCGGGCGGCTCGCTGGCGCATGCCCAGCCGGTGATCACCGACGATCTGCCGCCGTTGCCCGCTGCGGTCGATGACATCGATCCGTCGACGGTGTCGCGGTTCGCCGCGTCGGAGGCGTCGGAGGATGTCGTCGTCGGTGCCGCGAAGCGCGAGCAGAGCCTCGGCAACGTGGCGTCGGCGGTCACCGTGATCTCCGCGGATCGGATCCGCCGGTTCGGGTACCGCACGATCGGCGAGGCGGTCGCGGCGGTCGCCGGCGCCTACCTCGTCGACAACCGGCTCAACTACGCGATCGGGATCCGCGGGCTCCAGGTCCCCGGCGACTTCAACACACGTGTCCTGGTGCTCGTCGACGGAGCGTCGATCAACGAGGTGTGGGGCGCGTTCGCCGGCGTCGGGTTCGACGCGATCGTCTCGATCGACGAGGTCTCGCGCATCGAGGTGATCCGCGGCCCGGTGTCGTCGGTGTACGGCACCAACGCGTTCTTCGGGATCATCAACATCGTGACGCGGGGTGCCGGTGAGTCTTCGCGATTGTGGGGCCGCACCGGCGTGCACGGGATCCAGGGCACGGTGTCGGCAGCGGGCTTCGCGGTCGGCGGGATCGACAAGCAGTTGCGCGGCGCCGTGTCGTTGATGGATCGATTCGGCGAGAGCTCGCTCGCTCTCGACGGCGGCGACACGCAAGCCGATGCGGATGGCTCGCGGGCGTTCACCGCCGGAGTCGTCGGTTCCTACAACGGCACGTTCGGTCAGCTCCGGACGAGTCGGTTCAACCGCCAGTCACCGTTCGGCCCGTACGACGTGTTCACCGGCCTCGGCGGCACGCCGTACGATCAGGTCAATCGGCACCTCCTCGTCGAGGGCGGGCACACGCGCGCGCTCGGCACGCGCGCCTCGATTGCGGGTCGCGGGTACACCAACCTCTACAAGTTCTCCGACAAGGCTCCGCCCGCCGATCCGGTGCTCGAGGCGGCGCTCGAATCCACCGGCACGTCGCAGACGTTCGGCGGCGAGCTCCGCGGACGCTACGAGATCGTGGTGCCCGACAAGCTCGGCGTCACCGCCGGCGCCGAGCTGTCACACAACCGCACGCGCTCGACGGCGTTCGAGACCACGATGCCGGATGTCTTGATCGCGAACACACCCAAGAAGTTCACGCTCGCCGGTCTCTACACCGAGCTCGACGGCCAGCCGCTGCCATGGCTCGGCTTCACCGGCGGCCTGCGCGCCGACATCCACAGCCAGCTGCAGGACAACCTGTCGCCGCGCGCCGCACTGTTCTTCTCGAAGCCCGAGAAATACGGCGCGAAGCTCCTCTACGCCGAGGGCTTTCGCAACCCGAGCGGCTTCGAGGCGTTCTTCGAGGATGGGTCCGACTTCAAGGCGGATCCCGATTTGCTGAAGGCGGAGACGATTCGCTCGTTCGAGGTTGTCGCGTGGGCGAAGAGCGCCGGCTTGTCGACGCGGCTCTCTGCCTTTTACTGGGATGCACGCGACATCATCGAGGCGCGCGAGGCGCCCGACGAGCCGGGGATCCAGCAGCACCAGAACACCACGCGGTACGTGTCGCGCGGCCTCGAGGCCGAGGCGTCGTATCGCAACAGCAAGGGTTGGTACGGCTTCGCGGGTGGGGCGCTCTCGCAGGTCGGCACCGACACGATGGGCCAGTTGGTGTTCGGCGGGGTGACCAACGCGCCGCTGTTCACCGCAGGCGCCGGCGTGTCGACCCCGAGGCTCGGCAACGTCGCCCATGTCGGGCTCGAGGGGACCCTGATCGGCAACCGCTCCACGCGACCCGCGGTCGACGGAACACCATCGCCGGATGCGCCGACCTGGCTCGGGTTTAACCTCACCGTGTATGCCCCGGGCATACGCGGCTTCGACATCACCGCTGGGGTGCGCAATCTGCGCGGCAAGCGCGATCAACTACCGGCCCCACCGGACTACGATCGCAGTGACCCGGCCACGGTGATCGCGCGCGTGCCGGGAGAAGGGAGGGAGATCTATGTCAAAGTCGGCTATTCGTACTGATCTCCTGCTCGCGCTCGTTACCGCTGCGTCGCTGGTCGGCAGCACGGCTCACGCTCAGCGCCCGAACCAGGGCGACGACGAGAGCGCCGCGCTGGTCGACGAGGGTCGCAGCGCGCTCAAGAACAACAAGCTCGACGATGCCGCGAAGGCGCTCGATCAGGCGATCGCGCTCAACCCGCGCCGCGTCGACGCGTACATCCTGCGCTCGGCGGTGTACGCGGCGCGCAAGGAGTACAAGCAGGGCATCGAGCTGATGCGGCGCGCCCAGTCGCTGGCGCCCACCGACGAGGAGGTGCTGACCGCGCTCGGCTCGCAGCTCACGCTGTCGGGCGACATCGCCGCCGGCGTGCCGCTGCTCGTGCAGGTGACCACGAAGAATGCCGCGCGCTACGACGCGCAGCTGCTGCTCGGTCACCACTACCACCGCAGCAACAAGTGGCCGGATTCGATCACGGCCTTCGAGGCGTACTTCAAGCACCGCCCCAAGGCGCTCGCGAACGAGGACGCTCGGCACCGCATCGATCTCGCCGACGCGTACCTCCGGTTCCACCAGCCGCAAAAAGCGCTGCCCCTGTTCGAGCAATCGCAGCGGGACTACCGCGCGAAGAAGAAGGAAGACCTCCGCACCGCGATCGGCGTGGCGTGGGCGACCGCCGCGATCGATTGCAAGAAGGCGCGGCCGTTGCTCGAGAAGCTCGAGCCGATCGCGAAGGATCATCCCGAGATCTGGCTCGTCGACGGTCAATGCGCACTCGCGCTCGGCAACATCGCCTCCGCGCTCGAGCTCGGACGCCGCTACCTCGAGCGTTCGCCCAGGTCGACTGCCGCGGGGCACGCGCTGGTCGGCGAAGCGTACGCGGCGCGCGGTAATCTCTCCGAGGCGAAGAAAGAGCTCGAGATGGCCCACGATCTCGAGCCGAACCGCCGGCGCTGGCCCGTGCGGCTCGCGTTCGTGTTGCGCCGCAACGGCGATCTCAAGGGCTCGCTCGATGCGCTCGAGAAGGTCGGCGCGCCCGACAAGCCGGCAATCGATCCCGATTGGTACAGCGAGCTCGGCGAGACGCTGCTCGCGAAGAGTGAAGTGGCCGCCGCGGTGACGCGGCTGACGCCCGTGTTACCAGAGCTGCCGAACGATGCGGCGGTGCGCGTGGTGCTCGGTGCGGCGCAGATCTCGACGGGGCAGGCCGAGGTCGCGATCAAGACGCTGTCCGATGCGGAAGCCATCCAGAGCACGCCGCGCAGCAAGAAGCTGCTCGTCGAGGCGCTGTCTCGCGTCGGCGCCGAGAAGCTGAAGGCGAACGATGCAGCCGGTGCCGAGGCGCTGCTGGCGAAGGCCGACTCGATCGAGGGCACGCCGATGGTGTGGCGCAACCTCGGCGTCGCGCGGCTCGCGCTCGACAAGCCCGGCGAGGCGATCACGGTGCTCGACCGCGCTTCGAAGGCCGAGCCACTCTCGATCACGCTGATGTTACTGGGTCGCGCACGCGCGTTGACCAACGACATCGCCGGTGCGCGCGCGAACTACGACAAGGCGCTGACGGGAGAGAAGGGCGACAATGCCGTCGAGATCGCGATCGATTGGGCGGCCTCCGAGCTCGCTGGTGGCGATCCCGCGGTGGCGGTGACCGCCCTCGAGAAAGTGGCCACGTTCGCGCCGAAGTCCGGCGCCGCGCCGCGATACAAGGCGGCGTTAGCGAAGGCACGGCATGCCGCAGGCATCGCAGCGCTGCGCGCGGGCAATGGTGCGAAGGCCGTGGAGCTCCTCAAGGCGGCGTCGAAGGACGATCCGAACGTGCTCCTGACCCGCTGCGATCTCGCGATCGCGTCGGTCGCCGCGAATGACGCGAACGCGATCAATGCGCTCAAGGGCATCACGGGACAGAGCTGCCCGTTCCCACCACCCGCGGACACCCAGGCCGCCCCGATCCTCGTCGCGTTCACCGAAGGCATCCGCGATCCAAGGCGGGCGAGCAAGTCGCTCGACAAGCTGACCGCGTTGGGCGGCAAGTCGACCGGTCCGGCGGCAGTGCTGCTCGGTACGTCGATCCGCGTTGTCGCGCTCGAGGCGGCGCGCGATGCCTTCAACGCCGGCCAGTGGTCGGCGGCGCGGCGCTATCTCTTGCAGGCACGCAACGCGAACGCACGCGTAGGCAACGACGAGGTCGCGCACAACCTCGCGGCGGTCGATCTCGCCGAAGGGAAAGTCGATGCCGCCATCGCGCAGCTCGAGAAGCTCGCCGGCAAGTTGCCCGAGGCGCTGCTCAACCTCGGCATCGCGTACGACAAGAAGGCCGAGCCGCAGAAAGCGCTCGATGCGTGGCGTCGGGCGAAGCGCGCGGGTGCACGGCATCCGAACTTGAATGACTGGATCGAGGCGAAGGAGCGGATCTATGGGCCGTAGTCTCCTCGGCATTGTCACGACGCTCGGCATGGTCACGACGCTCGGCATTGTCATGACGCTCGGCATTGTCATGACGCTCGCTTCGCTCGCCGGCGTCGCCGCTGCGGACAACACCAGCGTCGGGGTGTTCACGCCGAGCGCGACGTTCCCGTCGACCACCGCGCGCGTCGAGCTCGCGTCGAGGCTCGGCGATCACATCGGCAAGGCGCTCGGCGGGACCGGCACCGGTCGCGTCTACGCGCGTGCGGGCGACTTCGCCGCCGCGGTCAAGAAGGGCGATGTCCAGGTCGCGCTCGTCGACGCGACGTACCTGAGCACCGCCGGCGGTGGCTACACGGTGATCGGCGTCGCCACGCGCAACGGCGAGGCCGCGCATCCGTGGCAGCTGGTCGCGAAGGGCGGCGGCAAGATCGCAGACCTCAAGGGCAAGCGCGTGATCGTGCCGACGATCGGCGGCCGCGAGACCGAGTTCGTCCTCAACGTCATGCTCGCTGGCGAGGTGACGAAGGATTTCTTCGCGAAGATCGAGGCCGCACCGGATACCGCCGCTGCGCTCGCCGCGGTGGGGCTCGGTCGCGCGGACGTCGCGGTGGTTCCGACGGGCGTCGAGCTGCCGGCGGGGACCGCCTCGGTGCTGACGCTCTCCGCGATCTCCGGACCGGTGCTGGTCGCGTACGGCACCGTCTCGCAAGCGCAGCGCACGGCCCTGATGGCCGCCGCCGGATCGTTCAAGGGCGACGCCACCATCGGTGGCTTTCGCAGCTCCGATGGTGACGGCATCCGCGCGATCGCACGCCGCTACGGTGTGCCGGCCAAGCGGGGCCAGCTGGCCGTGCCGGCCGTGCGGCTCGTCGTCGGCGATCTGGTAGAAGGGCGCCAGTTCTCGATCGAGCGCACGCCTGCAGCGTCTTTTGTGTTGGCCCCGAAGTAGACTCCGCGAGTGATCGACGTCTCCGGTTATCCAGTCCACGTCAAGACTCTCCAGGCCGGTTACGAGGCCGCGCTCGCTGCACATGGCTTCGACGCCGTCGTGCTGTGCAGCGGTACCGCGACCGCGAAGAACCGGTTCGACGATCAGTACTGGCCCCTCAACCCGACGCCGGCGTTCTTGCACTGGGTGCCGCTCGTCGAGGCCGACGCGTACTTGATCATCCGCCCCGGCAAGAAGCCGATGCTGGTGCGGACCGTCGTCGACGATTTCTGGGAGACGGTCGCGCCGCCCGAGAGCGAGCACTTCTGGTCGGAGCTCGAGCTCGTCGTGGTCCAACCGGGAAAGATCGCGGATGCGTTGCCCGGTGGGAAAGTTGCCGTGATCACGCGCGATCAGGGCACGTCACCTCCCGGCGAGGTCAACCCGGCGCCGCTGGTGGTCGCGCTCGATCTGCTGCGCACCCGCAAGACCGCGTACGAGATCGAGTGTCTCGCCGAGGCGTCGCGCCGTGCAGCTCGTGGGCACCTGCGGACCCAACGCGAGTTTCTCGCCGGCACACCGTCGGAGCTCCAGATCCACCTCGCGTACCTCCACGCGTCGAATCAGGATGACGCGTGGGCGCCGTACAAGAACATCGTCGCGCTCGGCGCGCACTCGGCGGTGCTGCACTACGTCGCGTACACCACCGAACAGATCGCCGGTGACACATCCCTGCTGGTCGACGCCGGCGCGAAGTTTCTCGGCTACGGCTCCGACATCACGCGCACGTACGTGCGCGGCACCGGCGCGGCGGCGAAGCGGTTCGGCGAGTTGCTGTCGCACGTCGAGGCGGTGCAGCAAGAGGTGATCCGCCGGATCACGCCGGGGATGGCCTACGAGGAGCTGCACGACGACACCCATCGCCTCCTCGCCGTCGCCCTGCGCGAGCTCGGGCTCGGCAAGGGCAGCGCCGACGAGCTGGTCGACAAGGGCGTGACCCGCGCCCTGTTCCCGCACGGGCTCGGCCACTCGCTCGGCGTCTGCGTCCACGACGTCGGGATGAAGCCGCGGCTGCCGCGCCCCGAGAACAAGTTCCTGCGGAATACGAGCGTGATCGAGCTCGGTCAGGTGTTCACGATCGAGCCCGGCGTCTATTTTATCGATCCGCTGATCAAGCCGCTCCAGGAAGCAACCGAGACCCGTAGCCTGGTCGACTGGGCCATGATCGACGAGCTGCGCCCGTTTGGCGGGATCCGGATCGAGGACAACGTGGTCGTCGAGGCCCATGGCACCCGGAACCTGACGCGCGAGGCCTTCGCTGGCATCGCGTGAGCGTGTGCCGTATGTTCCGCGGCATATGCGTCGCCTGCTGTTTTCCCTGCTCGTCCTGACCGCTTGCCAAAAGGGATCCGAGGACAAAAAGGATCAGAATCCTCGCCCGTTCCGTACGGACACGGCGGAAGCGCCTCCGGGTCACGGATCGGCGGCTAAACCGAAGGCGCAGCAGGTGACGCCACCGATGGACATCAAGGCGCCCCCACCCGACGCGATCAAGACGTCGAGCGGCCTGGTCTACAAGAAGCTCGTCACCAACGATGCTGGCGCCGCCGCGAAGAAGAACGACACGGTGCTGATCAACTACAGCGGTTGGCGGCAGACCACGGGCGAGACGTTCTTCACCAACAAGAACCGCGGCCAGCCGATGCCGCTCAACCTCGCGACCACCGCGCCCGGGTTCACCGAGGCGATGCAGCTGATCAAGAAGGGCGAGAAGGGCATGCTGTGGGTGCCGCCGTCGATCGGCTACAAGGGCGCGCCGCAGGCGAACGCCGAGACGCTGGTCTACGAGGTCGAGGTCGTCGACATCCAGTCCGCGCCGGAGATCCCGGCCGATGTCGCCGCGCCGCCCGCGTCGGCGAAGAAGACCAAGAGCGGCCTGGCGATGCTCCAGATCCGCCCGGGCACCGGCAAGGAGCCGGCGAAGTTCTACGACACCGTGACGTTCAACTACACGGCGTGGGACGCGACGGGAATGATGTTCGTCTCGACGGAGATGCGGAAGCGTCCCGCGTCGGTGCCGCCGTTCCGTCAGCCGAAGGCGATGGAGGAGATGCTGACGTCGATGGTCGCCGGCGAGCGCGACCGGTTCTGGGTCGACGCGGCGCAGATGTCGAACAACGGCAAGCCGCTCCCGGGGGCCCCGCAGGGCCTGCTCTGCTACGAGGTCGAGGTCCTCCAGATCGAGAAGGGCCAGCAACCTCCACCCACGCCCGCCAACGTCGCGGCCGCACCCAGCGAGGCGAAGAAGACCCCGAAGGGCGTCTCGTACGTCGTGCTCAAGACCGGCAAGGGCGGCCCGAAGCCGCAGCCGAGCGAAAAAGTCCGCGTCGACTACACCGGCTGGACCACCGACGGGCGGATGTTCGATTCGTCGGTCGTGAAGGGCCAACCTGCCGAGTTCTCCCTCGGCGGCGTCATCCCGGGCTGGACCGACGGCCTGCAGGTGATGAGCGTTGGCGACAAGGTGCGGATGTGGATCCCCGAGGAGCTTGCCTACAAGGGCCAGCCCGGTCGGCCGCAGGGCATGTTGGTGTTCGACATCGAGTTGCTCGAGATCAAGCCGGTCGAGAAGGCCGATCCGCACGCGGCCAAGCCGGGCGGTACGCAACCGGCACCATCCGATGTCGCGGCGCCGCCGGCCGATGCGAAGAAGACCGACAAGGGCGTCTCGTACAAGATCCTCAAGCCAGGCCCGGGCGGACCGAAGCCGAAGCCGACCGACAAGGTCACCGTCCACTACGCGGGTTGGACGACGGACGGCAACAACTTCGACTCGTCGATGAAGAGCGGCAAGCCGGCGACGTTCGGACTCAACGGCGTGATCGCGGGCTGGACCGACGGCTTGCAGGTGATGAGCGTCGGCGACAAGGCGCGGTTCTGGATCCCCGAGGAGCTCGCCTACAAGGGCAGTCCCGGTCGTCCGCAGGGCATGCTCGTGTTCGACATCGAGCTGCTCGAGATCCAGGGTAACTGAGTTGATCCCGCTCGCGGCGTGGGGCTGGCAGCAGCTCGAGCCCGTCGCGATCGCCGGCGGGCTGATCAACCAGACGTTCCTGATCCGCGAGCGCGGTGAGCCACGAGGGGTATTGCAGCGACTGCACCCGATCTTCGCACCGGAGGTGAACCTCGACATCGACGCGGTGACCGCACACCTCGCGAAGCACGGGATGACGACACCGCGGTTGATCCGCACCGTCGATGATCGAGCGTGGGTGATCGAGGGCGAGCACACCTGGCGCGCGCTGACGTTCGTCGCCGGCGAGACGGTCCATCGCGTGCCGGCTCCCGGGTGGGCGGAGAGTGCGGGCGAGCTCGTCGGGCGGATGCATCGCGCGCTCGGCGATCTGCAGCACGACTACGCGTTCGCACGCGTCGGTGTCCACGACACGCCGGCGCACCTCGCGAAGCTGGCGTCGCAGCTCGACCAGCGCGAGCTCCCCGAGGCCACCCTGCTCGCACGCGAGATTCTCGACGCGGCGAGCGCGTTGCCGGCACTCCCGGCGTGCCCTCCGCGCCACTGCCACGGCGACCTCAAGATCTCGAACGTGCTGTTCGTGGATCAGCGGGCGTCGGCGATCGTCGACCTCGACACGTTCGGCCTGTCGACCCTCGCCTACGAGCTCGGCGATGCGATGCGGTCGTGGTGCAACCCACACGGCGAGGATGCCGGGTCGGTGACGTTCGACCTGCGGATCTTCGAGGCGGCGATCCGAGGGTTCCGCTCGGTCGTAACCGTCGGTGACGACGAGCTGCGGTCGATCGTGCTCGGGCTCGAGACCGTCTGCCTCGAGCTCGCGGCGCGGTTCTGCGTCGACGTGTTCCGCGACGAGTACTTCGGTTGGGACGCCGCGCGCTTCGCGTCCCGCCGGGAGCACAACGTCGTGCGGGCGCGGGGGCAGCTCGCCCTCGCACGGGCCGTGCGCGACAGCCGGGACGCGGCGCTCCAGATCGTCCTGGGAGCGGGCTAGACCGGAACCCGACCAGAGAACACCGGGAGAGTTCGATCATCCAACCGTTCTCTTTGAGATCACGCCCCTGAACAACGCCTGGTCGGAAGGGCGCCAACCCGCCAAGGCACGCCAACCTTCGCCAAGGGTTGGGTACGCCCGCGCTCGATCGACCGTCGAGAACGCGCCCGAAATAGTCCCTTGGCGAACGTTGGCGCGCTCTGACCACGTACGGTTGGAAACGCACCGCTAGGAACACCGGAAACGGCGCACTGGGCGAGGTGCGATTACTCGACGCAGGAACGCACCTGGCGTGGACAACATCGTGACGAGCACGAGCAAGCACGTGCACACGCGGGCCCCAAGCCTACCGACCGGACGCCTCAGCGGGGAAGGATCGGACAGGACGGATCCCCTTGGGCCGCGGACGGGGATGCGCTCTACTCCTTGGATGCGTCTCGTCGGGGGGCTCTCCGGTCTATTACTGTTGACCGCGACGGCCAGCGCCGTGGTCCCGAAACCACCCACTCCACGGATCGCGGCCGACACGATCACGGCGATGCCTGCGGCCGGCGTCGGCAGCAAGCCGCTGCGGACGACGCGCAACGTGCGCTTCGATGCGAAATCGACCAAGGCGTGGAACCGGTTCACGCAAGCAGCGGGTGCGTGGCACGCGGCGTGGGATCCGGCGACCGGCGTCCCGAGCCGGCTGTGGGGCCAGGGCATCCCGGTGTTCGGCGCGAACGCGTCGCCGATGATCGCGGAGCACGCCGCGCGGCAGTGGCTCGCGGCGCACCTCGATCTGCTCGCACCCGGCGCGCAGGTCGCCGACTTCGAGCTGGTGTCGAATCACTCCGACGGCGATCAGCGCTCGATCGGCTTCCTCCAGCGCGCCGGCGGTCGCCGCGTCGTCGGCGGGCAGATCAGCTTCCGGTTCAAGCACGACCGGTTGTTCGTGATCGGGAGCGAGGCGTTCCCCAACGTCGCCGTCCCGGTGGTGAAGAGCAAGCCGATGAGACCGGCCCAGCTGCTCTCCAAGGCGACCGCGAATCTTCGGCAGCAACTCGCCCTCCCCACGGCACCGGTGGTCCGGGTCTCGGACGAAGTGATCCTCCCCCTGGTCGCCGACGATGCGGTGCTCGGCTATCGCGTCGCGGTGCCGCACGAGATCGATGGCAAAGGCGAGGGCCGCTATCTCGCGTACGTCGATCCGAGCACCGGTGACGTGCTCGCGGTGCACCAGCAGAATCGCTTCGCGAACGGCACGGTGCTGTACAACACCGTCGATCGTCATCCCGGTCGCGATCGCCTCGCGAAGCCCGCGCACAACACGCAGCTGATGGTCGGCGGCACACCGCAGACCACGAGCGGCGAAGGCGGGATCTCGTGGAGCCCCGACGTCGAGCAAACGGTGACCACCGCGGTGATCGGCGACTTCGCGGCGATCACCAACAAGGCCACGGGTGGCGCGCTCGCGACGGCGCAGCTGGCGATCTCGCCGGCGGGGCAAGCCGTGTGGGATGTCAGCGGTACCGAGCTCGACGACGCTCAGCTCGTCGCGTTCGTGTCGACGAACACGGTCAAGGAGTACGTCCGCAGCTTCATCGATCCCGCGATGCCGACGCTCGACGACCCGATGACGGTCAACGTCAACATCGAGCAGAACTGCAACGCGTTCTACGACGGCAAGGCGCTCAACTTCTTCATCGCGAACGCGGACTGCGAGAACACCGGTCGCCTCGAGGACGTCGTCTATCACGAGTTCGGCCACCACCTCCATGCGGTCCAGATCATCGAGGGCGTCGGCGCGTTCGACGGGGCGATGAGCGAGGGCGCCGCTGACTTCCTCGCCACGCTGATCACCAACGACGCCGGGATGGGACGCGGGTTCTTCCTCAGCAACGAACCGCTGCGTCAGCTCGATCCCGCGGTCGGCGAGAACGTGTTCCCCACCGACGTCGGCGAGATCCACCTGACCGGGATTATCTATGGCGGCGCGTTCTTCGATCTTCGCAAGGCGCTGTTCGCCGAGCTCGGCGAGGCCACCGCCCGCCCGCTCCTGCACAAGCTGTTTCTCGCCACGCTGCGCCGCTCGACGGGCATCACCACGGCGCTGATCGAAGTGCTCGCGGCGGACGACGACGACGGCGATCTCGACAACGGCACGCCGCACGAGTGCGCGATCCGCGACGCTTTCGGTCGCCACGGTCTGCGCACCGCCACCGGCAAGATCCTCGCGCCCGGGCTGCTCGAAGGACAGACGCAGTCGACGGTGGTCCGCCTCGATCTCGAGGGGATGTCGCCGCGGTGCTCGGGCGATGACATCGAGCGCGTCAACTTCGACTGGCGCCCGGGCTTCACCGCCACGCCGCTGCCCGGCACCGTGGTGATGGAGAAGGTCAACGAGGATCGCTATTTCGCGCAGCTGCCACTCGCCGTCGACGGCACCACGCTGTTCAAGGCGCTGATCACGTTCAAGGACGGCTCGCACCTCGTGCTCGCCGATAACCTCGCGGACCCGTTCTATCAGGTCTACCAGGGCTCGACGGTGCCGCTCTACTGCATCGACTTCGATCAGACGAATCCATTTGTCGACGGCTGGACGACGGCGACCACCGACGGTTCGATGTCGACGTGGGAGTACGGCGAGCCACCCGGCACCGGCGCGACCGATCCGCCCGCGGCGTTCACCGGCACCAAGATCATCGGCCAGAACCTCGGTGGCGACTACGCCGCACAGCAGAGCTCGGTGATGCGGCTGCCGCCGATCGATATCCGGCAATACAGCGACGTGCGCCTGCAGTTCCGCCGGTGGCTCGCCGTCGAGGACAGCGAGTTCGACAAGGCGTCGGTCACCGTCAACGGTCGCCAAGCGTGGGTCAACTTCACCGCGAACATGGGGCAGCGCTCGACGATCCACCACATCGATCGCGAGTGGCGATTCACCGATATCGGGGTCTCCGGCTACGCGTTCGGGCACACGCTCGACATCGCGTTCGCCATGTCGACCGACGAGGGCCTGCAGCTCGGTGGCTGGGCGATCGACGATCTCTGCGTGGTCGCGAATCGCAAGTCGATCTGCGGCGACGGCGTCAAGCAGCAGTTCGAGCAGTGCGACGACGGCCCGAACAACGCCGACATTCCCGGTGCGTGCCGGACCTATTGCCTCGCGCCGACCTGCGGCGATGCCATCCTCGACAACGGCGAGGCCTGCGACGACGGGATCCAAGGCTCGGCGACCTGCTCGCCGGTCTGCCTTGTCATCGAGGTCGAGGATGCGGGGTGTTGCTCGACCGGCGGGGGCGGCGAGGGTGCGCTGGCACTCGGGACGTTCGCCGGCCTGCTCATGCTCCGCCGGCGCAGGCGCGCTTAACCAAGGCCTGGGCGCCGAGTCTGATCGGGCATGAAGCTCGCCAGTCTCGTTCTCGTCGCGCTGACCGCCTTCTCGTCGGTCGCTTCCGCCGACCTCCTCAACCCGCCCGGCGGTCCGGTGGATACCGGTGATGTCGATGTCGACGTCGACGTCCGGGTCGACGCGCCGCGCGGAGAGCGGATGCGCCAGCGTGGGCAGCTGCGCCAGCGCGATCCGCAACGGGTCGCGAAGCGGCAGCGGATGCGCCGCGCGTTGCTCGAACAGTTCGACGTCAACGGCGACGGTCGCCTCGGACCGCGCGAGCGGATGCGGGCAGCGCGCGTGCTGCGCCGGATCGAGCAGCGCTTGGCGGCTCCTGGTCGCCAGGGGCAACGCCGTGGACAGGGCATGTGACTGCCGGACGCGGTGACGTTTACACGTCTCCTCCGGTGAGGTTTGCGTTTCGTGGCGGTGGCCACGTTATGATGCGCCACATGCGCAAACACCTGGGGGTAGTGTTACTCGTGGTCGCGATCAGCGGCTGCTACGTCCGGGGCACCGGGCATCTGCACGTGCGCGGGAATCCGCTCGCGACGCTCGCCGCCGTCGCCGTGACCACCGCGGTGATCGCCGCGACGATCGCACCGCCGGTGATCGCCAGCGTCGAGTACTACGACTACGGCGCCCGGCCCGGCTTCGTCTGGGTCAACGGTCGCCACACGTACGTCAACGGTGCGTACACCTGGCAGGCCGGGTTCTGGCAGCCCGAGCGCGCGAACCACTACTGGATCCAGGGCCACTGGCAGGCGCAGGGCAACCAGTGGGTCTGGGTAGACGGCCAGTGGGCGGGGTATCGCCAGGGCTACATCTATACGGACGGCGCATGGGACTACCAGAACAACGGCTACGTCTGGACGCCCGGCGCGTGGGAAGTGGATCGCCCGGGCTACGTCTACGTCGGTGGCGCATGGAGCAACACCGGTGGTCGTCGGACCTGGGCGCGCGGTGGTTGGCAGTACGACGACGGCCGCGCCGACTGGGGCGTCTACCGCCGTCGGCACTACCGATAGGGCTACGGGCAGGGCGTGTCGAGCGGACCGGGTGCATCGACGATCGGCACCCCATCGCGCACGTACGTCGCGAGGAAGCAGCCGTACTGGTGCTTCACGGTCTCGAGCTGGCGATAGATGTAGTGCGCGTCGATCAGACCGTCACCCTCGTACTGCACCACCACGCGCGTCTTGCCGTCGCGATTGCCCTTGACCGGGTAGCTCGCGAATCCCTCGAGGCCCTGCGTCGCGAGCGCGTCCTGCATCGACGGCCAGAGCTCCTGGCCCACCTGGTTGTTGCCGTAGGCGAGCGCGGCAGCGTCGTAGACCGCGATCGGGAAGTAGACGTCGTCCTTGCCGACCGGCTCGTAGACGTGGCGCGACGGCTGGTCGGGCAGGGGGCGTGCGGAGACGCGGTTCATGTACGCCATCGGCTCGGCGATCTCCCAGCCTAGCCCGAGCGCCATCAGCCCAGGGTGCACGAACGACAGGTCGGCTTCGTCGACACCGAGCGCGGCGGCGAGAAAGCCGCTGGCGCCCGGGACCGTCGCAGTCTGCAAGATCATCAGGTTCCAGAAGCCGCCTGCGCCGGTGGGAACGACCGCTCCGAAGCGCGGCTCGATCGCCGACACCAAGTTGGTGTACATGCCGCCCATCGACTGCCCACCTGCGGTGAGCTTCGCCGGGTCGAACTTGTGAACGCCTCCGACAGGTGCGGGTACCGTGCAGCCGTTCAGCGTGGCGGCGGGGATCTCGAGATCGAGGAGCGCGTCGAGGATCAACCGCTGCTCGATCGCGCCCTGCTGGAACGTGAACGGAAAGGCGACGAGGTTGTTGAGGTTCAGGTACTCGGTCTCGGCAGCGCCGGGGAGTCGCTCCGGGTTGACCGGCATCGCCGCGGAGACGGCGGCGATGCCGTGGCGTGCGACGACGAAGCCGGGGCCCTTGCCGAGCTCGGGGACATCGTCGGAGGTCGGCGAGTACCCGAGATCGACGACGCCCGTCGAGATTCCACCAGAGCCGTGGAAGAACTGGAACAGCGGCCAGCCACCCGCCGGCATCACCTGCTTCGGGATGGTGATGGTGATCGGTATGTCCATCGTGGTCTGGACCTGCGGCACGTCGTTGCCGTCGACCACGAACACGCCGTCGTGGTTGAATGGCTGCGTGCCGGTCTGGAACTGAGGCATCGTGATCGTGCCGGAGAGGTGACAGAACCCGTCGAGGGTGTCGCCCTCGACGAGCGCCAGGTTGTCGATCGTCACCGGATGCGCGGCGCGAACCGCCTCGCTGCGCGCGAACAGGCGCGAGACCTCGTCACCGGTGGTGAACACCGTCGCGACGAGCGCGTCGTCGATCTCCGACTCGACGAGCACCGGCCAGAGATCGGCATAGAGCTCGGCGGCCGCGGCGCCGCGCGCTCCGTCGGGAATGCCGCCCTCGCGGAGCTTGGCGAAGTCGGCGGGGGCTTCGAATCCGGGCGCGAAGTTCTCGCGCAGCACGACGGCGTACTTGGTCGACGCTTTCAACACCAGCCCGGGGCGTGGAGCGAGCGCGACGACGTTCGACGAGACGTAGCGATCCGTCGTCAGCGTTCTCGCGACCAGCGGGAACCGGAGGCCGAACTCGTCCGACGCGGGATCGATATCGATCAGGAGCGCGGCCGGGTGGTCCGACGCGGGATCGATCACCGTGTCGAGGTCGTATGCGGGAATCGCCGCGGAGAATCGGAAGTACGCGACCGGCATCGTCGACCAGCCACGTCGCACGTCGATCGAGGAGAGCAGGCTTCGAAGGATCGGCGTATCGCGGGGATTCGGGAACTCGGCGATGTCGGGTGCACCGCTCGCGGCGAGTCGCAGATCCGACGGGAACGGGAGGTCCCAGTAGGTCTCCGCCGTGTCGATCGGAGCATCGAGGTCGAACAACGCGGTGGGAGCGGGATCCGAGCCACAGGCGGCGAGGACGACGAACAACAGGGGCCAACGCACGGGCCGAGTATAGAGGTGCCGCCCTGACCGGGTACCGATAACTCCTGACCGCTTCTCAACGTGGTGGAGCGCACAGGCGGAACACCCGACGCTAACGGCGGTGCGACGATCGCTGGCGCTATCCCGACACGGTCGTGCGCGGCTTGCGGCGGCGCGGCGAATCGAAGGCAGCATGGCGAACGCGCGACAGCATCGCCTCGGGGAGCTGGTCGTCAGCGGCGATGAAGCTGGCGTCGGCGGCGGCGAACGCGGGTTGATCTTTTTCGGAGATGTCGCCGACGATCACCAGGCGCATCGCCGCCGGGTCGACGCGCAAGCCGCGCGCGTACATGCAGAGCTCGAGCGCATTCATCACACCGCGGAGCGACGCGCGGATGAACACCAGGTCCGGGCTATCGCGGTTGAGCTTGTGCGCGGCATCGGTGCCTTCGCTGGCGGTCTCGACGATCGCGCTCGCGTGTGCGCGGCGAGTGAGGCTCCACGCGAGGCGTGCACGGGGCGTGTCGTCGTCGACGATCAACACGCGGATCGAACGGGTGCCCATGCCGATCCTCTCGATGATCGCATCGACCTCGGCGCCCACCTCCTTCGCCGACGGCGGGCGCGCGGCGGGATTCTTCGCCAGCAGCCACTCGACGAGATCGGACAGTTCGCCTGGTAGGTCCGGTCGGAGATCCGCGAGCCGCGGCGGCGGGACCTGGGCGTGACCGCGCAGCTCGGCTTCCTTCGGCGCGGGCTCGCCGGTCTCGAGATCGATCGCGAACGGCGGCGCACCGCGCGCCATCTCGATCGCGATGCAGCCGAGGCCGTAGAGATCGATCGCCTCCGCGGAGGCCGGGTCGTTCGCCTCGGCTTCGCCACGCACGACTTCGGGCGCGAGGATCTGCCCGAGGGGCCCGAACGCGGGGATCTGCGAGAGCGAGAGCCGGCCGAGCACCATGCGGCCGTCGGTCTCGCACAGGATCGTCGCGCCCGAGATGTCACCGATCGCGATGCCGGCCTCGTGGGCGCGCGACACCGCGTGGACCAGCACGCGCAGCCGCGTCAGGTATTGATCGGCGTTGAGCTGCGTCCCGATCACGTCGCGCAGCAGCTGCCCGACGACGCGCTCGCCGACGGCGTACTCGACGCCGTTGTGCATGCCCATGCCGTGGATCGCCACCGCGGCCGGATCGCGAACCGCCGCACAGCGCCGGGCCTCGAGCAGCAGCGACGGCATGCCGGGGTCTCGCCACGCGAGCTTGAGCGCGACCAGCCGGTCGATCATCATGTCCCGCGCCTCGAACACCACGCCGGAATCGGTGCGCGCGATCTCGTCGCGGATCTGGTAGGTCGACGCGACCACCTCGCCGTTCGTCAGTGCCGGCTTCGCGGCATCGCGAAATCCGGGGGGCGGCAAGAAACCACTGATCGGCATACGGCGCGACCACTATGTCGCGGCCCGCGCAGCGCGCGCAAGCGATCGGGATTCGAGAAGGCGCCACATGTGCCAGGACGCGATCGTGCGATACGGCCGCCACGGCGCTGAGAGCTCGGCCTCGGGCAGCTTGAAGTGGCGCTGCATGCCTTTGCGAATCCCGAGGTCATCGACGAGGAGCACAGCTCGAACATCACACGGCCCGATGCCGCGAAGCAGCGCGGCGAGCTCCTCGTCGGCGACGAGCGGGAGGCGCTTGGGTGCGAGACGGCACTCGACGACCTGGAGGGCGACTGCTGGATCGCACGGAGCTACGGCCTCGTGGCCATGCAGTGAGGTGGCGAGACAGGTCATCCGCGTGGGACCGAGCGAAATCGCGCATGGTCGTGCTTAGGGTGGCGTGCTTGGTCTAGCTCGGGCCTCGGCCGGTCGCACTCGCCCTGCGGGCCCGCGCGCACCGGACCGCGCCGAGCGCCACCACTAGACTGCTGGCTCGCACGGTCGCCGCACAGACGCGCGTTCGGATGATCGAGGACGCGTGGTGCAGTGCGCTCGTCACGCTCCGTGCGCGCGTGGCCCGCAACGGGCGAGAGTGCGACCGACCTCGGCGGCCGGGTCGTTTCATGCGTCGAGTGCTCGTCACGCAGATCGCGAACGCCTGCGCGCAACGGCGTTCTGGAGATCACGTACGCGTGGTGCAGAGGTTACAGCGTCGAAGATACTCTTCGCGAACGTCGCACCGATCCCGTGCACACGAGATCGAACGCGCGTGCGGCGGTTGGTCACGGCGCGCAATCATACGGCGATGTAGCGAGCCCCTGTGGATGGCCGTCGCCTGCGCTGTCAAACACCATCAAGAACCGATCGCCCTGCGGCAGCACTGGTCCGGGCGATGTAGCGAGCACCGCGTGGACGAGCCATCCGCTTCCGGCTGCAGCATCTATCTTCGAGAGCTTCTCAGTGCTTCACGCAGGAGGTCTTCCAACGGAACCTCCCCGAGCCTTCGCAGCGCGAGGTCGACGGCTGTTCCTGCCTCGCCTGATCGGAATCCCAAGTTGAGCAATGCACTCCGCGCGTCCGCTCGTAGGCGTTCGCGTTCGAAGCGTGAGAGCCGACGGAGATTCGTGCCCACGTGGGTATCGATCTCGGAGTGGTGGATGTTTTCGCAGATGTTGCTGGCCGCCGGCTCGGTGTGCTGAACGACCCGCTCGGCGGGCATCGTGCTTGCCGAGGTTCGCGCTTCGTCGGTGCCACGCCGTTGATCGGCGGCGTGACGGAGATTCGTGCCCACGTGGGCATCGATCTCGCTGTGGATCGCACGGCCATGGGCCTGACCGCTGTTGTCGTCTCTCGGCTCGATGCGCTGAGCGGCAGGCCGAACAGGTTCGCCGCACGAGTCATCGGCGAATTCGCTCTGAACGAAGTCGGCTGGAGTCGTGCCCTGAACGTGTTCATCGATCGGCGCGAGGTCGTACGCAACCTCGTGGCGGCGGGTGACCGTCAGGTTTGAAGACGTACCGGTGATCGTGATCAACCCGCGATGGAGCGCGGCATGACACCCGTCGCATTATGCCGACTACCCGGTTATGCCGCGTAGCGGTGGTGCTCTCGTCGAAGATGACCGATGTCTACGCGGCATAATCAGAGGCCGCTCAGGAAGGCGAGAAGGCTGTCGTCGGGTCGATATCGACCTGGGCCTGCGCGCAGCGGCGCAGTCTTGGCAAGTGCCCGCTCTTTCATCGTGAGGTCGGCGTCGAGGTACATCTGCGTCGTCTCGATCGATTCGTGCCCGAGCCACAACGCGATGATGGCTCGATCGTTGCCGGCTTGGAGCAGCGACACAGCGGTCGTGTGACGAAGCACGTGCGGTGTAACGCGCTTGGAGCGCAGCGAAGGACAGTTGGCAGTGGCGAGCTCGGCGTACTTCGTCACGAGACGCTCGACGGCATCCCGGCTGAGCACGGCACCGCGCCGACTCGGAAACACCGGCTCCGTCGGCGAACCCGCCCGCTCCGCGAGCCATGCTCGCAATACTGAGACGGTCTCTCGCGTCAGCGGCGTGCAACGTTCCTTGCGGCCTTTGCCTCGACAACGCACATGCGATCCCGTCGAGAGCACGACGTCCCCGCAACGCAGATCGCGTAACTCCGAGACGCGAAGTCCCGTTTGAAGAAGGAGCATGATGATCGCGTGGTCGCGGCGGCCGAGCCAGGTCTTGCGATCGGGTGCGGCGAGCAGCGCTTCCTGCTCGGTCCGACCGAGCGAGGTGACGAGCTTTCGCTCGGCCTTCTTGGTCGGGATAGCAAGTACACGTTGGCACGTGGCGCTGCACGCGGGCTCTTGAAGCGCGACGAAGCGAAAGAACGAGTGGATCGCAGCGAGCCGGGCGTTTCGCGTTCGCACGCTGTTATGCCGCTGCTTCTCGAGGTGCTGCAGGAACGCGACGACGAGGGTGGCGTCGAGGTCGGCAAGCGGCAAGGCCGAGGGCGGCTTGCGCAACCGGTCCTGCGTGAACGCGAGTAGCAGACGAAACGTGTCGCGATACGCCGCGACCGTATTCGGGCTCGCGTTTCGCTGATGCTGTAGGCGGTCGGTGAAGAATGCTTCAAGGAGGCCGGCGACGAGCGTCACGGCTTCACTCTCGAGCGCTCGAGCCGGATGGTCGCGGCCTCGAGTAACTCCGGCACGGCGGTCAGGTACCAGTACGTCGACGACGGGCCGATGTGGCCGAGGTAGGTCGAGAGCAGCGGGAGGCGCGCCTCGACGTCGACGTCGGTGCGGTACCAGTCGACGACGGTCTGGATCGCGAACGTATGCCGCAGATCGTGAATATTTGGTCGGCGCGGTCGGCGATCGCCGAGTCCGGCTGCGTAGACCAGCTTTAAGAACGTCTCGTGGACGTTTTGATAGAACAGCCGCGAGCCTGCGGTCGAGACGAAGAAGCTCGACCCCTTTCGCCGAGGTGAGAGGCGATTGCGATCGCGCACGTAGCGGTCGAGCGCCTGTACGGTCGAAGCGTGCAGCGGCACTTCGCGCGACTTGTCGAACTTGGTCTTTCGGATCACGAGCACCTCGCGCCGTCGATCGAAGTCGCGCTCGTCGAGGGCGATCGCTTCGCCAACTCGCATGCCGGTCACTGCGAGCAGCCCCAGCAACGTCCGATAGGTCGCAACACGAATCGGCGCACGGAGTGTCTCGCTCGCCGACAACAAGGCGGTGATGTCCGCTGCGGAGTAGACGTAGGGCGTCGACCGCGTGCCCTCGTGTGCGGGTAGGTGATCGAGTGCAGGCACTTCGGTCCGGCTGTCGATCGTCTGCAAGTACTTCGCGAACCCACGCACCACGACCAATCGCTGTCGCCACCAATTGGGATGGACGTCGCGAGGCTGCGTCGCCCAGGCAATCGCAGCGACGGTGGTGACGTGCGACGCGCGGCGCTTCTCGAGATGGCCGACGAAGTCCGGCAGCATCTCTCCTGCGGCCTTGAGCTTGTACCCGAGAGCACGTCGAGTCTTCAGATAGTCAGCCAGCGCACGACGGAGACCGATCACGCGACACCTCGCGGCCACGCCGGTGCGAGCTCGCGAATTCGATCCGGATCTGGGCCATCGACCGGCCACGACCTCGCGATCGTGCGCAGCGACTCGTGGTCCACCTTGGCGTAGATCGCGGTCGTATCGAGGTGACGGTGCCTGAGCACCTGCGCGATCTCGGTCATCGATGCACCGCGGCGAAGCATTTGCGTCGCGGCGGTGTGACGGAGTCGATGGGCGGATCCACGCTCGATTCCTGCCGCGCGCAGTGCCGACGTCGCGATCGCTTTGATCGCTTGCGCCGTGAGAGACCCGTAGGGCGCACGGACACTCACGAATACCGAGCGCGTCGTCTGATTGCGAAGTCCTCGTCGGAGCCACGCAACGATGGCCTCGCCGACGTCGACGGGGAGTGGCAGCTGCGCCAACGAACGTCCCTTGCCTCTGATGGCGATCTCACCCGCTCGCCAGTCGATGTCTTCGATCTCGAGAGCTGCCGCCTCGCATGAGCGAAGACCAAGACGAGACAGGAGCACCAGAATCGCAAAGTCACGACAGCCCACCACAGTGCGGCGATCGCACCCGGACAGAACCGCAGCGAGCTCGTCGGGCTCGAGTGCTTTCGGCAACGAGGCCTGCGCCCAGTGAGGCGCCGATGGCACCACGTAAACGAGATTGGTCGCGGTCTTCGACGCGATGAACAGGAACCGCAACACCGCACGCAGCGCGCTCAGCCACCCGCCAAACCATGGGCGCCCGGCATTCGTGTCGATGTACCGAGTCAATGCGCGTGCCGTCAGCGACGAGAGTTTGCGACCACGGAGAAACTCGTCGGCGACCGCCAGATACCGATCGCGAACAGCAGGCGTGACACCTCGCTCTTCGACGATGTATCGCTCGTACTGCTGCAGCAGCTCGCTGCGCACCTGCGCGGGAGCGCTGGTGACGGCGATTGCGTCGACTCCTTGCAAGTAGGTGAGCAAGGGGCGTAGCGCCCGCTCAGTCGTGAACTGCGTATACGTCCGTCGGCGCCTCGCGAGAAACCGACGCACGATTCTCCGATCGATCTCATCAACGGCGCACCGTCGGCTCTCCAACCAACGGCTCAGGTCCGACATCAGTCGGAGCTGATTTGCTAGCGACAGCTCGGTGTAGCCGTGCGCTCGAAGCTCGGCGGCAAATCCTTCAACGTGGCAGGTGAGTGGTCCGGACATCCGGACCGTGGCAACAGCATCCATGGCGCCTCCATCCGGCTGTGCGTGCCGGAGCAGCCAGGATCAGGCGCTTGGATTATGCCGCGTAGAGAAGCTGCGTCCTCGTCGGCGCCGAGCTGCTACGCGGCATAACCACGTAGTCGGCATAATGT
>JANNBP010000072.1:0-7388 GCA_031385555.1 Deltaproteobacteria bacterium | reverse complement strand
CTGACGCAGCCTGGGATCGAACGAGCGCGACAGACTTCGGACCCGTGTCACCGAAATGAACACGGCAGATCCGTTGGTCGGCTACGCCATCGCGTTCTTGCGCGCCGGCCGCGCCGCTTCGGCGAGCAGCTCGGCCGCGTGCGCCTTGGCCTTCGAGGTCACGCTGCCGCCGAGCATGCGCGCGAGCTCGTCCTTGCGCTGCGCCGCCGTCAGCCGGCGGACGTGCGTCTCGACGCGGCCACCGACTTCCGTCTTCTCGACGTGGAAGTGGTGATCCGCGTACGCCGCGATCTGCGGCAGGTGCGTCACGCAGAGCACCTGGCGCGTCTCCGATTCGCTCGCGGAGATCGCGCGGATCTGCGAGCCGACGACCTGGGCCGTGGCTCCACCGATGCCGGTATCGACCTCGTCGAACACGTACGTCGCGACGGGATCGGCGCGACCCGCGGACTGCAGGCCGAGCTTGAGCGCGAGCATGATGCGCGACAGCTCGCCGCCCGAGGCGATCTTTGCGAGCGGGCGAGCATCCTCACCCTTGTTCGAGCACAGCATCAGCTCGACTCGATCGACACCGGTGGGACCGAGGCTGCGCGGCTCGATCGCGACGGTGAGCTTCGCGGAGCCCATGCCGAGCTCGGCGAGCGCGGCCGCGACTTGCTTCTCGAGCTTCTTGGCAGCGACTGCGCGCGCCGAGGTGAGCACGGCAGCAGCGGCGATCGCGGCGGCCTCGGCCCTGGTCCGTGCGGAGGCGAGCTCGGCGATCCGCGATTCGCGGCCGAGCAAGCTATCGAGCTCCGATCGAAGCTCGGTGGTCTTGGCGATCACGTCGTCGAGCGCGCCCGCCGCGTGCTTGCGGATCAGGCGGCGGATCAGGGCCACGCGCTCGTCGAGCAACGCGAGCCGCTCGGGATCACCCTCGAGCTTGTCGGCGTAGGTGCGGAGCTGATCCGCGGTGTCATCGATCAGCGTCTCGATCTCGACCAGCTGCTTCGCGACCACGTCGAGCGTGGGATCGACGCGGAGGACCTTCTCGATCGCCTTCGACGCGACCGCGACGCGATCGCGCGCGCTGTCATCCCCACCGAATAGCGACTCCTCGGCGGTGCGAGAGGCGCTTTGCAACGTGTCGACGGATGCGAGCCGAGCGCGCTCGATCTCGATCGAGACATCCTCGCCGGAGTGGAAGGCTGCGCTCTCGAGCTCCTCGAGCTGGTACTTCAAGTAATCGACCCGCGCTTCGCGTGCGCGCTCGTCACCGCCGAGCGAGGCGAGCTCGTCATCGCAGCGCCGCAGCTCGCTCCACGCGACCGTCATGGTCTCGGCGAGCGGCCACGCGTCATCGGCGACCGTGACTTCGATCGCTCGTTTTACTTTCACGGGTGGCTTGGTGGTCGAGGCCCGTGCGAACGCGTCGAGGATCTCGAGGTGCCGCGAGGGATCGACGAGGCCTTGATGTTGATGCTGACCCGACAGGTCGATCAGCAGGGCGCCGAGCTCGGCGAGCCGCGCGGCCGTGGTGAGGGCACCGTTGACGTAGGTCCGGCTGCGGCCACCGCGCTGGATCACGCGGCGGATGAAGACTTCACCCTCGGCATCCTCGGCGTGGGCCGGGAGGCCCGCGGTCTCGAGCACCGCCGCGACGCGCGTGCGGAGATCCGTGGGGACCTCGACGATCGCCTCGACGACCGCTTCATCGGTGCCGGTGCGCGGGATGTCCGCCGAGGCGCGACCGCCGCGCAGCAGATTGACTGCTTCGACGATCAGCGACTTGCCGGCACCGGTCT
Organism: Deltaproteobacteria bacterium; assembly: GCA_031385555.1. Taxonomy (GTDB): domain Bacteria; phylum Myxococcota_A; class Polyangia; order Haliangiales; family Haliangiaceae; genus JABFXX01. The sequence continues at coordinate 5,604 of JANNBP010000072.1, read as the reverse complement.
CGCCGGTGAGGACGTTCATACCGGTGCCGAGCTCGATCTCGACATCGGACAGGATCGCGAAGTTGGTGACTCGCAGGTGACGCAGCATGCAATCGACTCCTTGTCCCTTCTGGAATCGTCAGTCGCCCTTTTTGTTCGGGCTATCGGGGCCGCGCTCGGCGCGTGCACCCCAGTGAAGCTTGTCTCTCATGATGTCGAAGAAGCCCTTGGGCGACTCGAACAGCAGCAGCGGCGATGCGGCCGCGGTGAGCTCGACGACATCGCCGGGCAAGAACGAGTGCGCCCACTGCGCATCGACGGTGAGGATCACGCCGCGAACATCCGCGCCGAGCTGCAGCCGGATCGTGGAGGCGGCCGGGATCACCAGCGGACGGTTGGTCAGCGAGTGCGCGCAGATCGGCGTCATCGTCATCGCCGCCATGCCGGGCACGACGATCGGGCCACCGGCCGCCATGTTGTACGCGGTGGATCCGGTGGGCGTGGAGATGATCAAGCCGTCCGCGCGATACGACGCGACGAACTGATCATCGACGAACGCATCGATGCCGACCAGCCGCGCCATCGCGCCTTGATGGAGCACCGCATCGTTGAGCGCGTACCGGACCACCGGCTCGGCACCGCCACGCGAGAACCGCACGGCGATCCGCATGCGTTTTTCTTTTTTCATCCGACCCGCGAGCGCGGCCTCGAGCGCCGCCTTCGCATCCGGGATCTGGAAGCCGGTGAGAAAGCCGAGCTGCCCGAGGTTGATCCCGAGCACCGGACGGCTGTGCTCCGAAACTAACCGAGCGGCACGGAGGATCGTTCCATCCCCACCGAGCACCACCGCCAGGTCGACCGAGGTGCCTAGTTGCTCCTCCGGGATGATCTCGGCACCCGCGGGGGCGACCTGATCTTCCGTCGTGACCACAGGTACATGGCCGCGTTCCAGCAACCACGCGCAGAGGTCTGCGAGCAGCGGGCTCGCGACCGTCTTATCTGGCTTCAGTACAAACCCAACTCTCGACACGCAAAGGTGGTATCACGACCCGCTGACACTGAACAAAACCCCAGGTAGTGACTTGCTGCGGACCTTGACAGGTTTTTCGCGGCCTTGTACATGATCCGCCCTTCGAGAGAACTCCGAGATCGGGCTGCACTTTATGAACACGCAAGTAACGCAGAAGAGCTCCTGGCTGACCAAGGAAGCCGGTGAGGCACAACGCGAGTGGTACGTGGTCGACGCCACCGGCCACACGCTCGGTCGCCTCGCCTCGAGGATCGCAATGGTCCTCCGTGGCAAGCACAAGGCCACGTACACCCCGAACGTTGACATGGGTGATTTCGTCATCGTGCTCAACGCGGGCGCAGCAAAGCTGACCGGCACCAAGCCGGACAAGAAGCGGTACATCCACCACACCCTGTTCCCCGGCGGCATCAAGTCTCGTCAGGCCAAGGACGTTCTCGCGAACGATCCCGAGCGTGCGATTCGTGAAGCAGTCTGGGGCATGATGCCGAAGGGCCCGCTGGGCCGTCGCGTCGTGAAGAAGCTGAAGATCTACAAGGGCGGCGAGCACGAGCATGCGGCGCAGAAGCCGCGCGTGCTCGAAGTCGCGCGCGAGCGGACCTACAAGACTGCTGGAGCGAAGTGATGGCAACGCAGAAGACCTATGCAACGGGCCGCCGCAAGACGGCCATCGCGCGCGTCTGGCTCTCGGCCGGTGACGGCAAGATCACGATCAACGATCGCGACGACGAGGACTACTTCTCGCGCCCGACCGCTCGCATGGTGATCCGCCAGGGCCTCGAAGAGGTCTCGCTGATCGGCCAGTACAACGTGATCGCGACCGTGAAGGGCGGCGGCATCTCGTCGCAGGCCGGGGCGATCCGCCATGGCATCACGCGCGCGTTGATGAAGATCGACAGCGAGCTTCGCCCGAAGCTCAAGGCGGCCGGGTACGTCACCCGTGACCCCCGCAAGAAGGAGCGCAAGAAGTACGGTCAGAAGGCCGCACGCGCTCGCTTCCAGTTCAGCAAGCGCTGATCGACGGGCGCTCTTCAAGCGCCTGGAGCGTTCGCTGTTCCTCTCGAGACCGGCATGTTGTTCATGCCGGTTTTGTTGCGTCTATAGACCGAGCGCTTTGGTCACCCGCTTGACGACGTCGAGCTCGAGCGGCGACAGCTTGCCGTCTGCCGACGCGGCATCGACGAGGTGCTCGATGATGTCCTGCCGCTCCTCGGCGGGCAGCTCCTTGACCAGCGCCGTCGCCTGATCGATTCCCTCGAGGTCCTGAACCGATCGCTTCTCGACCTCGGTCAGCCCCTGTGCGGTCATCATGTCGCCGAGGAACGCCTTCTCCTCGTCGGTCATCATGCCGTCGGCAACGAGGACCTTGGACACCACGAGGCACTTGGCGACGTTTGCATTCACGCCGGCGAGTGTATCAGCGCACCCCGTTCCCATCGGCGCCACCGGCCCAGGTCCGTACTCGCGAGGTGTTCGTCCACGTCCACGTCCACGTCCACGTCCACGTCCACGTCCACGTCCACGTCCACATACTCATGCTCGTGCTCGTGCTCGTGCTCGTGCTCGTGCTCGTGCTCGATCCTTCGGCGGCAGCCCTTTCGTCGAGCGCTCGCTCCCCGACCGCAGTCGGAATGGAGCCAACCGCGAATCCATCCGCCGCACGCAAGCTGGTCGATGCGAGACGGTGGCGCGCGAATCCACAGCTCGTGGCTGCCGGTAGGCGCTCGTCACGATCGGTGCGCGAGTCGAAGGGGCGAGCGCGAATCCACGGCTCGAGGGTGACGCGCAAGATCGTGGACGAGCACGAGCACGTGACACGAGCACGAGCTCAGCCGTGAACGGCGCGCCCGAAGGAACGCATCCAGGTGTCTTCCTCCGCACTCAGCGCGCCGCGCTCGAGCGCCTTGAGGTTGTCGTCGAGCTGCTGGGTGCTCGCGGGACCGGTCAGCGTGACGTCGACGTTCGGGTTCGATAGACACCACCGATAGCAGTCCCCGGCGGTCATCGGGTTTCCGTTCCAGGCCGTCGGTGTCTTGAGCAGCTTGCGCCAGCTGGTCGCGGTGTACGCGACGATGTTCGGCTTGCGCTTGTCGACGTGCGGGAAGATGTCGCGCTCGGCGCCGGGGTGTGCGGCGTTGTAGCGGATCATCAACAGATCCAGGATCGAGTCCTCCGCGAGCCGACCCGCGCGAGGGCGATCGTGGATCGACACGGCGAGCACGCGCGCCTTGCCGCTCTCCTTGAGGTGCAGTAGCTCGCGCTCCGTCGAGGCAGTCAGCGCCGAGCCGACGCCGAGCCACATCAACTGGAAGACGTCGAGGTAGTCGACACCGAGCTTCTTGAGCAAGCGCTCGGCGGTGCGCCGCACGCTGCCGCCAAAGTAGCCGACCGTCGGACCGGCGGCGATCACGAGCTTGTCGCGGTCGCGCGCGATCGCGTCGCGCAGCGGCTTCGCCATCTTTCCGCGCGGCGTCAGATAGACGTAGTTGACGCCGCGATCGAACGCGCTGCGAATGCCCGCCTCCTCGATCCCGTAGTTCGCGGCGAGCCCGAGCCGGAACACGCGCTTGTTCACGCCTCGCAGTTGCCGATAGAGAAACTCGTCGCCCACCATGCGTTCACTCCATCACAGTTCTCGAATGTCGTCTCAGCCTTCGCGAAACCATGTGATGACCGGCTCGGGCAAAGGTTCCGGCGGTCGCCCGAGCGCCATCGGCTCGGTCCGATAGAAGTCGCGGAGCGCCACGTAGAGCTGCGGGTGCTCGAGCGCGAGCGCCGCGGGTCGGCAGAAGAACGTCTCCGTCGCGACGGCGAAGAACTCGGCTTCGTTGAGCGCGCCATAGCTGTCCATCAGCGTCGGGTGGCCATGCTCGACGGCCGTTCGATGGCGCTTGTACGACTCGCTGCACACCGCACCCCAGCGCATGCGCTCGTGGCGATTCGCGAGGGGCGGGGTGCCGTCGACGGCGCCGTTCGCCATGTCGAGCTTGTGCGCGAGCTCGTGGAACACGACGTTGCCGGGCGTGATCTCGTTGCCGCCGGCGAGCACCGCGTCCCACGCGAGCACCACCGGACCACCGAGCATCGCCTCGCCGTGGATCCATGCGCCGTGGGCCTCCATCATCCGCGGTTGCTCGAAGAACATCTGCGGGCGGGGCTGCGTCCGCACCGTCGATGGGTAGACGATGATCGACTGAACATCGCGATACAGCTCCGCGTCGCGCTCGAGGATCAACATGCACGCCTGCGCCGCGATCGTGACCTTGACCTCGTCGTCCATCTCCAACCCGCCGGCACCTTCCCAGTGCTTCTCGGCGATGAACACCTGGACGAGCGCGCGGAGCTTCGCGCGGCTGGCCGCATCGAGCCGGGTGGCGATCGCCACGTTGCGTTCGATGATCCCGTCCCATTCGCGAGGGAACGGAGTGGCGAGGATTCGCCGGCGACGGCGTGCGGCAAGCCAGCGAAGCATTGCCGCAAGCTGAGGACTCTAATGACGAATCGCGACTAGGCCTTTCGGGCAGGCTGGCAGGCCGCATGCGCGCCAAGGCAAAGGGCCGTGCCTCAAAGCTGTTACGTCGGCCGCGTGCGCACCGTGATAGTCATGATCATGTTCGGCGACCACAAGGACCCCGCGCCGTACGTTCCACCCGAGGCGCTGTACAAGCCCGCCGGTGCTGCCGTCGACGCCGAAGGGCAGGTGGCGTGCGTGACCTGCCAGACGCGGATCCCCGTCGCGACCGCCGATGTCGTCGGGATGGGCTATCGCTGCGCGGCCTGCTCGCACAAGGCCGAGATTGCTCGGCTGACCGGCGGTGGCGATGCGGCCTCGCACTTCAGCGCGAACGAGCGCCAGCACCTCGCCAGCGCGGGGATGGTCACCGCGATCGGCGGCGGCGCCGTCATCCTTCTCGGTGTCGCGCTGATCGCCTTCGCACGACTGCGCTACGGCGCGCTCTGCGTGGTGGGCGGCATCTCGATGATCGGCGTCGGGCTCACCCGCCGCAGCGCCGCGCACTAACCGTCTCGACCGGCAGCTTCGCCTTCTCCCAGCCCGCGATCCCGTCGGGCATCACGTAGACGTTCTCGTAGCCAAGGTCGTAGGCGCGCCCGGCGCCCGTGTGGCAGCTGTGTCAGCCAGGTCCAGAACAGTAGAAGACGAGCGTCGCCAGGGCGTTCTCGGGGAGATCGTGCCGGTCGAAGTTGTACGCGTTGAGGTTCTTCGCACCCGGCACGTGGCTGCGCTTCCAGCGACCGGGACCGTTGTTGTCGAACACATGGAAGTCGGGCTGACCGAGTCGCGCCGCGACGTCCTGGACCGTGAGCTCGGGGATCTCGTGGGCGTCCATGCCCGCACTCTACCGCGCGGGAATCAACTGCGCGCCCTCGAGCTTCCACGGTCCCGTCGCGAGCTCGCCGCGCTTGTCGACGTGGACATCCCACACGCTACCCATCTTGTCCTCGCGCTGCGCGAGCAGTAGCTCGTCTTCGACGGCAACGCGAGCGCCGTGATCGTCTGCCGAGACGTCGCCGTCGAGGGCGTCCCGAGGCCGGTGCGCTGATCCACCGTCAGCGACCAGCACTCTTCACAGTCGAGG
>JANNBP010000043.1:0-8241 GCA_031385555.1 Deltaproteobacteria bacterium | reverse complement strand
TCGCTCCCTCCGCGTTCGTCAACCGCGGGTATTTCTCCGCGCGGCGGGTCGACGCGGGCCGCACCTCGTCGTCGACCGACTTCCCCGACGCCCCGGCTGTCGCCGCGAAGGTCGCCTCGCAGTTCCTCGGCGGCACGACCGCCGCGCTGCTCGCGGGTGCGATGGCGCTGTCCGCGCTGTCGGCGATGAACGGCTCGATGCACGGGGGCGCGCGTGCCGTACGCGGTGGCGCGCGATCACCTCGCACCCGCCGCGCTCGCCAGGCTGTCACCCGTGACGCGGGTGCCGACCAACGCGGTGCTGGTGCAGGGCGTCCTCGCGGTCGGCTTCTCGCTGTCCGGCGAGTTCGATCAGCTGACCGACGCCGTGGTGTTCGCGTCGTGGTTGTTCTACGCGCTCAATGCAGGGTCGGTGCTGGTCCTGCGGTTCCGCGAGCCCGCTCGCCCTCGCCCGTTCCGCACGCCCGGCTTCCCGGTGGTGCCGGTGCTGTTCGTGCTGCTCGCGATCCTGTTGCTGATCAACACGGTGTTCACGACGTTCTATCCGAGCCTGCTCGGGCTCGGCATGACCGCGGCGGGGGCGCTCGTCTACGTGGCGTTCTATCGTGGCAAGGCGCGGCCGCTCGTCGAGGAGGACGAGTCAGACGCCGATCCGGCGAAGTAGCTCGCGCAGCTCGCCGGCATCGGGCATCGCGCGATCGGTGCGGCTATAGACCTGGACGAGTGCGCCGCTGCGATCGAAGACGTACAGCGTGGGGATCTTCGGCGGGCTGCCGAGCGCGTCGAACAGCGCGTCATCCGCGGGCACCACGCGCATCCACGGGGCGTGCTTCGCGACGTACTGCTTGACGGCGTCGGCACTGCCGCGCCCACCGTACTCCTCGTGGCCTCGGTAGTTGACGCCGAGCACGCGCAGCGCGGGATGCGCCGGACGGAGCCGCGCGATCACGTCGAGCTCGTTGTGGCAGTGCGGGCACCACGAGGCGAACACGACGACGAGCGTGGCGCCCTCGGCGTGCCCGACGGGAGCTCCCTCGGTGTCGACGCTGGCCTCGAGCTTCGCGAGCTGGCTGCGATCGAGAGCCCTCGGCGGCGACACTGTCGCTCCACAGGCGACGGTGAAGAGCACGAGCATGCGCAGCATTCGGCGATGCTACGCGAATACGGATCGCGACGGCGCCGTTTGTACCGTATGGACGAGCTCCGAACGCTTCAGCGAATCGTACGACGACAGACCATGGCACTCGCGGCATGCGGAGTCGGGATCGCGACCCTCGGCATCGCGCACGTGGTGCTCGCGTACCGCACCGAGATCACGGTCGGGAACGTCCAGATCAGCGAGCACGGTATCGCGATCATGGAGGGCACCGAGCGTGTGTTGCTGACGCCGCAGTCGATCCAGGTCAACAGCAACGCGAAGGGCGGCGTGGTGCTGATGCCCGGCGAGCTCGTCGTCTACGCGCCGGAGCACGCGTCGATCCGGCTGCGCACCTGGTCCGAGGACGGCACGGCTGCCGCGATGATCGATGCCGGGGTCACGAAGCCGACGCTGGATCACTCACGAGAAGTGCTCGGACAGTTCTCGGCGGGCGCCGTGAATCGCATGGCCGCGATGAAGGTCGAGTCGGGCGACGGTACCGAGCACCGGTTCATTGCCGAGCCGAAGCGCTGATCTTCTCGAGCACGACCCCGACGCCAAACAACGAGAGCGAGACCGCGAGGACGAAGGCAACCCAGTCGACAGGAACGGCACAGAGCCGTTCGCGCACGGTGCGTCCCGCCTGTTCCGCGGCAACGAGCGCATCGAGAAATCCGAACACGAAGACGAGGCCGCTCGCCTCGCGCAACGAGTGGCCGGCCATCCTCGCGATGCTCGGTTCGTCGTCCGCTCTGCTGATGGTGAGTTTCATGCGGTCCTACAGCGGGAGCTCGTCGATCGCCGACACGGATCGGAGATCTTTCTGCCGATCCCCGGCCGAACCGCGGACTTACAAGCTCAGCCCGACGCGGCGGCGCGCGGTCAGGCAGTGCGCGCTGCCGAGCGTGAACTCGCGGCACGTCTTGGGGCGGTCGTCGTAGATCACGCACTGAAACCGGGTCTGCTTGCCGAGTTCGACGAGCCCCCCGTGGAGCGCCGCGCAGCGATCGCCCTCGCGCTTGAGCTCGAGGTAGTGCCCGCGATCGACGATGTAGTCGGGCACCGCCTTGACCGCCGGATCGCGCGGCTGGACCTCGACCGAGTCATACGCGGCGCGGCAGCACGCACCGCAGGTCTGGCAATCGAGCGCCGGCTCGTAGCGTTCGCACGCGGGCCAGTGGTCCTCGATCGGAGCTCCCCGCGTGGACGGGGTTCCCGGCTTCGCCACCCCGTCTGCCTGACGGCACCGCACGCCGCGGGATTCGAAGCGCCACGCGCACGAGCCACACGTGGCATTGCTCGCACCGGCCGGTAGTCCGGTGGGATGCGCGACCGGGACACCGGCGACCTGCAGCCACAGCACGGGTGCGTCGCGATCCACCGCGGCGAACGAACCAGCGGCGGCGGCGATCCGTGCGGTCGCTGCGAGTGCTTCGGACAGCGCGGGTGCCCACGGCGGCTTGTCGGCGCGGCGCACGGCCGCGATCGCGGCCTGAACAGATGGATCGGTGCGATCTGCGAGCACGTCACCCGACAACGTGTTCGACATCGTGTCCCAGAAGCTCCGGAAGTCGGTGGTGGGCGCGAACACGGCCCGCAAGCCGTGGCGACCGGCGAGCACCCACTGCGTGCGCAGGCACGCGTGCTCTCTCCAGTCGTGATCCGGCCCGGTGTTATCCATCCCCCAATCGGGGCGATCGAACGAGTCCTCGCCCTCGACGAGCGAGTGGCACAGCTCGTGGAAGATCATCTGCGCGAGGCTGTCGTCGGCGTCCAGCGTCTCCGCCGAGCCGATCGAGAGCGTGCCGCGACCATCGGTGGCCGCATATGCATGTGGGGTGCGCTCGACTCGCAGTCGCCGATCGATGGCGCGCGCGGCTCCTAGCCAGACCTGCGAGAGCGGGTCGACGTAGCGATGAGTCACCTCGCGCGGCACGGGCCCGGACTTAGCAACAAAACTTGCGCGCGTCACTACGCGCGTTGAAGGTGGACACTATGAAGGGCGACATCGCGCTAGCCGGGTTCGTGCTGACCCACGAAGAATGGCAGGAGCTCGATGCAGAAGCGCGGGCTCAGTTGCTCTCCGCTGCCGGCGAGCGCGAACCGCGGTGGGCGCGGGGCACGAACCCGGGACTGGTCTTGCCGGCCTTGCCGAGTGCGCGGCCCGACGACGATACGCTGTAGATCGACGAAGTTGCTTCCCCGTCCGGAAACGGCCAGTCCACCGGAAACCCGCGTGGTACCCCGTGAGTCATGGATGCCGATGCTCGCTACGCCGCGCTGGTCACGCGCGACCGCCGTTACGACGGCGTGTTCTTCGTAGGCGTCTCGACGACCGGCATCTACTGCCGCCCGATCTGCCCGGCGAGGACGCCCGGCCGCACGCGCTGCTCGTTCCACGACACGGCGGCGCAGGCCGAGGCCGCCGGGTTCCGCGCGTGCTTCCGCTGCCGGCCCGAGCTCGCGCCCGGGAACGGAGACGTCGATGCCGTCGACGCGCTGGTCGCGACCGCCGTGTCGCGGATCACCGAGGGCGCGCTCAACGAGGGCTCGGTCGAGGAGCTCGCAACAGAGCTCGGTGTCTCGGCACGGCATCTGCGGCGCGCGATGGAAGCGCGGCTCGGGGTGTCGCCGATCGATCTCGCGCAGACGCGGCGGCTCGCCCTCGCGAAGCAGCTGCTGCAAGACACCGGGCTATCGCTGACGGACGTCGCGTTCGCCGCCGGCTTCCAGAGCCTGCGGCGGTTCAACGCGGTGTTCGCGGAGGTGATGGGCAGCGCCCCCGGAGCGTTGCGGCGCACGCATGCGGATCCGGTCGGCGAGATGCTCGCGCTGCGGCTCGACTACCGCACACCGTATGACTTCGATCAGATCCTGACGTTCCTCGCCGCGCGCGCGATCCCCGGCGTCGAGCGCGTGGAGCAGGGCAGGTACCGTCGCGTCGTCCATCTCGACGGCAAGCTCGGCACGATCGAGGTGCGTCGCGATGATCGCCGCGAGGCGCTCGTGCTCACGATCTCGCCATCGCTGATCTCGGTCGTCATGCGGCTGGTCGCCCGCGTGCGCCGGATGTTCGATCTCGATGCCCGGCCCGACGTGATCGACGGTGTGCTCGGCAAGGATCCGGTGCTCGCGAAGCTCGTCGCGAAACGCCCGGGCCTGCGCGTGCCCGGTGCGATCGATGGCCTCGAAGCGGCCGTGCGTGCGCTGCTCGGGCAACAGGTCTCGGTCGCGGCGGCGACCACACTCGCGGGCCGCTTCGCGGACAAGTTCGGGACGCCGTACGACGGAGGCGACGGACTCACCCATCGCTTTCCGACGGCGAAGGAGATCGTCGCGGCCGGGGTCGATCGGATCGCGAAGATCGGCTTGCCGGGTGCGCGTGCGGCGGCCCTGCATGGCTTCGCGCAGGCGATCGAAGCGAAGCAGCTCGAGCTCGATGGTCGCGATGTCGACCAGTTCGTCGCGGCGGCGATCGCGCTTCCGGGTATCGGCCCGTGGACCGCGCACTACCTCGCGATGCGAACGCTGCATCTCCCCGATGCGTTCCCCTCCGCCGATCTCGGGATCAAGAAAGCGCTCGATGGAGCGACGCCGCGCGCGGCGGAAGCGCGCGCCGAGGCGTGGCGGCCGTTCCGGTCGTACGCCGTGATGCATCTGTGGACCTCACTCGGAGACAGTCATGAATCGAATGACGATCGAATCACCCCTCGGCCCGCTGCGCCTGTTCGCGAAGGACGACGAGCTCGTGGGGCTCTACCTGCCCGTGCAGGCCGTCCCCGAGGGAACCGAGCGCGCGACGCCGGTCCTGACGCAGACCGCGCGTCAGCTCGCCGAATACTTCGCGGGCGACCGCAAGACGTTCGAGCTCCCGCTCGGTCCTAGAGGCACCGGCTTTCAGGAGCGCGTGTGGCGACAGCTGCTCGCGATCCCGTACGGCGCGACGTGGACGTACGGCGAGCTCGCGCGTGCGATCCAGCGACCATCGGCGAGTCGCGCGGTGGGAACCGCGAACGGCGCGAACCCGATCTCGATCATCATTCCGTGTCATCGCGTGATCGCGCAGAGTGGTGCGCTCACCGGGTATGCGGGGGGGCTCCAGGCGAAGCAGTGGTTGCTCGCGCACGAGCGAAACCTCGACGTTCAGCTCTCGCTGCTCGCTTAGTTGTGCGGCTCTACGCCGCGCGGCGAGATCTTCGGTGACGCTTCGAGTATGCCGTCGGTGATCACCAGTGCGAGCTCGGTGAGCTCCGCGAGCGCATCGGATCCGGCGGCTTCGCGCGCGGCGGGATAGCAGATGATCAGGCCGCCGATCAGCTCGACGACGAGGTCGCGCCGCACGGCCTTGCGAAGGGCCGCAGCCAGCCCATGCGCGAGCAGCTCGCCGAGCGGGCCTTCGGTGGGGCCAAACGCGCGCCAGTTCTCCGGCACCGCGACCGCCAGCGGGGTCTGCGACAGCGGCGTCGGGAGCTCGGCCGCGTAGGAGCGTGACAGGCCGAGGCTGTCGCGTGCGAGCTTCGCGACGTGACTGGTGCGCTCGAGCATGTCGTCGTCCATCAGCGCATCACCGAGGCCGCCGCGCTTGAGCACGTAGTGCGGAAAGTCGCGATCGATCTCGCAGATCACCACGCTCACCACACCGCCGATCCGGAACGGCGGATCGACCGGCAGGTAGGCCCACTCGCCACGGCGCTCGCGCAGCGTCTCGAGATCGAACGCGGTGACATCGGTGTCCTCGCGGACGCGCGGCAACACGCCGTGGACGACGCGGCGCTCGAAGCCACCGTCGGCGAGCGTCCACAGCGCCGAGCGCTGCAACACGGGTGGCAGGTGCGAGAGATCGCGGACGGGGATCAACCCGGCGGCATTCGCGGCGGCGAGCTGGAGCCGGCGCCGCGCGACCCCGCGACCTGCGAGCAGGGCGAACGCAGCCGCGATACCGCCGAGGAACAGCCAGCCCACGCGCGCACCGTAGCACTAGCGCTGGGCGTGACGACCCCCGGAACGGCTCAGCCAGCCGGCGGCACGCGGCGGATACGTGATCGCCCCGGTCTTCGGATCGTGCCAGGTATCGACCTCCTTCGGGGCGTGACCCGCGTGGACGTAGTCGTGGATCCGCGGGCAGGTCTCGCTCGGCAACATGCCCGACGTCTCGCAGACGATCACCTCTTCGATCCCGGTCGGGCGTTTCGGCAGCGTCAGCTTCGCTCCACCGGCGACCGCGAGCATCGCCGCGCGCACGATCGGCGCCGCGGCATCCATCCCGACGATGCCTTGCGTCGGCGCCCCGTCGACGGCACCGGCCCACGCCCCGACGAGGATCTCGGTGGTCGCCGCGACGGTCCACGTATCCGAGAAGCCGCGCGCGGTGCCGGTCTTCGCGGCGACCTTGAACGGGAGGTCGAGCGGGAGCTCCATGCCGAAGCCCGGGCGGCGCGCTTCCGGATCGGCGAGCATGTCCATCGCCATCCACGCGGTCGCGGGCGAGAACACGCGGCGCTCGAGCTCGCGCTGCGGCGTCCACCGCCGGCCGTCGGCGACCTCCACGTGATCGATCGCGCGGGGCTTGCCGACCTTGCCGCCCTTGACGAGGAAGCCGTACGACGCGGTGAGATCGATCAAGCGCACCTTCGCGGCGCCGAGCGCCAGGCGGAGGCCGTAGTCGTCCGGTGCACCGGGCAATTCCGCGACGCCTGCGGCACGCAGCGTGGTCATCAGCCGCGGCACGCCGATCTTGTCGAGCACGTCGACCGCTGCGAAGTTGTACGAGCTCGCGAGCGCTTCGCGATAGCGCACCGGCCCGTGCTCGACGCCATTCGGCGCGAAGTAGGTGCCGGTGACATCGCGGATGTCCCACGCGATCGTCGACGGTGAATCGCCGCCCTCGATCGCGGTGGCGTAGACGAACGGTTTCAAGGCCGAGCCCGGGTTGCGGCGGCGCGTGGTGAGGTTGAGCTGACCGCTCGGCGAGTCCCAGCCGGTCGAGCCGACCATCGCGCGCACGCCCGTCGACTCGGTGTCCATCACGACCACGCCGGCTTGCTGGAGATGGAGATGCGAGAGCTGCGCGACCTGCTCGCTGACGCGGCGCTGCAGCGTGCGCTGGAGCTGGAGGTCCAACGTGGTGTGGACGCGGCCGCCGGCAGCGCGGACGTCGGCGGGGAGTTGCTCCACCGCATACGCGACGAAGTGAGGCGCGTGGTTCTCCGATCCGTGTCGCGCGACGGCGAGCTGCGTGGCCTGGATCGCCTTTGCATCGGTCGTCGAGACCACGCCGCGATCGACGAGCATCGCGAGCACGTAGTCGCGACGCCGCACCGTCGCGCCCTGGTGCTTCAGCGGATCGTAGCCACTCGGCGCGCGTGGGATCACGGCGAGCATCAGCGCCTCGGCATCGGACAGCGCGGTCGCCGGCTTGCCGTAGTAGAAGCGCGCCGCGGCATCGAAGCCGATCTGGCCGTTGCCGAAGTACGCGCGGTTGAACCACTGCTCGAGGATCGCGCGCTTGCCGACGCTGCGCTCCATCCGCAGCGCGAGCATCATCTCCGCCGCCTTGTTCGACACGGTACGCGACTCGTTGCCGAGCACCATCCGCGCGACCTGCATCGTCAGCGTCGAGCCGCCATAGCGCCCGCCCTGGAGGTCGAGCCACAGCGCGCGCGCGAGTGCGAAGCCATCGACGCCGCCGTGATCCCAGAACCGCGCGTCCTCCGATTCGACCACCGCAGACACCGCGATCCCCGGCACGCGACCGAGCGAGATCCACCGTGTGCGGTCGAGACCGGAGGCGGGCAGCGTGGCGATCTCGTCCCCGCGCACGTCGAGGATCACGAGGGGTTCGTGGGTCGCGACCAGGTCCTGCTCGTCGAACCGCCAGGTCAGCAGCAGCACGATCGCGAGCTGGATCACGACGACCGCCGGCAGCAGGACACCTACCAATCCCCACCGGGCAACACGCCAGACCTTGCGGAGACGGCTCACGAGCTGGGTTGTTCAAGAGTGGTGCCGCGGGAAGAGCTCAACGCCGGCGATGGGTTAGCGGCTCGCGTGTCCGCCGCCCCACGATCGCGACGAGCCCACGCGACACGCGTCCGGTAGAGTGAC
>JANNBP010000035.1:0-2116 GCA_031385555.1 Deltaproteobacteria bacterium | reverse complement strand
GGTGGCTCGACTATGACGGCCGACGCTGGTGTCACGACGAGATGGGCGGGGAAATCGTCGCCGCGAAGGCGGTGGTGACGAGGCTGTTCGAAGATGCCGCCGACCTCGCGAGCAAGGCCGCTGCTGGCGACGAGAAGTCCGGCAAGGTCGGCGTCGCGATGATGAAATGGGCCCGGGCGTCGAGTCGGGCCGCTGCGATCAAGGCGATGGTCTCGCTCGCGAAGTCCGAGTCTCCGATCGCAGCGTCATCGTCGGCGTTCGATCGCGATCCGTGGCTGCTGAACGTCGAGAACGGAACGCTCGACCTCCGTACCGGCGAGCTCCGCAAACACCGCGTCGAGGACATGATCACGAAGCTCGCGCCGGTGGTGTACGACCGCGCGGCGAGCAGTCCGCTATGGCTGGCGTTCCTCGAACGCGTGCTACCGGACCCGGACGTCCGCGCGTGGATCAAGCGGTTCGTCGGCTACATGCTGACCGGGCTCACGCGCGAACAGATCATGGCGTTCCTGCTCGGCGAGGGCGCCAACGGGAAATCCGTGTTCCTCGACGTGCTGCTCGTGGTGCTCGGTGACTACGGTCTACGCGCTGCGCCCGACCTCGTGCTCTCGAAGCACAACGATGCGCATCCGACCGAGCAAGCTGACCTCGACGGCAAGCGGACCGCCGTGGTCTCCGAGATCGAACAGGGCCGGTCGTGGGCGGAAGCGACGATCAAGCGGATCACCGGCGACACGACGATCACCGCGCGCCGCATGAACAAGGATTTCTACACGTTCGCGGCGACCCACAAGATCGTCGTCGCGGCGAACACCAAGCCGGTCGTGCGCGGCACCGACTACGCGATCTGGCGACGCATGCGGCTCGTGCCGTTCCCGGTGACGATTCCCGTCGCGGAACGCGATCCCGACCTCGTGCCGAAGCTGCTCGAGGAACGAAGCGGCATCCTTGCATGGGCCGTTGAGGGCTGCCTCGAGTGGCAGAGGTCCGGGCTCGGCGAGCCCAAGGCGATGGCCGATGCTGCTGACGCGTACCGCACGAGCCAAGACCTGCTCGGCAGCTGGATCGAGGACGAGTGCGTGATCCTGTCGGGGACCTGGGCTCACGGCGACAAGCTGTACGAGAGCTACACCGGCTGGTGCCATCGCTCGGGGCACGAGCCGTGGTCGCGCCGCGCACTGATCGATCGGCTTTCCGAGCGCCCCGGGCTCGCACTCGAACGTCGACACACCGGACGCGGCGTTTCCGGAATCGGCCTGCGATCCGCCACTGCGTCACGCCTCGAGGTTGTCCCATGACCAGATTTCAAGGGTTTCCAGAATCATCCGTGACGGAGCGTGACGCAGTGACGGGGTTATCCCCCCTGCTCTCAAGATCTTTCTCTCTCGTACGTGGGAGCAGGTAAAAGCTGTCACTGCGTCACGCTCCGTCACGCTGCAACCCGTCTCGCGATGCGATTCGCCGACCAGCGCGAGCTCGAAGCTCTCTACCGTCGAGGCCGCTCGTGATCCCGAAGTCGAAGTACCTCCGACGCGAGGCGATCGGCCGACAGGTGTGCAAGCTCCGCGGGCCCGAGACGAGCTCGGTGTGCCGGACCTGCGCGAGCATCGTCGGCACCAAGCACGCCGCGAAGATCACCGAACGGCTCCGCGATCTCGGTGCCTCGAAGGAGACGTTGGCCGCGGTGGCTCCCGTCTGCTCGAGGTGCGTGGAGCGGATCGCCGATTTGGTGATCGCGATCAAGGAAGGGCGGATCGCATGAGACGCCCCGGTCACTGCCGATCGTGCGAACTACCGGTGCCACGTCTCGAGGTGCGCCGCGCGAAGATCCAGTTGCTCGCCTCGGGGCTGACCGTCGACACCGTCGATCGGCTGATGCCGCGATGCCCCGACTGCGTTGGCGATCAGGTTCGCCGGCTGATCACGGAAGGCGAGGACGCGTGACCGAGACAGCACAACTCATTCACCGCGGATTCGGATTCGGGATCACGAGCGGCCTCGACGGTAGAGAGCTTCGAGCTCGCGCTGGTCGGCGATCGCATCGCGAGACGGGTTGCAGCGTGACGGAGCGTGACGCAGTGACAGCTTTTCCCTGCTCCCTCTTACGAGAGAGAAA
>JANNBP010000028.1:0-3665 GCA_031385555.1 Deltaproteobacteria bacterium | reverse complement strand
GATCAGGGAGCGGATCAGGGAGCGGATCAGGGAGCGGATCAGGGAGCGGATCAGGGAGCGGATCAGGGAGCGGATCAGGGAGCGGATCAGGGAGCGGATCAGGGAGCGGATCAGGGAGCGGATCAGGGAGCGGATCAGCGCCGGCGGCTGCACCGGCGACCGGAGCCGACGGTCGGTTCGTGATCGAGCTCGACGCCGCGGGGCGCTATCGCGTGCGTGTCACCGGGCCGGGCCTGATCCCGGCGGAGCTGCGCTACGTGCCGGTGCCGTCCGACGAGGCGCGGATCGTGGTCGCGAGGAAGGTCTCGATCGAAGGCCGCGTCGTCGACGGTGGGACGCCGGTGCCCAACGCCCACGTCGGGCTGCGCGGCGAGGCGATCGGCGGCGGCATCGAGATGGTGACCGACGCGAAGGGCCTGTTCCGGTTCGCCGAGCTGCCCGAGGGTCGCTACCAGCTGTTCGGGTGGCGCGACACCCTCGCCGCGCGGGCGGTGCGCGTCAACCGGCTCGGCGCCGGTCCGTTCACGCCGATCGAGCTCGCGCTCGAGGCCGCGACGATCGTCGTCGGTCGCGTGGTGGCGCGGGATGATCAAGCCTTGCTCCCGGCGGCGATCGAGCTGCGTCCGAGCGGTGACGACCAAGCGCCGCGCTATGCGCGCAGCGGCGAGGACGGCACGTTCCGGATCGAGGGCGTGCCGCACGGCAAGTGGATCGCCGACGCGTTCTCCCCGGGCTTCATCAGCTCGGGCGGTGTCGAGCTCGAGGCGGGCAGGGGGATCGTCGCGCTCGAGCTCGAGCGCGGCGGCGTCCTCGAAGGTCGCGTGATCGACCGCGACGGCAAGCCGATCGCGAATGCGAGCGTGCGCGCACTCACGCAGCTCGCCGGCAATCCGACCCCACAGGAACACTCGGCGTCCGTCGACACGGATCGGCTGCGCCGGTTCTCCGGCCGGATCGCGGCACCCGCGGTCGTGATCGGACCCCTGGGCGCCGCCGCGGATCCTCAGCTCCTGCCGCGCGGCGAGCTCGGCGTCATGGTCGGCCCGATTCCTCCGATCCCACCACCCGGCGCCACCGTCGCGCGACCTGCCACGATGGACGCGTCCTACGCGAACGCGCTGGTCGGCGAACCACCTCCACTCGCCGCGGCACGCGACGGATCTCGGGACAGTGTCCCGAACCCTTCGGTCTGGATCACCGGTGCCGATGGTCGCTATCGGATCGCCGGTCTCGCAAAGGGTAAGCACGTCGTGCTCGCCGTCGCACCGAGCTTCGCGGAGGGGCGCTCGAAGCAAACCCTTGTCGAGCTCGGCCAGCGGATCGACGACGTCGACATCACGCTCGGTCCCGGTACGATGATCGCCGGCCGCGTCGCCGATCAACACGGGGTCAAGGTCACCGGTGCGCAGGTCCATGCGACCCCCGAGGTCGGGTTTCCCGTCGACGGTTTCACCGATCAGGAAGGCAACTATCGCCTCGGTCCCGTCACCGGTCAGGTCGACCTGATCGCCAGCGCGTTCGGTCACGCCGACGTGCGCCGGACGATCGAGCTGCCTGCCGCCGCGGGCACCACGCCCGACGAGCGCCGCGAGGACTTCACGCTCGTGGTCGCGGACGCGATCCTGTCGGGCACGCTCGACGACGCCACCGGCGCACCCGTCGGCGGCGCGCAGATCGAGGTGATCGCGAGTGGCCGCATCGCCGTGGTCAACGCCGATGGCACGTTCTCGATCGATCACCTGCCGGCCGGTCCGCTGCGCGTGCGCGTCACGCACCCGAGCTATCCGATCGCCGAGCTCGACGCCAAGGCGACGCCGCTCGAGCGAGAAAAAATCCGCCTTCGCCTTCCTCTCGGCGGCGCGGTCGAAGGCGTGATCCTCGACGGGATGTCGGGCGTGCCTCTCGGTGGCCAGGTGCTGAGCGCCTACGGTCCGAATGGCGCCACGGCCGACGCGACGTCCGAAGCGAACGGCCGCTGGAAGCTCGGCCCGCTGCGACCCGGCGCGTGGAAGCTGTCGATCGAGCAGCCGGGGTTCCTCGCGATCTCGCGCGAGCTCACCGTTCCTGCGTCGCGGGTGCCCGGCGAGACCTCGGTGTTCGACATCCGCTTCGATCTCGTGAGGGGCGCGCTGCTCGGCGGCACGGTGCGTGATGCGCGCGGCCGTCGCGTGGTCGGCGCCACGGTCACCGTTCAGGCGACCTCTGGCGAAGGCCCGACGGCAACAGGGACCACCGATACCCAGGGCGAGTTCCGGATCCGCGATGCTCCGACGGGCGAGCTGTCGGTCACCGCGAGCGGTCCAGCGGGGAGTGGCACGTTGCGAGTGTCGGCACGTCCCGGGTTCGAGATCTTGGGACTCGCGATGGAGCTGCAGTGACTCGGGACCGAAAGGCGCGCGCCCCCAAGAAACCCGCACGAAGCGGCGCGATCAAGAAGTCCAACGCACGGACCATCGAGACCGTCACGCCGGACAGGCTCGGCCCCGTCAGGCTCGCCCAGGTCCGCGAGCATCTCGCACGCGCGGCCGTAGGCACCTCGCCGCTCTCCGTCCTGCTGGCGGCATGGGCGCTCCTTCAACTTCGGAGAAGTGCAGGGGGTAGGCGTCGTGCGAGACCACGCTTCGTGGCACCCAATCGACGACGCGAGCGCCCGCTACATCCCCCTCCTGGGGTAGTCGCGATCAGCCGCCGCTGTTGCGACGGCGCATCCGGTTGATGTCGAGGATCATCGTCGGCGCCGAGTGCAGGTCCTCGTCGTAGATCGGCCGCGTGTTTGGACGCGGTGGTGGGCGCGTGGGTGGTGGAGGTTTCGTACGGCCACCCTCGACGGGTTGCTGTGCGGACTGCCTGCCCGACGGGGCACGCGGGCTTTGACCGCTGCGTCCGCGCTCGCCGAGGATCACGGTGTTCGCTTCGTGGACGGCGCTGTCGTTGATGCTCGAGACCGACGGCTCCTCGTCCTCGCCGAGCTTCGGCATGGTCGTGAAGTTCGAGTCGCCCGAGAAGTCATTGGCGCCGTCGACGTGGATCGACACCGACGTCGGCTTCGGCTGGAACGGAATCTCCGGCGGCTCGAAGTCGCCATCGGCTTGCATCAGGCTCTCACCGACGTCGTCGCTCGGCTCGTCGGTGAGCACGTACTCCTCGAGCATGCGGAGCTCGCGCTCGATCTCTTGCTGGAACATCTTGCGGATGAACCGACCGAGGTGACTGCGCGAGTAGTTGGGCATGTATTTGCGGAGGAACGTCCGCAGGTCGCTCTCGGCCTCCGCCGCGGTCTGGTAGCGATTCGCACGCGAGCGCGTCAGGCAGCGATCCGCGATCTGCTCGAGCTCGACGGGGATGCCGGGCGTCAGCTCGCTGACCGGCCGATACTTCGCATCGCGAACCTTGATCAGCAGATCCATCTCGTTCGTCGCGGTGAACGGCGGGATCCGGGTCAGCATCTCGTAGAGGCACGAGCCGAGCGAGAACACGTCGCTGCGGTGATCGAGCTTGCGACCGAGCGCCTGCTCGGGGCTCATGTACTTGACCTTGCCCTTGATGACGCCGGTCTTCGTCGTCACGCGCGACAGCGTCGCCTTCGCGATGCCGAAGTCGCACAGCTTCACCTCGCCGGCGTAGCTGCAGATGATGTTCGACGGCGAGACGTCGCGATGGATGAT
>JANNBP010000022.1:0-26971 GCA_031385555.1 Deltaproteobacteria bacterium | reverse complement strand
CCACGCCCAGAGAACGTGCGTCGTGATCGCGCCGGGAGAACACGATCACGCCGGCAAGCACGTCATCGTGCAGAGAGAAGGTGGCGCGACAGCCCCCGTAAGGGTCAGGGACTGCCGCGCCGCAAGACGGTGGTGCGGCGGCGCATGAGGAGGGCGGGATTGCCCGCCGCCGCACCAGGCAAGGATGCGCGCGACCACGCCCAGGGAGCGTGCGTCGTGATCGCGCCGGGAGAGCACGATCACGCCGGCAAGCACGTCATCGTGCAGAGAGAAGGTGGCGCGACAGCCCCCGTAAGGGTCAGGGACTGCCGCGCCGCAAGAGGGTGGTGCGGCGGCGCATGAGGAGGGCGGGATTGCCCGCCGCCGCACCGAGAAAGGTGGCGCGACCACGCTGGGGAGCGCAGTCGTGGTCGCGCCGGGAGAACACGATGCCGCCGACCAGAACGCCATCGTGCAAGGAGAAGGTGGCGCGACGACCGAAGGGAGCAAAGCCGCCGCGCCGAAGCGAGAGGCCGCCGACCTCGAGGACAGGCCGGCGGGTGTGTCGATCGGTGATCGACACGAAGCATCACGTGGTGGGTGGACGCTTGGTGGCGAGCGTGGACTCGCCCTTGATGTCGAGGAACGGCTCGAGCTTCTTGTACGTGCGGTAGCCGAACCCTTTGACTCGGCGGAGATCCGCGGTGCGCTTGAAGCCGCCGTTCTTCTTCCGCCACGCCACGATGCGATCCGCCTTCGACGGACCGACCGTGGGGAGCATCATCAGTTGCTCCTCGGTGGCGGTGTTGAGGTTGAGCTTGCCGGTGACCTCTTTCCTGACGAGCCGGATGGGCTCGTCGTGGGGAAGGACCACACCGGAGCCCGGCTTGCTCGGCGCGGATCCGGGTGGTGAGGGCGCCGGGGAAGGGGAGGTGACAGGCGCCGCGAGCGCGCGTGTGGTGGTTCCCCACGATCCACCCATCGCGAGCACGAGCGTGCCGATCGCGATCAGCGGCGCGATCGGACGAAGCAGCTTGGTAAGCGAGGCGAGCATGATGCGGGTTCCTTTCCCCATCAGAACGGCGTGCTGTCCGCGGCACCGGTGGACGGCGTGGTGCGCTCGAAGGGGATGGGCGGCACCGACGGCGAATTCGCATCGCGCTTGCGCAGCTCCTCCGCATCGAACTCGCGGAGCTGCAGCTCGAACGAGCGCGGCAAGGCGTCCAGGTAGATGTTGATCGAGTCATCGCGATTGACGAACGCGGTGCCGAGCCGGAGCCACATCGACTCCTTCGGGTTGCTGTGCTTGGGGACGATCCCGAGGACCTTGAACATGCGTTTCTGCTGCGACACGACAGTCTCCTTTTGCACGCAGTGAAAAGGCGCGCGAACAGAGACAGAGCAACCTTGGTGCCACCGGTAACTACGCGAAGCCTCTCGCCGAACTGTCCGGGAGTTCCGACCGGCGGACGAGCTGTCCGCAGACCGGACAAAACCGGACGTCAGCGACCGATCGCGACGTCGAGTCGAGTCGGCTTGAGACCGGCGACCGTCACCGAACGCTTGGTCACGATCGGCGCTCCGTACGTGATCGGCCCGGTGCCCTCGTTCGCCAGCGGCGGATGCCAGATCGTGACCTCGTAGGTCCCGTTCGCGAGCTCGTCGATCCTGAACCGGCCGTGATCGTCGGTGATCGCGAAGTAGGGTGCATCGCTCCCGATCACCCAGGCCCCTGCGAGCGCGCCATCCTCGGCTTCGATCCGCGTGATGCCGAGCTCGACCGGCACCGCATCGCGCCCACCCTCACCGAGCTCGAGCACCCGCGCCGCGCCCGTCGGTGGCATCACGCGCAGCCTCGTCTTCGCTGCATCTCCGTGGATGGTCAGCGCCGCCGGCAAGGGCGTGACGAGTTGCACGGTTGGTCGCAGCGCACAGCCCCGCTTCACGAGCATGCCGCCGACCTGCGCGTTGTGTCCGTCGGTCGGCATCATGCGCCCGACCTTGACCTGCTCGATCAGGACCACGACATCACCGACCCCGCGATCCGGCCCGACGTGCACGAGCTGCTGCGGACCACACGGCGTCTGCCGCTTGGTGGGCACCGCGCCCCGCCACGTGATCGCACCCTCGATCGCACCGGCGAGCCCGGCTTGCTGCTGATGCCGCGGATACGTCCGGTGCGTGCCGGGAGAGCTCTGCCAGCCGGGGACCACGTAGTTGCCGTACGTCGTGCCGCCGAGCGCGGCGGCGTCGCGCTTGCGCTTGCGCGGTGCGAACGGGTCCGCGCCGCTGCCCTCCTCGGTCATCAGCTGCGTCGAGGCGTTCGCCAGATCTCCGGCGCCGTCGTCCTTCGCTCCGCCGAGCGGGGCCGCGGGCTGTGCCGGCCGGCACCCGAGCAGCAGCACGACGCACCAACGCACCTCCCCAGCATGCCTCACGGCGCGCTCTTGTAGTAGCCGTCGAGCTGTTGCGCCGCGACGTTCATCAAGGCGCGCATGTCCGAGATCGAGATCGAGGTCGTGTACGAGACCTTTGGCCCGGTGCGGGCGAACTGGAACTTCGCGATCAGGTTGACGACCGCCTTGCCGACGATCTGCTCGTAGATGCGCGACGCACCGACGATCCGTTGCTGCACCGTCGAGATCTGCGAGACGAACGCGGTGGCCGCGGCCGCATCCTTGAACCGCATGTTACCGCGCACCAACCACCCCTGCGTCACCAGCTCCGCCGCGAGCGAGACGCGCTCCGGTTGCTGGACCTCCTTGATGCCGACCGCCGCTTCGATCGGACCGGTCGAGATCGGCGTGCCATCGAGGGCGAGCGTGAGCACCAGCGACGGCCCGCGCTTGTCACCCGACTCCTTCTCGATCCCCTTCACCGCCGTCAACCACCCGGGCAGCTTCGCCGTTGCCTGCACGGTATCGAGGGTGCCGGGCGCGGCCGCGGTCAACCCGCCGAGGTCGTTCGGTTGCGAGAGCAAGAACCAGCCGTCGTACGGCGACAGGAACACGCGCTTGTCTCCGGGGAACTTCGGGCCGGTACGCTTGCCGAGCAAGCCGCCCTTCGCGGTCGACCACGCGATCGGCGTCGCGGCCGACAAGAAGTCTCGCAGTCCACTTCGCGTCAACCGCGTGTGTCCGACCAGTGTGGTGGCCGTGGCATCGCGGGGCGCCGGCGTCGAGATCACCAGCGTGTCCAGCTTCTCGCCGATCTTCGCGTCGCGCGTGCCGAACAGCACCTGGTAATCCGGCATCGGCTGCAGCAACCGCTCGGTCTGCTTGAGCCACTCGGTGCCACGCAAGCGATCGAACCGGATCAGCGCCGTCACTTGATGGCCCGGCGGAAAGTACGCGAGGAGGTTTGCCGCGGTGCCCGCCGTGGTCGCTGCACCCGCGACCGCCGGATCGTTGGTCATCCCGCTGAGGCCGGATCCCGAGCCCGCGGATCCACTGCCCACCCCGCTGCCGGAGCCCGACCCTGCACCGACGCCACTCCCCGCGCCGGACCCCTCGCCGGAACCTCCGCCCTCCGCCCACGGATCCGTCGCCGCGACCTGCGCGTCCTCTGGCGCTGCATCGATCGCCGCGACGACCTCCGCATCGGGCATCGCATCGACGGCCGCTACCGCCTCGGCATCCGCCGGCGCCCCGGCATCGGGAACCACGGCGACCTCGGTCGCATCGGGCACCCCGGCATCCGGAATCTTCGCCAGCATCGCCGCATCCGGCTTGCCGTCGGGCGGCGTATCCGGAGGCGCATCGGGCGGCGTGTCCTGCGGCGCATCCACGCCCGCATCGATCGCGTAGTCGCCGGGCTCCGGGACGGACTTGTCGTCGTCGACCTTGTCGTCTTTCGTCTCCGCCTTCGCGGCGAGATTGCCTCGCTCGCGCACCACTTCCTCGGGCAGCGCCTCGACCGGCGGTGCCTCCGGCGCGACCTCGATATCGATGAGCTCCGGCTTGATCTCGACGTGCGGACACCCCTTCCACGCCGTGATCACGACCGCGACGTGGAACACGATCGAGATCGCGATCGCACGCCGGATCAGCGACGGTGGAAGCTCTACGGGGTGCACGGTTCTCGACGGCTGACCACCACGGCAGTAGCATTGCACCATGACCGAGTCCAGCGAGCGGGGGCTCACGGCCGAAGAGCTCGCGTACATCACGTCGGCGCGTGACAAGGCCTTCGTGTTGTACGAGGGCGCACGCACCCCCCACCGCAGTTGCGGCATCGCGCTCGCCGAGACCTTCGGGCTGCCAACCCCTGCCTACCAGGTGCTTCGCCGCGGCGGCATCACCGGCAAGGGGAGCTGCGGAGCGATCCGCGCCGGTGAGCAAGTGCTCGGCGAGCTGCTCGGCGATCCGAGCCCTATCGGGGCCGTCACCCCCGAGCTCCGCGAGGCCGTGTCCTGGTACCAAACCACGTGGCCGCAGCGCCTGATGCCCGACAAACCCGATATCGTCTGCGACAACCTGGTGCGTCCGCACGGCGAGTTTTTGGGTCCCGCGCGGAAGGCGTTCTGCACGAATCTCGCCGCCGATGTGGCCGCGCTGACCGCAGAAGCGTTATGCAGGTTCTCGCGGTGGCGCCCAGTCATCGTGCCCTTCGAGGAACCATGAAGCTCACCAAGGAACAGGTCGCGGCGGTGGTCACCGAGGCGTCGCAGAAGATGGGTGATCCGAACTACGCATCGGTGCTGGTCGGCGGGTTCGTGCAGACCCAGACCCAGGTCGCCCAGTTCATCAGTGCCCACGAGCGCGAGCTCGGTGACGCCGATGCAATCGTCAGCGTGATCTTTCACATCGCCCTGGTCGCGCAGTGCTTCCAGCGCAACGGCGGCAAGATCCGCACGCTGTCGTACGAGGATCTCGACAACGCCGCGCGAGGCGAGCCGCTGCCCCGCCTCGAGAAGGCGCAGCTGCCGCTCCACGAGTTCATCATGGCGAACATCGAGAACCAGGACGCGCAGAAGCTGGTGGCGATGATCGCGCTCGCGATCGACGGCATGTCGTAGGCGACCGAGCTCCGCCGTCGGTGCTCGCAGCGCTGGGCGACGCTCACGCCCGCCGAGGAAGCGACCACGGGGTGGTGTGAGGCGTGCGACCGCGAGGTTCACCTTTGTAATTTTGCCGAGGCTGCGTCGTCTCCCGGGCGGAGCGACTACGATGGAAGGTGGTACCTGGATTGCGGCGTACGCGAGGTTCGCTTCCTTGCGGCTTCGGCAGCGCGAGCGGCTCGCGGACAGATCAACGCCGCACGCAGTGGGCTCCGGCTGATGCGCGTCCACGATCGGTGAATCGACGACGACTTGGAGCGCGCGAGCGTGGCTCTCGTGCAGCGCTTCCTCG
Organism: Deltaproteobacteria bacterium; assembly: GCA_031385555.1. GTDB lineage: Bacteria > Myxococcota_A > Polyangia > Haliangiales > Haliangiaceae > JABFXX01. The sequence goes on along the minus strand of JANNBP010000022.1, from coordinate 21,641 downwards.
ATGTCTCCAGCGCCTGGTGGTCTTGACCATGCCGAACCACGCGATTCGACGCGGTTGGCAGGTGGTCGTCCGAAATGCGGACACGCACTACGGTCTAGCGTGTGTGCGCGACTCGCGTAGCGCTTCCTCGATGTTGTACAGCGCGTCCCAGACGGCGAGTGCCCCATCGAATCCGCGACCGCTTGACTCGACGATCGAGGCTTGATCGTTGACGGCAACCGAGCTCGCGAAGCCGTTGGCGACGGGCAGGATCCTCACCAACCACTGCAGCTCGCCGAACTCGCGCTCGAGCCGGAACACGCAATAGCGCACGAAGGCGCCGAGCTCGCGGTGTTGCCGTTGGCTCGCCTGGGCGTGAAGCTCGACGACAACGCGCGCCCGAGCTTGCTTGTTCATGCACGCTTGTTCAGCAAGAACGGGTCCATCCAACGTAGCTGCTAAACTTGCATCGGAAGCGTCGACTATCTACCTCGACCGTGCGCGGCCGTCACATGGATGTGCTGATTCGCCCGATTGATATCTGTCGACTCACTTCCAGACCATTCTGAAGCAGCTCGCGTGCCTTACTAGCAAGTTCCGTCCTTGCATGCTCGTGGGTGGTCACCGTTTCAAGAAGAGGTCCTATGCCCCGTCGCCAGCGCTTCAAGCCGTCTCGTAAACCCAAGCCGGAGACGGTGGCCGCGCCCCAGACCGAACAAGCGGCGCAGAGCCAGCCTGTCGACGGGACGCGTGACGTCATCTTCGACACGTCAGAGATCGCAGCGACGAAGTGATCGATCGTTCGCTGTCGACGACGACAGCGCGCGACGTGATCGCGATCGGGTGTTCGGCCGGTGGTGTCGAGATGCTCCCGCAGTTGCTCCACGCCCTACCCAGAGATCTCCCGGCGTCGATCACGATCGTGCAGCACCTCGCGGCGACACCGGACCCTTTCCTGGTGCCGATCCTCGAGCGCTCGTCGAGCTTGCCCGTGGCATGGGCGGAGCAGGGCACCAAGCTCCTCTACGGCCACGTCTACGTCGCGCCCCCCGATTCACACACGATGTTCGCGGACGGCCACCTCGTGCTGTCCTCGGCTCCACGCGAGAACCACGCGCGGCCCTCGATCGACAAGCTGTTCCGCTCTGCAGCGGCGAACCACGGCGAGCGAACGATCGGCGTCCTGCTGACCGGGATGCTCGACGACGGGGTCTCGGGGCTGCACGCGATCCGGCAGGCCGGCGGCACCACGCTCGTCCAGGATCCCGACGAGGCGCCCTATCCCGATCTGCCGTGCGCGGCGTTGCTCGCGAACGCAGCTGATAGGGTGCTCCCGATCCTCGGCATCGCCGCGGCGCTGCGCTCCCTCGCGGGGCAGCAGGTCTCGGCGATCTCCGACGAGGCGGAGCTCGATCGCACGGGTACCTCGACGCCGGAGCGGATGCGCCTGCTCGGGCCTCAGACGTCGGTCATGTGCCCCGATTGCAGCGGTCCGATGCGGGCGCTCGGCGAACCTTCGACGTGGCAGTTCCGCTGTCACCTCGGCCACGCGCACGCGGCTCGCGACTTGCTCGCGCGTCAGGATCGCGATGTCGAACGCGCGTTGTGGAGCGCCGTGCGATCGCTCGACGAACGCGCAAGCACGCTCGAGACCATGGCCTCGGATGCGACCCAGCTGAGTCGGTCGCAGATCGCCGAGGTGTATGCGAAGCGCGCTCACGAAGCGCGCACCCAGGCGGTGCTCGCACGCAAGTTCCTCGTCGACCTCGTCGCGTCGACGACTCAGTGAGTCTTCGAGGTGACGTCGATGCCGACGGCCGTGACCTCGTTCGTGGGCGTCGGCTCGAAGCGAACCTCGTAGGTGCGGACCTTGCCGCGGATCTCGAGCGCGAGCTCGGTGCGGCGCGATGCTCCGACCGCGAACACCTCCGCGACCAGGGCCTCGAGGCGGTCGCGATGGCTCGGAGCCACGATCTGCAAGGGGCCCAGCGGCAGAGGCTCACCGACGGCATATCCCCAGGTCACGTGTAGGCGGGGATCGAGGCTGAACACCACGAGCGGCGCGCCGAGCAGCGAGACCCGCAGGCGAGCCTCGCTGGCCTGGAGCGCCACCTCGATGCGGCGCCGCGCTTCGATCGCTTCTCTCAGGTCGGTGACGTCGACGAACGTCATGACGACGCCTTCGATCCGATCCTCGAGCGAGCGGTACGGGAGGAGCCGCACCAGGTAGCGGCGCCCGTCGCGGCTGGTGACGTCGCGCTCGATCACGCGCAGCTGTTGGAGCACGAGTTGCGCGAGCTCGGGCAACTCGTCGATGTCGAGCTTGTGCGTCAGATGCGCGAGCGGACGCCCGACATCCGACGGGATCAGGTTGAACAGATCGAGCGCGCGTGGTGTGAAGCGCTTGATGTTGAGCGAGCGGTCGAGGAACACGACGCCGATGTCCGTCGACGTCATCAGGTTCTGGAGATCGCCGTTCGCGTGGCTGACCTCGTCGATCTTGAACGTGAGCTCGTGGTTCAGCGTGGTCAGCTCTTCGTTGACCGACTGGAGCTCCTCCCTGCTGGTCTCGAGCTCCTCGCTCGCCGACCGCAGCTCTTCGTTGATCGCCTGGAGCTCCTCGTTCGAAGCCTTGAGCTCCTCGACGGAGGTCTCGTATTGCTCGATCGTCATCCGCAGCTGATCGCGCGTGCGCTGGAGCTCGTCCTCGATCTCGCGGACCACGGGCTCCATCACGGAGTCGCCATTCGACGCCGGAGGGCTGTCTCCGTTGGCGTCGAGCTCGCCGAAGAACACCAGCAGGGCTTCTCCGAGCTCCGGATTCTCGACGGCTCGCACGCGGAGCTCCACCGAGCGCTGCTTGCGCTGCTCCTCGAACACCACGCGACGGATGTCGAACCTGGTCTCCGCTTGCCGCGCGGCGTAGATCGCGGCACGCAGCTCGAGGCGTAGCCCCGGGAGGACCATCCGCAACACGTGGCGCGTCGGCTCGCCGGCCGCGACCTCGAGGAACTGCTTCGCGTGCTCGCTGACGTGCACGACATCGAGCTTCGCGTCGATCAGGATCGACGGCGGTGCGTAGCGCTCCGCGAGCTGGTGATGCAGTGCGCCCAGCGAGGAACCGCTGCGCTCGACCGTGGTTGTCAGCGGGATCGCCGGCGGCTGCCAGCGACTCGAGGTCGTGACGGTCTCGAGACCGAGGGCGATCGGGGTCATCCGGCGCGTGAAGATCCGGTGCTTCGGATCGATCGCGGAGAACATCGTGGTGTTCTCGGCCGACTCCGAGGAGCCGAGGAGCAGGACGCCCTCGGGGCGGAGACTGAAGTGGAACGTCGACAGCACGCGATTCTGGGCTTCGCGGTTGAGATAGATCAGCAGATTTCGGCAGCTCACGAGATCGAGCCGGGAGAACGGCGGATCGCGCAGCAGGTTGTGTGGTGAGAACAGCACGATCTCGCGGAGCTCGTGACTGACGCGGTAGGTGCCGGCCTCATGCACGAAGAAGCGCTCGAGCCGCTCCGGCGAGACATCGACGCCGATCGTCTCGGGGTAGCGACCGGCGCGGGCTTCCGCGAGCGCGGCCTCGTCGATATCGGTCGCGAACAGCTGCACCTTGGGCGGATGGGGCTGCCGTGCGGCGTGCTCCAGGAGCACCATGCCGAGCGAGTACGCCTCCTCTCCGGTGGCGCACCCGGCGACCCAGGCGCGCACGGGCTCGGTGCGCTGGTGGAGCATCGGCGCGAGCACCTGGGTGCTCAGGGCATCGTACGCCTCGGGATCGCGGAAGAAGTTGGTGACGCTGATCAGGAAGTCCCGCATCAGGTGCGAGAGCTCCGCGGGGTGCTCTCGCAGGTAGAGGTGATAGTCGAGGATCGACTCGCACTGACAGACCTGCATGCGGCGCGCGACGCGGCGGTACAGCGTGGCGCGCTTGTACGCGCTGAAGTCGTGGCCGGAGCGGATCCGGACGAGGGAGAGGATGTCGCGCAGGGCGTCGGCCTGCCCCTCGCGCTGGTCCTCTTCCGCCGGCTGGCGCTCGGGCTCGCACAGTCGCGCGACGATCTCACCGTGCGAGCCGACCTGATCGACGAGGCCGATCGCGATCGCGGAGCGCGGCATCGCGCCGATCGGACCCTCGGGCACCGGTCCGGCGAGCACCAGCCCACCGACCTCCTTGACGCGCTTGGCGCCGAGCACGCCGTCGGTGCCGAGACCGTCGAGCAGGACGAGCGTGCTGTGCCGGCCGGCTTCGTCGACGTTCGAGCGGACGAGGCGATCGAGCTGCACGCCGGGGACCGTGGTCGGCTTGATCGAGAACCGGCCATGCTCGAGCAGGACATCGCCCTGAGCGACGACGTAGACCCGATTCGGTTCGAGCACACGCTCGTGCTCGGCGAGCAAGATCGGGAGCTCGGTCGCTCGCCGGAGCCGCTCCATCAGGTGCGGAACGTCGGGGCTCCCCACCGCGATCACGGCGAACCCGCACTCCGCCGGTAGGCCCGTGACGAGATGAGCGAAGCCCACGTCTTCGTAGCCACCGACGACCACCACTCGAGTCGCCACACCACTCATCGACGGCGCAGGGAACCACACGCACCTCGGTGGTGCAACCGACTACGACGCGCACTCCCACGCGTGATCTCGGTGAATACCTCGTGATAAGCCTCCCGCATGCCGAATCCGACTGCGACGTTCGAGACCTCGCTGGGCAACTTCAGCGCCGAGATCTATCAAGACCAGATGCCGATCAGCGCCGGCAACTTCATCAAGCTGGCGCAGATGGGCTTCTACAACGGCCTGCACTTCCACCGCGTGATCAAGGATTTCATGATCCAGTTCGGGTGCGAGCACTCGAAGGATCCGAACAGCCCGCGCTGTGGCACCGGTGATTCGCCGCTCGGTCGCGTCCAGGACGAGCACCCGCCGGCACACCGGATCTCGAACGAGCCGGGCACGCTGTCGATGGCAAACACCGGCCGGCCCAACTCGGGCGGCGCGCAGTTCTTCATCAACACCGTCCACAATCAGTATCTCGACTGGTTCACCCCCGGTCCGTCGAAGCACCCCGTGTTCGGCAAGATCACGTCGGGCATGGACGTGATCAAGAAGATCGAGACCACGCCGACGTCGAATGATCGTCCGAAGACGGCCGTGAAGATGATCAAAGTGACCATCACGGAATAAGCTCGGGGCATCCGCAGGGCCCCTGCCCGAGTCGGAATCCGATGATGAGATCTGGGATCGCCGCGCTGCTCGTGATCGCGCCGGTGATCGCGGAGGCTGATGACAAGAAGGTCGTCGTGCGTGGCGTGGTCGTTCGAGAAGGCACGCCGACGCCGATCGTGGGTGTGTCGGTGCTCACCGATCGCGGTGAGATCGCGGTCAGCGACGTCGACGGCTACTTCGCGATCCAGACCGGCCCCACGGACAAGGAGCTGACGATCGCCGCGCCGGGCTATGCGACGAAGACGGTGCGGATCGGCAAGGGCGTGATCAAGATCGAGCTGGTCCCCGCGAGCGGGGCCGAGGTGATCGAGGTCTCCGGCAAGGCTCCCGAGGAGACCAAGCCGCTGAGCTACCAGCTCACCGTCGACGAGATCCGCTACATCCCGGGTGCCGGCAACGACATCCTGCGGGCCGCGACGGTGCTGCCCGGCGTCGCGCGGATCCCGTTCTCGTTCGGCGGCCTCGTGCTACGCGGGACCTCGCCGCGCGATACCAGCGTCTACCTCGACGGGATCGAGGTGCCGATCGCGTTCCACTTCGGCGGCATCACCTCGTTCTATCCGTCCGGCATGCTCGCCGACCTGCAGGTCAACGCGGGCGGCTACGACGCCTCGTATGGCCGGGCAGGCGGCGGGTTGGTCACGCTGTCGACGCGCGAGCCGAGGACGGATCGCTGGCGACTCGGTGGGTCGATCGGCCTGTTCGACTCGAACGTCCAGGCCGAGGGGCCGTTCCAGGGCGGAGGCATCCTGATCGGGCTGCGCCGCAGTTACCTCGATCGGATCGTGGCGCCGTTCGTCGAGGACAACACGCCGCTGCCCAGCTACTACGACTTCCAGATCCGCACGACGTTCGGTGACGTTCGCAAGCGCGGACGCATCAGCCCGATGATCTTCGGCGCGATCGATCGGGTCGCCAGCGACGAGGTCGCGTTGACCTCGTTGTTCGTGCGCGTCGCGGCGCCGTACAAGGTGCAACGCGGGCAGACCACGGTGTCGATCGTGCCGTGGCTCGGCACCAACCGGCTGACCTTCACCGACCGAGAGCAAGGCGACGAGCAGAGCTTCTCGCGGCCGTTCTATCCCGGCGGCGTGCGCGGCGAGGTGCTGCGCGACCTCGACTGGGGGCACCTGCGCGGCGGCATCGAGGTCTCTAGCGGCTACCTCGATCAGACGGTGATCGACACCAGCGACGACAACGAGATCGGCGGCAACAACACGTTGTCGTGGACCGACGTCGCGGTGTGGGGCGAGACGCGCTGGAAGATCGACGGCGATCGCTTCGCGGTCAAACCCGCGGTCCGGATCGAGGCTTATGGCTTGACCGGCGAGCTGGTCGTCGATCCGCGCCTCAACATCCACCAGCAACTCTCCGAGACGCTGACACTGCGGCAATCGATCGGCCGCTACCACCAGCCGCCGATCCCCGGCGATCTCGATCCCACCGACGGCAATCCTCGGCTGCTCTCGCAGGTCACCGATCAGCTCTCGATCGGCATCGACACCAAGCTCCCCGAGGAGATCCTCGCGTCGGTCACCGGCTACTACAACCACGGCACCCACCTCGGGGTGAAGGCGAGGAACCCGCGTCCCGGCTCCGATCTACAGGAGCCGAACCTCGGCGGGCTCGGGCCGACGTTCGAGCTGCTGCTCGAGAAGCAGCTCGGCTTCGCGTTCTATCGCGAGAACCTCGGGCGGGCGCGCAGCTACGGGCTGGAGGTGCTGCTCAAGCGCAACGTCGGCAGGTACTTCTCGCTGCTGTCGTACACGCTCGCGAAGTCGGAGCGCACCGACGATCCGCGTGTGCTCCTCGGGTGGCGCCCGTTCGAGCTCGATCAGCGGCACAACCTGCAGCTCGCCGGCAGCGTGCAGCTGACGAACTGGCGGCTCGGGGCACGGCTCCAGCTGGTCACCGGCAATCCCTATACGGAGGAGCGCTTGGTCGGCGAGCAGATCGTCTCCGGCGAGCCGTTCGGGTCGCGCCTGCCGCTGTTCTTCTCGATCGATCTCCGCGCGGATCGGCGCTGGCGCAAGTGCTGGGGTGATCTGGTGTTCTACGTCGACATCCAGAACGCGACGAACCGGCGCAACGTCGAGGCGCGCGAGCTCGGCTTCGATGACTTCGGGAACCCGCGGCAGGAAGATCTGAAGGGCCTCCCGATCATCCCGTTCCTCGGGCTCGAGTTCCGGCCCACGATCTAAGGGGACCGCGAATCGACAAGTCGATCGAGTGCTCGTGCTCGTCCACTCTCACCGCTCGGCATGAACGATGTCTGCTGCGCGCGGAAGATGGGCGAACCTCGAACAGGGGACAAGAGCACGTGTACGAGCACGTCTCCGCGGCAGACCGCGGACTAGTCATGCGCGGGCCCTACGCCTCACCGAGCCGGCCCTGCTTGCGCAGCTCCGCGAGCTGGTTGCGAAGCTGGAGGTCCTCGAGATATTCGCGCATCCCGGGGGCGCCTCGACGTACGCCGACCAAGCGCCCGTCAGGAAGGTATCCACGTCGAGCCCGTGCTCCACGCACAGGCTCGCGGCCTGCGTCAGGAGATCGCCGACCTCGGACTGCCACTTGGTTTGCTTGGGATCCAGCACGGTGACCCAAGGAAAAGCATTCGGCGTGCCGGTCGCAACCCTCGAACAGGTAGGCACTTGCCTGGCGGTCCGGTCAGCCCTTGCAGACCTCCTTGCACACCGAGCGCCGGTGCGCGTCGCCGACCGAGCGAACCTGCACGGCGTGCTAGCGTCTAACCGGCATGAAGCGCTTTGTGTTGCTCACGCTCGTCCTCGTCGCATGTGGTCCCAAGGCAAAGGGGCCGGAGCTCGCGCCTCTTCCTCCCGACAAGGTGGAGGAGCCCAAGAAGGTCGAGGCACCCAAGGTCGAGGAACCGCCGGCGCGTCCGGTGCCCGTGGGGCCGCTCGATCTCAAGATCGAGGCGCGCACGGCGACGGTGAAGCTCCTCAAGCCGGGCAGCGGCAAGCGGCTGCCGCTCAAGGTGGCCGCGAAGCAGGGCGCCACGCAGCCGGTCGAGCTGACGCTCGATTTCTCGGTCACGCAGTCGCTCGCCGGCAGCTCGGATCCGAATGACACGCAGGTAGATCTCGTGCCGACCGTCGTGCTGAGCGGCAAGGCCGAGGCAAAGACCGCCGCCGCCGATGGCTCCGAGTTCCGGATCACCGTCGACAAGACCGACGCCCGCGAGAACAAGGACTCGAAGGTCCCGATGGACAAGTTCCGCGAGGTGCTGACCTCGACGGTCGGGCTCACGATCGACGGCAAGGTCGCCGCGAATGGCGCGGTCGGCGAGCTCGCGATGCACCTCGACAAGCAGGGCGAGGCGAGCGCGCAGGTGCTCGATCTCGTGCGCCTGACGCTGGCGCCGTGGCCGATGCTGCCGGCCGAGCCGCTCGGCGTGGGTGGCAAGTGGCAGATGACGAGCTCGTACAAGCTCGCCGATCGGCTCGATGTCACGGCGGTCACCGAGTTCGAGGTGGTGTCGTTCAAGGCCGGCGTGTGGACGATCAAGGGCACCACCAAGATGAGCGGCGCCGATCAGCTGATGCAGGGTGGGAAGATCACCAAGATCGCCGGCACCGGCACGCACGCGCTGACGTTCACCGACGGTCAGTTGTTCCCGACGTACACGTCGCGGGTCGAGACCACGTTCTCGGCGAGCGAGGCCGAGCCGAAGACGCCGAACCCGCCGCGGATCGAGTTCAAGATCGTGGTGGGTGGGTCCGTCACGGCGAAGTGACTCGTCGCCGCCGCTTCGCTACGCGAGCTCTGCCCGGATCTTGACGACGCGGTCGCGCACGGCCTGGCGCGCTTCTTCGGGCGCGAGGAGCTCGGCGTGGCGACCGAGCGTCAGCACCCAGCTCGTCACCCACTCGAAGCCATCGCAATCGACGAGCAGCTCCGCGGAGCCGTCGTCGTGGATCGTGACCTCCCCGACCGGCCAGTTTGCACCGATCCGGGTGACCGCGAGGGGATCGAGCCGGACCCGCACGTTGACCGAGTCCGCCGACGGCACGTAGAGCCGCTCGCGACGATAGGCCTCGAGATCGAAGCCCTGCGGGATCTCGAACTTGTCGCCGACCGACTCGAGGTTCGCGATCCGATCGATCCGGAACGTCCGCACGTCGCCGCGCTTGTGGCAGTACGCGACGACGTACCACTCGCCGGCGTGGTGGACGATGCCGTACGGATCGATCGCGCGGGTCTCGGCCTGGGCACGCGAGATCGCGGCGTAGCCGATGGTGACGCGCTCGCGCTGGCGCACGGCGGTGACCAGCGCACGCAGATGCGTGCCGACGGCTTGATCCGCCGAGGAGGAGATCGACGCGACGACCGTCCCGGTGGCGAGCGCCTCGGCTTCGCGCGCATCGCGACCGAGCGCGGTGAGCAGCTTCTTCTCGGCCGACTGCATCGAGTCGTCGAACGGGGCGATCCCGCTCTCTCGCAGCGCGCGGATGCCGAGCAGCAGCGAGCAGCCCTCGGCGGGCGTCAGCCGGAGCGGGCGGGTGAGTCGGTGCGCGAGATCGACGAACACGCGGCCCTCGTCGACGGACACCAGCAGGTACTCGCCGGGATCGCCGTCGGGGGGGCCGACCTGCGAGAGCAGCTCGATGTCTCCGATCAGCTCCTCGCGCGGGACGTCGAGCATCTTCGCGAGCACGTCGACATCGACGCCCTCGGGGTGCTTCGCGACGTAGGGCACGATGTAGAGCAGCCGCCGCAGCTTCTGCGAGACATCACGCATCGGTCACTCCGTAGTGAGCCGCGATGGCGTCGAGCTCTTCGACGACCCGTGCGCGCAACCGCTCGCCGCGCGTCACGCGAATCGCACCCTTCGCGGCGAGCACGCGCGTGGCCGCGAACTCGAGGTTGCTGCAATCGAACGTGATCAACGTGCGGTCGCCCTCGGCGCGCTTGACGAACGTCGGACCGAAGTCTTCGTTCGCTACCTCGGCAGCCTCGGCGGAGAGCAGCAGCTGGACCTCCTCGGGAGGATCGACGACGAACGTCCACGGCGAGCGCTGCGCGTAGCTCTTGATGTCGAAGTCGGTGGGGCGCTCGAAGTCCGGCGACTTCGGCTTGGGCGCCTGCTCGGCGGAGAGGATGCGATCGACGCGGAACGATCGGATCTCCTTGCGCAGGTGACACCAGCCGACAGCGAGCCACGCACCCTCGCGATAGACCAGCGCGTACGGATCGAGATCGCGCTTGCTGGTCATCCCCGTCGCGGCAGCCTGGTACGTCATCGTCACGCGCTTGCGCAGCCGGGTGGCCGATTCGAGCGTCGCGTAGACCTCTCCGGGCTCTTCCTGACCGGGGCGCGTGGGGACCTTGCGCTCGGGGAAGTGCACCAGCACGGGTGACACGCGGCGCGGAAACTCGGTCGGCGTGTCCGGCAGGTCGGGCAGGTCGAACGCGAGCTTCTTGAGCGCGAGGTCGACGATCTTTGGATACGCGCCACCGGGCATCGCGTGCGCGACCGACGCGGCGAGCACGAGCGCGCTGATCTCGTCGGCGGTGAGCCGGACCTCGGGCATCTTGAACCGCTTGAGGTCGATCACGTAGCCGCCGTCCTCGAGCGAATCGTCCTCGTCGGGCGTGACGTAGCGGATCGGCACGCCGAGCTCGAGCAGGTCCGCCTTGTCGCGCTCGAACGCACGCAAGCCGGCCTCGGCATTGAGCGTCTGGTAGGCGGGGAACTGCTCGCGGATCTCGCGATACGTCACCGGCGTCCGCGCGCCGAGCAGGATCATCACGACATCGAGCAGCCGCTTGCTGCGATCACCGCGCGCCTGCCCGTCATCCTTCGTCCCCTTCGGTGGCGCCTTCGTCGGCATCAGCGACCGTTCTTAGCACAAGTGTTTCCCCAGCACTTCGCGGTGCCGGGTGGGGCTCCGCCTTCAGAAGTAGTAGCGCACGCCGGCACCCGCGTTGAGTGCGAGCCCCGCGCCTTCCCCATCCTGGAACGCGTACTCGAGCACGCCAGAGACCTCGAGGAAGGCATCGAGCGGGACCTTCTTGAAGTCGAACAACAGGCCGCCGGTGGCGCGTACGCCGAGCGCGACGAAGCTCGCCTCGCGACCGTTCGAATACTGGATGAAGCGAACGCCGGGACCGACGTACGTCGCCAGCACGAAGCTCTCGCGGGTCTGCAGGATGTACGGGTGGAACACGTAGTCGGCGTGGACCTGGATCCCGCCGCCGATCAGCGCGCCGCCGACCGCGGCCTGGATCGCCTGATCGTCCTTGAGATAGAGCTTGGCGCAGATGCCGGTGGGCTCGCCGACGTAGAGCCCGACGCCGAACGTGCCCTTGTCGGAACCGCGCTCGTCGTCGGCAGAGGCGATCTGCGGAGTGGCAAGGATCGCCAGAAACAACACGCTCGAGCACCGCATGCCGCGACCCTACCCCCGCGTGTCACACGGGTGCAAATTGGGTGCACTTCCATAACACCGACTTGCAGCGGCATGAGGCCGCGTGGCATCGCTCGGCCGAGCGCTCGATGACGACGCGCAAGCATCCGGTTTTCGTGGTGGTCCGATGCCACGTCCGCGACGAGGTTGCCAGGCTCGCCTCAGTTTTCCATGCATCGCCGCAAATGGCCGATCCGGTCGGCTAAAACCGGCGAGATCGACGATGCCTGATGCTATTGTGCTCGGCGTGAGGCCAGGCGACGTCATCGGCGGCAAGTACCGCATCGAGACTCTACTCGGGGAAGGCGGTATGGGCGTGGTGTTCGCAGCCTCGCACCTCGAGATCGGGAACACGGTCGCGATCAAGATCCTTCGCCGCGAGGCGCTGTCGTCCGAGGAAGTGCCGAAGCGGTTTCGTCGCGAAGCGCAGGCGATGGGCATGCTCCGCAGCGAGCACGTGATCAAGGTAATCGACGTCGGGCAGTTGCCGACCGGCGAGCCCTTCATGGTCATGGAGATGCTGCACGGCACCGATCTCGGCAGCCGGCTCAAGCAGGGTCCGGTGCCCGCGCACCAGGCGATCGACTACGTCATCCAGGCGTGCGAGGGCCTCGCCGAAGCGCACGGCGCCGGCATGGTCCACCGCGATATCAAGCCGGCGAACCTGTTCGTCACCGCGCGTCCGAACGGCAGCGCGTTGGTCAAGGTCCTCGATTTCGGGATCGCCACCGCGGCGAGCGGCTCGATCGATCCGCGCCTCACCAGCACGCAGTCGGTGATGGGCTCGCCGAGCTACATGTCTCCCGAGCAGCTCAAGGGCGCGCGCGATGTCGATGCGCGCTCCGATATCTGGTCGCTCGGGGTCACGCTGTACGAGCTGATCACCGGCAACCAACCGTTCTCCGGCAATACGCTGACCGCGCTGTCGCTCGCGATCGTCACCGACGCGCACGAGCGGCCGATCAACATGCCGCAGTCGATCATCCCGATCATCGACAAGTGCCTCGAGAAGGAACGCGAGCGCCGGTTCCAGAGCGTCGCCGAGCTCGCGCAGGCACTCGCTCCGCTGTTCCCCGGTGCGCACTCGGCGGACATGGCTCGCGGTTCGTACGCCGTCTCGGCCGTCTCGGCCGGGGTGGTGCCACCCACGCTGATCGGTCTCGAGGCGTCGCAGCTGCTCGGTTCGCAGGCGACGATGGCTCCCGGCAGCGCGGGCTACTCCGCGTACACCTCGGGCAATCGTCCTCTCACCAACCAGACCAACTCCGTCGGGATGACCAGCACCACGTCGCTGGCCTCCGGTGAGACGGGCACCCGGATCCCGTCGAAGAGCAAGAAGTGGGTGTGGCTGACGGCCGGCATCGCCACCGTCGCGCTCGGCATCGGCGTCGGCATCCTCGTCGGCAAGGGCAATGGCAACGAAGCCGCGGCGAAGACGCCGACGGCAGAGCCGCCCGCGCCACCCGAAGGTCCGAAGACGGTCGACAAGAAAGATCCACCGCCACCGCCCGAGCAGAAGCTCGAAGCGCCGAAGCCGCCCGACGAGCCCAAGGTCGAACCGAAAGTCGAACCGGAGCCGAAGGTCGAGGCGAAGGTCGAGCCGAAGATCGATCCCAAGATCATTCGCAAGCCCCCGAAGCTTCCCAAGCCGCCGAAGAAAGACCCGCGCAACCCGGGCGAGCCGCCCGAGTACACGAAGGTCGATCCATCGAAGCCGCCCGTCATCGTCGATCCGCCGAAACCACCAAAGCCTCCCGACAAGCAACCGTGCGCACCGAACGATCCGCGCTGCGGTCTGTGACCTGACTCATCGGCGGGGCGCCCGGGCAACCCCTCTCGACGATCACTTGAATCCTCGCAGCTGCCGGCTCATGCTCCGCCCGTGCGGCTCGCGACCATCCTCTCCATCCTCCTTGCGGCGAAGGTTGCGTCGGCGGCCTGTCCCGACAAGCGCGCGGGCTGCGTGCTGCACGAGGAAGGCGTCACGCTGTTCCTCGAGAAGAACTACGAGGAGGCTGCGAAGAAGTTCGCCGCGGCGATCGCCGCCGAGCCCACCGCGCGCAGCTACCTCGGCTATGCGCAGGCGGTCGAAGCGCTGAACCAGATCGCGCTCGCGTACGACACGATGGTCGCAGCGCAGCGGCTGTCCGCTGCCGAGATCCAGGCGAACCCGAAGGACGCCGAGGTCAGCTCGCGGCAGGAGCGCATCAAGTACAAGCTCGGCGAGCTGCGCGCGAAGATCGGCTTCGTCTGGCTGCGCGTGCCGCAAGGCGTGCCGCCGCAGCGCGTGATCTCGGTCAAGCGCGAGGGCGAAGGTGATCTGTCGCAACCGCTGACGCAGTGGACGGCGGTCTCGCCGGGCCGGCAGGTCCTGATCGCGCAGATCGACGACGGCACCAAGCTCGAGGTGGTCGCCGAGGTCGCGGCCGGCTCGCAGGGCGTCGTCGTCATCCCGATCCGCGGCAACGCGCGGGTCAACCCGAACCCGGGCTTCCAGAACAATCCCGGAACCGGCCGGCCGCTCGCGCAGCTCTACGTGCCGGCGCCGAGGATCATCACGCCGGAGTACAGCGCGTACTTCTCCGTCGGGCTGTCGATCCTCGTCGGCGATCCCAAACGCGAGAACCTCAGCGCCGGAACGTCGTCGGGCGGTGGCTCGGGCTTCACCGTGCTCTACGAGAAGAAGGTCGCGAGCTCGATCGGCGTGACCACGCGCGCCGAGTACATGTTCCACGGCTCGAACGAAGACCCCCAGAACAACATCTCCGTGTCGGGCAGCGAGGCGTTGTTCCTCGTCGGTGCGCGTACGTTCGGCAGCAAGACGCTGCATGGTCGCGCCGGCGTCGGCGTGTCGCTCTACTCGGAGAACGTCGAGATGCGCGGCATCGATACCGGCGCCGGCTTCACGCGCGCGTACGGTGCCTTCGAGCTCGGCGGTGGCTTGAACCTCGGCCGCGTGCGGTTCCAGATGGGCATCTTGTTCGCGACGCCGCCCGGCGATCCGGACATCCCGGCGCTCGGCACCCGGTTCATGGGGACGTTCGCGATCGATCTGTATCGCAAGGCCGAACCGCTACCGAAGTCGCCGCCGCTGCCGAACGCTCCACCGGCGCCGCCCCCCGCGGGCAGCTGAGCTGCCAGCGCCGGGCGGATCCTTCGTTTGGCCCCCGCGCCGGGTGGATCCTTGCTTTGCCCCGCGAGCTGAGCCAGCTCCGGGTGGCTCCTTGCTTTGCCCTCCGCGAGCTGAGCCAGCTCCGGATGGCTCCTTGCTTTGCCCCCGCGGGCTGAGCTGCCGGGCGGATCCTTTATTTGGCCCCCGCGAGCTGAGCTGCCAACGCCGGGCAAATCCTTTCCTTGGCCGCTCGGCTCACGTTAGAAGTCGCGCGCCCCCACTACTTCAGCAACCGCGCGAGCTTGTTGCGCGAGATGCCGAGCGCTCGCGCGGCCGCGGATTGATTCCCACCCTCGCGGTCGAGCACCGCCTTCGCGTAGCGGCGCTCGACCTCCTCGAGCTCGAGGTTCGCGGGCAAGCTGATCTGATTCTCCGAAGCCTCCGGAGAGGCCGTGCTCACGGGGATGACGATCATCGAATCGCCCGCCGAGAACGCGGTCGTGCGCGGCTGTTCGAGGCGCAGATCGTCGACGGTGATTTTCGGTCCGTGGCACAGCACGACGGCGCGCTCGATCGTGTTCTCGAGCTCGCGCACGTTGCCGGGCCACGCGTACGCCGAGATCACCTGCGGGACGGTGCTCGACAGTCGCAGCGGACCCTTGCGGTAGCGCCGCGACAGCTGCTCGACGAAGTGGTTCGCGAGCTCGACGATGTCATCGGCACCGCGCTCGCGCAGCGACGGGATCTCGATCTCGACGACACGCAGCCGGAAGTAGAGGTCGCTGCGAAACTCGCCCCTCGCCGCCATCGCGCCGAGATCGCGGTTGGTCGCGGCGACGATCCGGACGTCGGCGGTGAGCGTCTCGCGTCCGCCGACGCGCTCGAAGTTGCGCTCCTGGACGAACCGCAGCAGCTTGCCCTGCAGCGGCAACGGCAGCTCGCCGAGCTCGTCGAGGAACAGCGTGCCACCCGCCGCGGCTTCGACCTTGCCGATGACTCGCGAGTCGGCGCCGGTGTACGCACCGCGCTCGTGGCCGAACAGCTCGCTCTCGACGAGCGCCGCCGGCAGCGTGGTGCAATCGACGTGGATGAAGGGAGCGTCGCGGCGCGCCGAGTTGACGTGGATCGCGCGTGCGAGCAGTCCCTTGCCGGTGCCGGTCTCGCCGTGGAGCAGCACCGTCGCGTCGGTCTGGGCCGCGCGCACGATCATCTCGTACACCGCCGCCATCGCCGACAACGTGCCGATCACGTGGTTGAAGCGACCGCGCAGGGCGAGGCCCGGGGCATCGCCACCGCGCAGCGTGGTGTAGTCGAGCGCGCGCCCGATCTGTTCGGCGAGCACGCGCACGAACTCCTCGTCGCGTTGCGAGAACGCGCCGTCCTGCTTGTCGATGACCTGGAGGACGCCGCGGATCTGGTCGCGCCGCGTGATCGGCGCCGTCAGGATCGACTTCGCGCGATAACCGATGCGCTCCGCCACATCCTCCGCCCATCGCGGGTCGCTCGCCGCATCGCGGACGTTGACCAGCTCGCCGGTCTGCGCGACATGGCCGACGATGCCGCGGCCCGTCGGCAGTCGCACGTCGGCGATCTCGGGGAGCGTGGCGACGCGCGAGCGGATCTCGCCCGTGCGGCTATCGATCAACCACAACGTCGCACCATCCGCCCCGAGCGCCCGCGCGACCCGCGCCGCGAAGGTCTTGAGGAGATCGTCGAGCTCGACCTCGCCGACGATCATCGCGCCGAGATCCGCCAGGAGCTCGAATCTCTGCTCGTGCTCGCTCATCCGAGGGACCAGCATCGCACGGTCGTTGTGGAGCTGCAGGCTCATGCCGCCGCAGCGCGCTCCGCCTCGCGCGCGCACAGGACCAAGCCTTCGCGTGCCGCGACGGTGCCATGCAGGTTCGTCCGCGCCGTTTGCTCGATCTCGGCGAGCTGCGCGTCGGTGCGACCCGGATCGTGGTGGAACAGCACGAGCTGCGGCACGCCCGCGGCGCGTGCGAGGTCCGCACCCGCCTGCCACGTCGAGTGACCCCACCCGACCTTCGACGGGTACTCCTCGGGCGTGTACTGCGAATCGTAGATCAGGATGTCCGCGCCGGCCGCGAGCTTCTTGAGCGTCGGGTCGACGCACGAGAAGTGCTCGGTATCGGTCGCGTACACGATCGAGTGGCCGCCGTGCTCGAGGCGGAACCCGAACACGGGATCGGGATGGTTGAGCTTCGCCATGGTGACGGTGATGTCGCCGATCTGCAGCTTGTCGTTGGCGCGGAGCTCGCGCGTGGTGACCTGGCCGCCGAGGTCGTCGAAGCCGACCGGGAAGAAGGGCGCCTTGAACAGCGAGCGGATCGCCTCGTCGTGCGACATCACGCCGTTCGGACCACTCGCGATCTCGACGCGGTGACCCGGCACGTAGATCGGCGTGAAGAACGGCAAGCCGCAGACGTGATCCCAGTGCAGGTGGGAGAGCAGGATGGTCGAGTGACGCGGGCCCTTCGCCATCCGCTCGTTACCGAGGGTGCGCAGGCCGCTGCCGGCATCGATGATGATCCGCGTGTCGCCGGCGCAGACCTCGACACAGGACGTGTTGCCACCGGCGGCGTACTCGGGACCCGGCGTCGGGATCGAGCCGCGAACGCCGAGAAAGCGAACGGTCAGGTCATGGAGGGTGGTCATGGCGGATGGGATGAGCACCCTTTAGGCCAGATCAGAACCTCAGTTGTTACTGCTGGTTACCAGAACCCCGGTCCGGACAGCGCCAGGACGAACCAGGTGGTGCTCTGTTTTGAAGCAGTACCGATTCGAAACGGACGAGTTCGCCCAGTCGCACGCTGGAAGCTTCGGCTCTACATGCATCCTGTCGAGCTCGCCGTAGAGTCTCGAGATGTCGAACTCGACGTGATCCGCGAGCGCCGCCGCACGACGCTCGGCGCCTGGTCGATGACGTCGAGCTCCAGGACGTCGTGCGTCTCGTCCGGCTGGTCAGAGAAATCGGCGCAGCCGGAAGCAGAACCACGCGAGCGCCTTGGTGTACCAGGGCAGGTTCTTCCAGGCATCGATGGTCATCACGTCGCAGTTCGCGACGCTGGTCTCGAAGTTCTTGACCAGCGCCGTACCGACGGCGGAGTCCAGGATCTCGACGGTGACCTCGAGGTTGTTGAACCGGCTCATCGCGTCGAAGTTGTAGCTGCCGATCGTCGACCACCGATGATCGACCACGGCCGTCTTCGCGTGCAGCATCACGCCGCGCCAGCGCAGGATCTTGATGCCCTGCTTGACCAGCGGACGGATCGCGTAGAGCGAGGCCCACTCGATCATCCGCACGTCGGAGCGACCGGGCATCATCACCCGGACGTCGATGCCGCGGCGCACCGCACTGGCGAGGGCGCGACGGAGGCCGCGATCGGGGAGGAAGTACGCGTTCTGGATCCACACCGCTTCGCGCGCCGTGCGGATCACGTAGGTGAAGGCGCGGCGGACCGTGGCACGCTGGCGGCGGCGGGTGTTGTCGAGGAGCCGCACGAACGACGAACCGGTGGACTTCGAGGCGAAGTTGCCGGCGGGCGGCAGCGGCTTGTAGTGCTCCCCACCGGCGCGCATCCAGGTGCGGCGGAACATCCGCGCGAGGTCGATCACGATCGCGCCGGTGACGCGGCAGTGCATGTCGTGCCACCCCCGCCCGCCATCCTCGACCGACGCGTAGTCGTTGCCGATGTTGAGACCGCCGGTGAATGCGATCTCGTCGTCGACGACGAGGATCTTGCGGTGATCGCGATGCGACAGCCGGAACTTGCGGCGCCACGGCGCGATCGGATTGAAGTCGAGGACCTGGATGCCCGCGTCGCGAAGCTGTGCGACGAAGGCACCCGATAGCGCGAACGAGCCGACGGCGTCGTAGACCACGCGCACCTCGACGCCGGCCTTCGCGCGCTCGATCAGCACGTCCTTGAAGCGAGCACCGGTCTCGTCGGACGCGAGGATGTACGTCTCGAGGCAGATCGTGCGCTTCGCGTTGCGGAGCGCCTCCAGCATCGCCGGATACGTCGCGGCGCCATCGCGCAGCACGGTGACCGCGCACCCCGGTCGCCAGCGCAACACCGTCCTCGCATACGGGCGCAGCTCCTTGGGTAGCGCGACTGCGAGGGCCCGCGAGGGCTCGTCGGTGATCGGCTCGGGGACGCCGTCGGGGACCGCGCTCATCGGTACTCCACGCCGAGCACCGTGTAGACGACGTCGCCCTTCGGGACCTTGATCCGGACCTCGTCCCCTTCGCGCTTGCCGAGCAAGGCGCGCGCGACGGGGGAATCGAGGGAGATGTAGCCCTTGTCGAGATCGGATTCGTCGGCGCCGACGATCCGGTAGGTCTTCTCGGCGCCGTCGTCATCCTCGACCGTGACGTACGCACCGAAGAACGCGCGGTTCGGATCGGTGGGCGACTCGGTGACGATCTTGATCTCGTCGAGCCGCTTCGACAGGAATCGGACGCGGCGATCGATCTCGCGCAGGCGCTTCTTGCCGTAGATGTACTCGGCGTTCTCGCTGCGATCGCCCTGCGCGGCGGCATCGGCGACCTCCTGGGTGACCCGCGGCCGCTCCACGGTCCATAGCTGATCGAGCTCGGTCCGGAGCGTTCGAGCTCCCTCCGGCGTGATGTGGGGCGAGGCTTTGGGCCGCTGTACGCGATCCCGCGACGACACGGGAGGAGCATATCCGGTATGCTGCGCGCCTCGCATGGGTAGGCACGCAATCTAGCGGTGGGGACCGAGCTACTCATCGTGCTGGCGTTTCTGATCGGAAACGGCCTGTTCGCCGGATCGGAGATCGCGATCCTGTCGGTCCGCAAGACGCGGCTGCGCGAGTTCATTCGCCGCCGCGACAAGCGGGCCCTCGCGATCAAGAAGCTGCGCGACGAGCCCGAGCGGTTCCTCGCGACCGTGCAGGTCATGATTACGACGTTCGGCACCTGCGCGTCGGTGTACGGCGGCGCCACGATCGAGCCGATCATCGAGGAGCAGCTCCAGCGCGTCGGGTTAGGCCACGCCACCTCGCTCGCGATCGTCGTCGTCTTGATCGTCTACTTCGAGCTCGTGATCGGCGAGCTGATCCCCAAGTCGCTCGGGCTGCGGTACTCGGACAAGTACTCGTTCCTCACCGCGCGCTGGCTGGTGTTCTTCTCGACGGTGCTGCGGCCGGTGATCTGGACGCTGACGGCCGCCTCCAACGTGTTCTTGCGGTTCTTCGGCGACAAGACCAACTTCACCGAGGCGCGGCTCTCGAAGGACGAGCTCCAGCAGCTCGTCGAGGAAGCGGCGAAGACCGGCTCGGTCGACCCGCGGGCCAGCGAGATCGCGTCGCGGGCGCTCGGGTTTGGCGAGGTCACCGTCGCCGAAGTCATGGTTCCTCGCACGCGCGTCGCGGCGATGCGGATCAACGCCCCGCCCGAGGAGGTCCAGCGGCTGATCCTCGAGGAGGGCCACTCGCGGATGCCGATCTACGACGGCACGATCGACAACATCGTCGGCTACGTGGTCGCACGCGACGTGCTCGCGCTGTCGTGGGAGAAGGGGCTCGTCGTGCTGCACGACATCCTGCGCCCCCCGCACAAGGTGCCGGAGTCGACGCGCGCCCTCGATCTGTTGCGCGAGATGCAACGCCGGCGCTCCCAGATGGCCGTCGTGACCGACGAGCATGGGGGCCTCTCCGGCCTGGTCACCACGGAGGACCTGATCGAGGAGCTGGTCGGCGACATCATGTCGGAGGACGATGTCCCCGAGCAGTTCTTCACCCGTGAGCCGGGCGGAACGATTCTCGTTCAGGGTTGGGCGGCGGTCCGCAAGGTCAACCGCGACCTCCAGCTCGACTTACCGGTGGGGAAAGATCGGACCACCATCGCGGGGCTGTGCATGTCCCTGGCGCAGGCCATCCCGCAGGCTGGCGAGCGGTTGACCACCGAGAACGGGACCGTCCTCGAAGTGGTCGAAGCATCACCACGCCGGGTCAGGCGCGTACGGATCCACCCGGTCGCCCAGGATCAAGAGGGCGGCCCCGAAGAGGGAGTCGATTGATGAATGACTCGCGAGGGGTTGTACACGGAGGGTCACAAGTTGCTTCCTCGATCCGGTAGTATCTGATCGATGGCGGTCATCGCCCGCGACGCTGTCGCGAGAGACCATCTCGTGTACGCCTGGCCGCTGCCGATCGGTCCGGAAGGCTGCGAAGTCGCGTGCTCTGACAGCGAAGAGGTCGTGATGTGTCCCGCGTGGATGGTCGGCGATCGGCTCGGACCGGGTCGTCATCACTGGCGCTCGCCGGATCCCACGCGTCCCGTCGGTGCGTTCTTCGTCTCGACTGCACCCGTCGAAGCCACGTTCGACATGACCACCGCGTTCATGATCCCGAACACCGGGCAGCCGGTGCGTCTGCGCGCCATGGGCTCGCTGCAGATTCGTTGCGCCGATCCGGGCCTGCTGATCGCGCAGTTCGTCGGCCTGCCGTTCGATGTGGTCAACGAAGGTGTGTTGCGCTCGGTCTCGCGCAGCATCGAGCGGATGCTCGCGCGCCTGCTGACCCGGCGCGTCATCATGTCGGGGACGCCGATCGCGGTCACCGACCCGACGATGCTGCCGAACATCATCGAGGAGCTGGTCGCGTACAACCCGACCGCCGGTGCGGTGTTCGGGGTCGAGCTCATCGCGATGACGCACATGGTGATCGGCGCCGACGACGGCAACGGCGCCTACGTGATGCTGCCGCTGCCGGACCCGAACGTCTGGCGCGAAGACGCCGATCACAACCACGTCCACACCAACGGCAACAACGGTCACGGCATGGAGGTGCCCCGCCCGCCCGCCACCCGCCAGAAATGCATTACCGACACCTCGGCCGGCAAACACACC
>JANNBP010000013.1:0-10688 GCA_031385555.1 Deltaproteobacteria bacterium | reverse complement strand
GCTCGAGATGCGCCACCTGACGCCGCGCCAGGCGCACATGCTCGGCGGTGCGCGCGACTTCTTGCTGGCGATCCGCACGCTGGTCCAGCTCACCGCCAGGCGCCGCTTCGATCAGCTGACGTTCGAGATCCAGGAGACGATCGGCCCGAGCCTCTATCCTCACACCGACGCACGCCCGCTCGAGGGCGAGGTGCGGCCGGCGGTGGCACCCTCCGTCGAGGCGCTGATGCGCGACTACTTCATGCATGCACGGGCGGTGCTCCAGATCACCGACCACCTGCTCGAGGCCGCGCGCGTGCCTGCGAAGCGGCGGCCGAAGATCGAGCAGATCGATCCCTCGTTCCTGACGATCAACGGCGAGCTGTCGACCCGCGATCCGGCGCTGTTCACGACGCATCCCAGCGAGATGATCCGGCTGTTCCGGGTGGCCGTGGGCAAGCAGCTACCGGTGCACGGTGATACGCGCGAGCTCGTGGCCGAGACGATCTCCCGCGATCCCTCACCCCTCGCGGCCGATCCGGCTGCGGGCAGGTTGTTCCGGGACGCGCTGCTCGATCTCGACGACAAGGCGCAGCCGAGCGCGCTCGAGACCATGCATCAGCTCGGCATCCTGGCGGCGATGATGCCGGCGTGGGCGCCGTGCACCGCGCGCGTCCAGCACGACCTCTATCACGTGTACACGGTCGATCAGCACCAGCTCTACGCGCTCGCGATGCAGAAGCGGATCGCACGGGGCGACCTCGCCGATGCCCATCCCACGGCGACCGAGCTGTGGAAGCGGATCGAGCGGCCGGGCCCGCTGCTCCTCGGCACGCTGCTCCACGACGTCGGCAAGCCGCTCGGCAAAGGGCATGCAGAAAAAGGCGCCATCCTGTGCGGTCAGATCGCCGCACGTCTCGGCATGCCGCCCAGGGACATCGAGCTCGCCGAGTTTCTGGTCCGCCAGCACCTGACGATGTCGCATCTCTCGCAGCGTCGCGATCTCTCCGATCCCGAGGTGATCGCGCGCTTCGCCGAGCGCGTCGGCGACGACGAGCACCTCGTGCAGCTCTATCTCCTCACGCTCTGCGATACCGCGATGACCGCGCCCGACAACCTCTCGGCATGGAAGGACGATCTGCTGCGCGACCTCGTCGTGCGGACGCGCGCCTACTTCGCGAGCGCTGCCGAACGCACCAGCAATCCGGCGATGCGCGTGCCCGATCCCAGCGCTGGCATGCGCGCCAAGGTCCTCGAGCTGTCGCAGAGCACGGCGGACGCGCGCGCGATCGTCGACGGCATCGATCCGCGCCTGTTCGTCCAGCTGACGCCTCGCCAGACCGCGCGCCACGTCAAGCTCGTCAGCACGCTGGGGAGTGCCGCCGCGCCGGTCGGGCTCGAGGTCCAGTACTACCCGCTCAAGGGGCACAGCGAGCTCGCGATCGTCGCACCCGACAAGCCCGGCGTGCTCGCCGCGATCGCCGGCGCGCTGACCGCGAATCGGCTCGACGTGCTCGGCGCCGTGCTCGGTCACGTCGATCTCGTCGCGCGCCGTCTCGTGATCGACGTGTTCTTCGTGCGCGATCTCAAGGGGGCCGCGATCCCCGAGGACGATCCGCGGTGGGCGCGCCTGCTCGGCGATCTGCGCGAGGTGCTCGGTTCGGCGGAGCTCGACCCGGAAGTCGTCGCCACCTTGATCGCGCGTCGCCGGCCACGCTCGGGGATGCCGAAGCGGGTCACGCCAGGCGTGGTCACCGAGATCAAGCTGTCGGATGAATCCAACGCGGCCACGATCGTCGAGGTCGCCACGCAGGATCGGATGGGCGTGCTCTACGCGATCACACAGACGCTCGCGGATCTCGGCCTCGACATCTCGCTCGCGAAGATCGCCACCGAGGGCGAGAAGGTCGCCGACACCTTCTACGTCACGCGCGCGGGAAGGCGGGTCACCGACGAGCAGGAGCGGTTCGAGCTCACCACGCGGCTGCATCGCGCGGTGGATGCACCGGGGCTGACCGGATGAGTGCCATCGATCTGCCGCCGGGGATCGGGCTCGCCGGGACGCCGTTCGCGGTGTTCCGGGCACCGCAGCGCGCACGCAGGCTCGCGTACCTGTCGATCGTGTTCGTGATCGGCTTCGGCGCTCTCGCCTGGTACCTCGCGCTGCAGCGGCCGTGGGGCTTCGGCACCTCGAAGCAGCTCCAGCTCGTGTTGCCGATCGCGCTCGCGTGCTTCTCGCTGATCGGGATCCTGGTGCGCTCGGCGCGGCTCGCGGTCAGCCGCGACGGCGTGCGCTGGGGCTGGACCTCGCTCGGCTTCACGCAGACCACGGCCACCGTGGTGCGCGCCTCGGTGTATCGCGATGGCATCACGCTCGAGAGCAAGCGCGGCACGTGGTGGTTCCTCGCGGCCCGCGACTGGGACCGGTTCGACGCGATGGTGCGCCAGTTGCGGCGAACCGACATGACGATCGCGGATCACGATCACGAGGCGCCGCTCCGCGCGCGCATGCAGAGCTACGGCCGGTTCCTCGACACGATGCTGGTCGCCGCAGGCGTGAGCGCGATCGCGATCGCGATCTGGGCGGCCTAGACTCCGAGCGCGGCCTGCAGCTCGGTCGCGGTGAAGTCGCGCTTGCCGCCGGCCTCCGCGACGCGGACCAGCTCGACCAGCTTCGTGTTGATCGGGGCAGTGCGGCCGACGCGCTTCGCGAGTGCGACCACCTCACCTTGGAGGTAGTCGATCTCGGTCGCACGCCCTCCCTCGAGGTCGTCCCACATCGACGACCGCGCGGACGGATCGATCGCGACCACCCTCTTCGCGAGTCGCGTGAACAACCAGTCCGGCGCCCCGAGCAAGCTCGGCATCCAGCGCGGCGGGATCGCGGTGAGCTTCGCGACGGGTTGCTTCGCGACTGCGAGGAGCGCGAGGGCTTCGCGCTGCGCCGCGGCGAGACAGCGACGAAACCCGCGATCCTCTAGTTCGGTCTTGAGCCACAACCCTGACAGTGCGTTGATCGCGTTGTTGAGGTTCATCACCAGCTTCGCCCACTGCACCGCCGGCATGTCGCGGCGCGTTTCGATGGGCAGCTGCGCGCGTGCGCACGCGGCGAGCAGCTCGGCGTTCGCGGGATCGTCGTCGACACGGAGGATGCCGCTGGAGGCGCGGTGATACGCCTCGCCGCGCTTGGTCACGTTGAACGGCACCATCGCGGCGAGGACCGGGTGGTTCGGGAGAGCCGTTCGCAGCACGTCGGCGTTGCCGATCCCGTTCTGGAAGCTGACGACGACGGCCTCCGGCGCCAGCACCCGGGCGAGTGCGGCACCTGCCTCGGCCGTCTGCGCAGACTTGACCGTGACAAGAACGATCGATGAGCCCTCCGCACCGCGCGGCTCCGTCGCGAGGGCCGGGCTACACCGCACGTCGCCACCCTCGAAGTCGCTGATCGAGAGGCCGCTCGTCAGCTGCTGGAGCATCCGAGGTCTCCCGATCAGCGTGACCTCTTGACCAGATGCCGCGAGCTTGCCGCCGATCCAGCAGCCGATCGCACCTGCACCGAAGACGGCAATCACGCCCGCGACGATACCCGGATCCGCCCGGCACGCGCGCTGCACCACCTCGCTCCATCATGAAGGCAGCACAAACCCAGGCACTCACCACTCGCAACCCGCAACACGGCAAGGCTGGCTATGCAATCGCGTGGCTGCTCGGCGTGCCCATTCCGCTCCTCCTCGTGATCTACCTGTTCTCGCGCGCTTGCTAGCCGCAGCGTAAGCAGTCGCCACGGGCGGCGTTGATCCGGCCACAAGCGCTGGTGCCAGGCTTTCTCGCCAGGTGCCAGCGCCTTTGCTTTCGGAGGATCACGTGCTGCACCGCCGCGCCTTGCTCTTGGTTTGCCTTGTCGTCGTCTCGCTCACCGCCTGTGCCGCAGGGAAGATGCACTCCTCGCGCGTCGCCTCGGCCCCCGATGCCGCGACGGTCGCGCAGCCGCCGCCGCTCGATCGATCGGTGTTCGACAAGAACCCCAACGGTCAGCTCACCGAAGAGAATCTTCAGCGGATCCTGGCGTCGCCGATCGAGCTCGCGCTCCCTTCCCGCGTCGGCGTGCTGCCGATCGCGACGGCGAAGGACTGGCGCGGTCCCAACCCGGATCACCAGGTGCCCGCGGGTGTCGCGAACTTCGTCGAGATGCTGCGCCGCGACGCAGCATTCTCGCTGGTCACCCAGACGATGGTGATCCCGTCGGGCGCGCTCGGCATGGAAGCGTTGCGCGAGGTCGCGGCCCGCTATCGCCTGCGCTACCTCGTGCTCTACCGCGAGGTGCTCGCGAAGAAGACGCGGTTCTCGGGGTGGGCCGCCGGCTACGCGACCGTCGTCGGCGCGCTGTTCCTTCCCGGTCAGAAGCAGGAGGTCTACGGCTACATCGAGGCGAGCATGTTCGACGTCAAGACCGGCCTCCTGATGTTCACCACGCGCCGCGCGATCACGGCGCAGCAGAACAGCAACGTCTGGTACGGCTCGGTCAAGCTCGACCGGCTCGCGTCGAACGTGACCAGCAAGTTCGCACCGGAGCTCGCGACCGACATGCTCGTCGATCTGCGCCGCTTCGCCGCCGCGGCGATCGCGGAGAACGAACAGAAGGGCGCCGGACCTGTGGTCGCCGTCCCCGGCGTCAACGGCGCGTCGGTCGCGACGGATACACCCTGAATCGCCACGCCACGCTGTGGAGCGGACTCACTCCTGGCGGACGCGACCATTCGCACGCCAGCCCTCCTCGATCCAGACGTGCGGCGTACGCGATGGTGCGAGCAACGATGAGCGCTCGGCGCTATGCCGAGGTCTCGACACGGATCGCGGCGTACAAACCGGGTGCGCCGGTGGTCAGGCCGATGGCGGTGCGGCGAGGGAGGGGCCGCGCCGTGCTCGCGGGGACGAGTGGACCGCTCGCCGCCGCGGTGAGCCCGGCGATCGGCGGTAGCGTTCCCGTGCGCAGCAACGCGCCGAGCGCGATCGTCTGGATCACGGCGGTGGCCGCGCCGACCTGGCCGAACGCGCTCGACAGTGCGATCAGCGGCGTGCTCGGGTTGATCAGCTCGGCCAACATCGCGCGCTCGTCGGCATCGCGATCGGGCCAGGCGCGCGCAGCACCGTCGACGATGGCCGGGCCGCTCGCCTCGCGTAGCACGGCGCGCAGCGCACGCGCGATCGCGGCCGACGTGGGCTCCTCGCGTTCGCCATCCGCGCCATCCACGGCGGCGACCCGCACCGCAAAGGGTGCATCGCCGGCGCGCACGAGCACGACTGCACCTGCTGCCTCGCCGGGGACGAAGCCCGCCGCGCGGGCGTCGTAGGCGGAGACGATCCGGGCGAGGTCCGGCTCGAGGGTCGCGGCTCGCCTCGCGCCGAGCTCGACGAGCGTCTCGGGCTCGAGCAACGAGTCGTAGGCGACCACCAGCGCGGCATCGATCGCCCCGTCGGCGAGTGCGCGCGCGGCCGCTGCGATCGCCTGCGCACCGCCGGTCGCACCGCCATAGGTGGCACCTTCGCCGCGCAACCCGAGCTCCATCGCCGCGAGTGCGTGGACGTTGTTCGACAGGTGCCGCAGCATCCAGTAGGGGTGGACTTCGCGCAGGCCTCGCTCCCAGGATTGTCCGCCGTCGTCGGCCTGGTTCTCCAGCGCCTTCAGCATGTCGTCCCAGTGCGCGCGCAACCCGCCGACGCCGGCGAACAAGCCGATCCGATCGCGATCCTGGTCGAGACGTGCGGCGAGGAATGCCTCCTGCGCGACCTCGAGGCCAAACAGGCCCATGCGGCGGAGAAACCGGGATTGTCGTGACCTCGCGGGCTCGTCGGTGATCGGCGCGACGATCGAGCACGCGTAGCCGGCGGCACGGGGACTCGCGCACGCGGCGCGATCACCGGCAAGGAGTCGCGCGATCACGCCGTCGACCGTATGTCCGAGTGGCGTCCGCCACGCCTGTCCGACGATCGCCACCGCGGGAACCGAGCGACGGTCGCTCATGACAACCTCGTGCAGCGTTCAGGATCGTCTCCGACGATTGTTTCGCTCCGTGTCCGAAGTGCGGACATGTGATCGTTCTCGAGATTTCGGTCAGTTAATCGACGAGCCCCCAACAACACCCCTCTGGGGACAACCGCGGTCATAACGGAGTTCGTTATAACGCTCGTCATAACCAGCCCGAACCGGAGGGTGTGCGGAGGGGGATCTCGTAAGTTGGTGATTCGACTGGTCACGTCTCGACTCGTCATGTCGGTCTCCCCAGGATGATCGAGGCGTTCTGGCCGCCGAAGCCGAACGAGTTCGACATCAGCGCGTCGACGCGGGCAGGGCGCGGCGTCGGGCCGATGACGTCGAGCGGGCACTCGGGATCGAGGTCGCGATGATTCGCGGTGCCCGGCAACAGGTCGCGTTCGAAGGCGAGCAGCGAGGCCGCGAGCTCGAGCGCACCCGCCGCCGCCATCAGGTGACCGACGGCACCCTTGATCGAGCTGACCGCGACGCGGTCGGCGTGGGCACCGAACGCACCGCGGATCGCCTTCGCCTCGGCGGGATCGTTGAGCGGCGTGCCGGTGCCGTGCGCGTTGATGTAGCCGATCGCCTCGGGGGCGAGCTTCGCGCGGGAGAGCGCGCGCTGCATCGCGCGACACGCGGCGCTGCCGTCGGGCCGCGGTGCGGTGACGCGATAGGCGTCCTGCGTGCTGCCCCACCCGAGGATCCGCGCGTGGATGCGAGCGCCCCGCGCGCGGGCGCGGGCTTCGTGCTCGACGACGAACATCGCGGCGCCTTCGCCGATCACCAGACCATCGCGGTTGCGATCGAACGGCCGGCAGGCATCGACCTCGTTGCGCGGCGACGGCGCACCGAGCCGGCACATGCCGCCGAGGCCGAGTGGATTGATCATCGAATCGGTGGCGCCGCACACCACGATCGAGACCGCGCCGCGTTCGATCAGCGAGGCCGCGTGCGCGATGGCGAGCGCGCCGGCCGCGCACGCGGAGACGTTGACGATGGTCGGGCCGCGGAGCTTGAGCATGGTGGCGAGACACCGCGCCGCGAGATCGACGCGTGCTCGGTATCTCACCGGCGGCGAGAGCGCCCACAGAGCTGGCAACGACGGGCCTTCGCGGTCCCAGTGGATCGCGCGACCGCCAGCTGCCGAGGCTTGAAAGATCGGCGCGAAGTCTTCGAGGAAGGCCTGCTCGAGCCCCGTGGCGATCACGAGGGAGGCGTCGCGCTCGGCCTCTCCGGCATTGGCGTCCCGCCATGCACCCTCGGCCGCCATCCCGGCGAAGACGACCTTGCGGTCGCGGAATGGATCGCTGCGCGGCCGCCTTGCACCGAGCGCATCGAGAGTCCGGATCGAGGCCAGCATGTCTGCAGGGCCTTTGGAGCTCTGGTTCCTCGTAACTTCACCGGCGACTTGCGTCGGAAACGTCGACGCATCGAAGGAGGTAATCCGACGGACGCCCGATTCTCCGCGGCCGAGCTTCTCCAGCAGCTCGGCCTGTGTGAGGCCGAGGGCCGACACCGACCCGACGCCCGTGATCACCGCGGTCACGAGAGACCTCGCCGCCGGGGCCGTGGCCGCCGAGCTGCGCGAGGATCGCAGGTCTGGTCGATGGCCTTCACGCCGCACCCTGTCGTTGGACCAGCACCGCGCCCGCATCGCCGTCGACGCCCGCGTCGATCACCAGCACCGTGCGGCTGTGACCAGCGGCGATCAGATCGAGCGCGGTGATCCAGCCGAGCGCGGGACCTGCCGCCAGGGTCGCGCCCAGCGCGGCTGTGTCGACGAGGCGCGCCCGCGGAAATCGGTTGCGCGCCCACTCCGTCACGACATCCGTCGCCGACGGTTCACACGTGGCGACCACGACCGCATCGACCGCATCGGCAGTGCCAAGCGCAGACTCCCACGCCTGGTTGATTGCGAGCGACAGCGGCCTGCCGTTGCCAGTCGCGATCCCGTACCCGCACACGACCACGGGTCCGGCCAGACGTTCTGCAGTTGGATCCAGCGGATCCGCCCGAACGAGCGCGAGCAACGCCGCACCCTCCGAACCATCGAGACCGATCGCCGTGAAGCCCTCCCGCGCGAGCTCGGCCATCGTCACCGGGTGGAGGGCGGAATCGGCTCCACCCGCGATCGCCCGATCGCAGTCACCACTCGCGATCGCGTGGACGGCCTCGATCAACGCCGCCGTCGTGCCGCTACCGCGCGAGAACAGCGCACTGTTCGGACCACCGATCCCCTCGAAGATCGCCCCGTGCGCGAGCGTGAAGTTGTTCATCAGCTGAAACGCGAGCAATGGATTGCAGGCCGCGAGGCCGTGCTCGCCGAACGCGACCGTCGAGAATTCCGGTTCCCCCGTGGGGCCCGCGACGATCGAGGCATCGAGCAGCGCGCTGACGTCCTCGAGCGAGCCGCCCGAGGCACCGACCCCAAGGTAGTAGCCCGCACCTTCCCGTTGCTCCGGCGACCACGAGACCTCGCGCATCAGCTCGGCGAGCGTCGCGGCGGCGAGGTACGCCCCGCGCGACATCATCTTGCGTGCGTTGCGCGCCTTCGGATTCGCGAGCGGCGTCTCCGCCGGCACCCCCGGCAGCGGCGTGCCGTCGATCAACGCGCGAGCGAGGCCCCGCCACGATGCCCCGTACCGCGAGATCGCGGCCGCGCCGGCGATCGCGACGGCGCGCATCGTCAGACCGCTCCGTCGATCACGATCGTCGAACCGTTCATGTAGCTCGAGCGATTCGACGCGAGGAATGCGACCATCTCCGACGCCTCGTCGAGCGTGCCCATCCGCTTGAGCGAGCAGTGGCGGAGGTACTCCTCGAGCCGCGCGGGCGGCAGGTGCGCGGAGACGCCCTCGTCGAGGATGCCGGGCGCGATCGCGTTGACCGTGATCCCGTAGCGACCGACCTCCTTCGCGAGCGACGTGGTGAAGCCGATCAACGCCGCCTTCGCCGTCGCGTAGTGCACCGGCGCCTGCATCATCTTGACGCCGGCGAGCGACGACACGTTGATCACGCGCCCGAACTTCTCGCGCACCATCGTGCGGAGCACGGCCTGGGTGGCGAGGAAGGCGCCCTTGACGTGGGTGTCGAGCATCTGGTCCCAGTCGGACTCCTCCATCAGCGCGAGCGGGACGACCTGGCCGAACCCGGCGTTGTTGACGAGGACATCGAGCTTGCCGTGCTCGCCATCGAGCTGCTTGACGAGCGCGTTGAGCCCGGGCTTGTCGAGCACCGAGACCTTGTGCGCCGAGACCCGCGCACCGGCCTCGCGGAGGAACGCGAGCGTGGCGTCGGCGTCGGCGTCGTTGGTCGCGTAGGTGAATGCGATGCGGGCGCCTTCGCGGGCGAGCACCTTGCAGATCGATCGACCGAGCCCCCGCGAGCCACCGGTGACCAGCGCGACCCGACCCTCGCAGAGCATCACTGGATCACGGGCAGGCTGAACGGGGCGCGACCGAACCGTGCGCGCGGCGTCTCCGGCCCCTTCGCGGCGCCGCGGTGGAACATGTTGAAGCCGCACGCCGGCATGATGCGGCCGTCGATCTGCGGGTAGTGGTGGCAGCACTTGCGGAGGCGCTCGAGATCGAAGTCGTGGCGGTCCATGTAGTGGTGCAGGAAGATCGACTTGCTCTGGCGCTCGGAGACCTTGAACGACTCCTTCGCCGTCAGCGGCTTGCGAGGGAACATCTCGTCGAGCGAGCGCCGCAACGCCCTCAGGATGGCGGGACCGTGCTCGATCTCGTCCTGACGCGCGAACACGTCGTGGATCAGATCGCCGAGCGCTTCCTCGACCTCCGGCAGCGCGGGGAGCGTGGCGGAGCTGCGCAGGAGCGTGCCGTACTTCTCGAAGTCCGTGAACCGCGAGAACGGCACGCTGGTACCGTCCTCGAGCGTGAGCAAGTAGGTCAGCGACACGCACTGCGGGTGGCTGCACGGCAGCGGGAAAAAGTCGGTGTACGTCATCCGGCCGGCGGTCTGCTGCTCGACGCGGCGAATGATGCCGGGGATGGTGAGGCGATCGTTCGGGTCGTGCTCGAACGTGCCGCCGCCATGACCGGTGTACGCGACCGGCTGAAAGTTGAGCGACAGGATCTGCGGCGTCGCCAGGAACAGATCGACGGCCTGACCGATCTGGTGATCGTTGATGCCCTTCGTCGCGACGAAGATCATCTGCGTCGGTAGATCGAGCTCGCGGATCGCGGCGAGCGCGGCGGCCTTCTCGTCGGTGAGATCGCGACCGCGGATCTTGGTGTGCACCTCGGCGGAGAACCCGTCGAGCTGGAGGCCGATGTACGCGCCGAGCTCCTTGAGCTTGGTGGCGAACGCGCGGTCCTTGCCGAGCCGGATGCCGTTGGTGATCACCACGACGCGCCCGATCTCGGGACGACTCGCGATCCTCACGAGCTCGAGGATCTGCGGATGGCTCGTCGGTTCACCGCCGGAGATCGCGATCGACTCGCACGTGCCCTCGGCCTCGATCAGGCCGTCGACGATCTTCGAGAACGTCGCGGTGTCCATGTGCGTCGAGTACTGGTTGTCGACGATGCAGATCGGACACTCGAGGTTGCAGTGGTCGGTGACCTCGATGATCGGCAGGCAGGTGTGCTGCTCGTGATCGTCGCAGGTGCCGCAGTCGGTCGGGCAGCCGTGCTCGACCTTGCCGCGGAACTGG
>JANNBP010000578.1:0-1725 GCA_031385555.1 Deltaproteobacteria bacterium | reverse complement strand
GCTCGAGCAAGGGTGGGCATCGAGGGTTCGAACGATCTCGGGCTCGAAGCGGACACCGAAGAGGACGGCAGCTTTCGGCTGGCCGCCGAGATAGCGCCGAGGAACCTTCGCGTTCAAGCGTACGAGTGGGGAGACTCGCGCGAGGTCGCATTCACCGAGGTGGCGTTCACCGGCAGGGAGCTCAGCGGGATCACTCTCACACTTCCCGCACGCAGCGGTCGCCTGCGCGGCAGGGTGGTCGATGCCGACGGCAAGCCGGTGGCGGATGCTCGTGTAGCCGCGTCGCGCGAATACGATCTCGCGGCAACGGAGGAGTACCAGCGCCATTCGAGCGAGATGTCATCGACGTCGACGTCGAGCGACGGCACGTTCGTCCTCGAGCAGCTGCGCGCCGGACGCCATCGCGTCGTTGCATGGAGCTCGAACGGAGCGATGAGAGGGGAGGTCAACGGCGTCGATCTCGACGCGTCACCTCGCATCACGCTCGCCCCGCTCGGCTCGATCCGAGGACGCGTGACGATCGAGGGTGTGCCGGTTGCTCGCTACGAGGTTTCGTGCGGCGACGCTGGGCGACAGCGAGTCGAGAGTCGCGACGGCGTGTTCCAGCTCTCGTACGTCAAGGCCGGGAGTTACACGTGCATGGTCTCCGCGGGCGGAGGAACGGCCGAGGGGCCGGTCGAGGTCACCACCGGAATCGCCACGCTCGAGCTCGCCATCGCGCGATGGGGCACGCTCACCGGCACGTTCGTCGATCTCGTCACCGGCGAGCCGGTCCCCGACATCTACGTCTTCACCGGCCATCTGGGCCTTCGAGCCGTGGAGGCAGGCAAGACCAAGCTCACCGATGGTGCCGGTCGATTTCGTGTCGAGGCTGCACCCGGCGCCAGCTCCTTGATGAGTATGTCGAGCGACGGCCGGTTTCAGGAGCTGGCGATAGACGAGAACGTGGTCGTTCGCGCCGGAGAGGTCACGGACCTCGGGATCGTCGAGGCGGTTCCCGCGCGTCCGCCGGGCGATCTCGGGATCCGATTCGGATTCGAAGGTGACACGGCGAGTGTGAAGTCGGCGGATCCCGAACAACCCGCCGGGATGGCGGGCATCCGTGCCGGCGACGTGGTCACCGCGATCAACGGCCACACGGTCGCTCGGCTGCACACTCGGTGGTGGAACGCGTTCGGCGCG
Organism: Deltaproteobacteria bacterium; assembly: GCA_031385555.1. Classification (GTDB taxonomy): domain Bacteria; phylum Myxococcota_A; class Polyangia; order Haliangiales; family Haliangiaceae; genus JABFXX01. The sequence continues at coordinate 543 of JANNBP010000578.1, read as the reverse complement.
GGCATCACGTACCGCATCACGCTCGCGCGTGGGATCACCGTTCCCGTGACCGCTGCGCCGTACTAGCCGCATTGTCGCTCACGGCGGGACCGGTAGGCTCGTGGCGTGGTCCGGGCATGACAAGAAACCGTTGTCGGATATCGGCGAGTTCCTGCGCCGCGGGTGGCCCTTGCCCGTCCACTGCGCGCACGCGATCACGATCTCGTCCATCTCGTAGTCGCCGAGCTTCTTGCCGCCGTAGACGCTCCGGTGGCGAACCACCCAGCAGAACGCCTCGCTGCACGCCGGAGTGCGACGCGTTGTGCACGGCGATCGACAACATCGGCCGCGCCGCCGTGTTGCGCGGTCAGGATCTCGCCGGTCCGTATCGCGACTGGTGATCAGTTGACCACGACCGTCGCGGTGCCCTTGTAGTGCTCGCCCTGCCGGTCGTACGTCCACGCCCCCCACAGATTGACGATCACGCCGGCGATGATCAGCGCCTTCATCACGCGGTTCATCGGCCGCCCACCGACGGCGAGCAGCATCACCAGGAACACCATG
>JANNBP010000570.1:0-40700 GCA_031385555.1 Deltaproteobacteria bacterium | reverse complement strand
GCTCGAGCACGTGCTTGACGTCGCGCAGATCGATGAACGAATCGATCTTGCCGTCGGAGTCACACGTGATGTCCGCGAGCGTGGCGCGGCGGGTGGGCTCCTCGTTGAGCCGGTGGATCGGGCAGATCGGGAACAGCTGATCCACCGCCCACGAATCCGGCACCGACTGGAACATCGAGAAGTTGCAGAAGTACGTGTCGCTGAGCGCCTTCTCGAGCCCCTCGAGCTCCTCGGGCATGTGCTCGCGCCCGCGCGACATCATCAGGACCTTCTCGCAGATCGCCCAGAACAAGTTCTCGCAGATCACGCGGTGCTCGAGCGAGAGGTGCCCGAGGTTGAACAGCTGGAGGACCTGATCCTTGTACTCGACGGCGTCGTGATAGGCCTCGAGCAGGTTCTTCGCCGAGACGCCCTGGTACGTCTCCCACATGTTGGTGACCAGCGGCGGCACCGGCTTCTGCAGCTGCTGCGGGATGTTGGTGTTGAACTCGGTGACGCCGAGGACGTTGACGACCAGCACCGAGTGGTGCGCGGCGATCGCGCGACCGGACTCCGAGACGATCGACGGGTGGGGGATCTGATCGACGTCGCAGATCTCCTTGATCGCGAACACCACGTCGTTCGCGTACTCCTGCACCGTGTAGTTCATCGACGACGCGAAGTTGGTCTGCGAGCCATCGTAGTCGACGCCGAGACCGCCGCCGACGTCGACGTACGACAGCGACTTCGCCCCCATCTTGTAGAGCTCGACGTAGAGCCGGCCGGCTTCGCGCAGCGCGTTCTTGACACTCTTGATCGCGCTGATCTGCGAGCCGAGGTGGAAGTGGAGGAGCTTGAGCGTGTCTTCCTCGCCCCATGCCTTGAGCTTGGCGATCGCCTCGACCATCTCGGCCGCGGATAACCCGAACTTCGAGAAGTCACCGCCCGACTGTTCCCAGCGGCCGGCGCCACGCGACGACAAGCGCGCGCGGATGCCGAGCGACGGCTTGATCTTGACGCGCTCGGCGACCCGGTGGATCTGCTCGATCTCCGTCGGCTTCTCGACGACGAGGATCACGGTCTTGCCCATCTTCGACGCGAGTAGCGCGGTCTCGATGTACTCCTCGTCCTTGTAGCCGTTGCAGATGATCAGCGACTCGTCGTCGTTGTGGATCGCCATGATGGCGAGGAGCTCGGGCTTGCTGCCGGCCTCCAACCCGTAGTGGAAGGGCCGGCCGAACTCGATGATCTCCTCGACGACCGTGCGGTTCTGGTTGACCTTGATCGGGTACACGCCGCGGTACTGGCCCGTATACCCGTATTCTTTGATCGCGCCGTTGAACGCACCGCACAGCAGCTCGATGCGTGCGCGCAGGATGTCGCTGAAGCGGAGCAGGATCGGCAGCTGGATGCCGCGCGCCACCAGATCGGTGATCAGCTCCTTGACGTCGATCGAGCCGGGGACCGCTCCATCCGCGGCCACCTGCGGCGTCACGATCATGTTGCCTTGATCGTTGACCCCGAAATATCCGCAGCCCCACCGGGCGATGTTGTAGTTCTCGATCGCGTCCGCAGCGGTCCAGCGACGCAGTGGATCGTGAGCGGTGAGTGCCTTTGCGCGGGCCATGGTTCGATCATTCGATTACGGCCAATTCCCCCCCCACGCAATAGGGATCGACTTCTCACAGAGGATGCATCGTCGAGCAGTCGCCGATCGGGCCCTCCTGGTTCGCCACGCTCACCGGCGAGACCCAGTTCTGTCCGTTGCACTGGTACCAGGTGCCGTTCGACGCCGCCTGGACGCACGTCCGCGGCGGCATCTTCTTGCCGAGCGTGGCGGAGCTGCACCACGCGAAGGTCTCGGAGCAGCCCGAGGTTGACGAGCGCTGCACCCAGGTGCCGCCGTTACACTGGTACCACTTCGCGTTGTCGGCGTCCTGCACGCAGACGCCGGCCTCGACCTCGCGATCGAGCGTCGTCGACTGGCAGGTGGTCGGCGTCGTCGTCGGATCTTCCGGCGGTGGCTCCGGCTCGGTGGTCGCCATGCACGGGCCGAGCTTGGTGCTCGCCGCCACCGGCGTGACCTTGACGGCGAGCTGGTCGGAGTAGCCCACGCCGGACTCGCCGAACAGGTGCTTGCCGACGAGCGGCGACGCGTCGAGGATCGGCTGACCGGCGGCGGTCTCGACGCAGACGTCGGGGCCGTAGTCGAGCGCGGTGACGACCACGCACTTGCCGTTCGCCTCCATCTTGAGCTTGGTGCCGCACCCGTAGCGCTGCCGCGACGCCGCGTACCAGGTGGTGCCGTCGGCGTAGCCACCGCACGACATCGACTGGTGATCGCCGGGACCGCCGAACGTGGTCAGCAGGAACTTGCCGTCGTCCGGGATCGCCTTCGAGGCGACCCCGTTGCAACCGCGGAGGCGCGCGTCGGACTTGCCGATGCTCGCTCCAGCCGTCGCGTCGAGCGCCTCGTCCTCGCCGACCATGCAGGCGAAGAGCGAGAGGGAGAGGGCGCCGGTGAGGGTGATCGAGGCGAGCTTCATGTTCGATCCTTTCAGCAACCGCGATGCCGCTCGCAAGCTCGCGACCTTCGTGGCGTCGTTAGCCGTGGTGTCGATCGGATTCGACAGGGTGCGGCCCCTGGCGGATCGAGTTGCCGTCGGGTTCACGGCGCGAGCCGGACGCTTCCCCACTCGGTGACATTGTTGGTGAGCGTCCGCGACACCGACGACATCTGGTAGCCAGGTGCGGCAGCGCTGATCGTGATCGGCCCGGGTGGGAGACTGCCGACCTTGAAGTAGCCGTTGCTATCTGCGGTGAGCGTCACCCCGGAGGAGAGCGTGACCGTCGCGAAGGGGATCCGGTTCGAGCCGCTGTTGCCGTAGTAGACGACGCCTTGCAAAATCGCGGTGCCCGTCGCCGAGCCCGCCTTCGCGAGCCCGAAGCTGGCCCACAGATCCTCGGTCGAGCGCGTGATCGAGCCGGTGACGTAGCCGGGCTTGCTCGCGGTCACGGTGTAAACGCCCGGCGCGATGGCGAGCTCCCAGCCGCCGGTGGATGAGGTGGTGGTGCTGAGGCCTGCGATCGAGATCGTGGCGCCGGCGATCCGCGTCGACGGATCATCGTTCGCGTAGAGCACGCCTTGGATGGTCACCGACGTTGCCGGGGGCTCGTCGCTGGGCCCGGGGTCGGTGCCGACCGGCGCTCCGTTGCGTGCGCGTTCGACGATCCCATCGAGCTGTGCCAGCAGCTTGTCGCCCGGGCAGCTGGTGTCCTTGTACTGGCGGTGACCCTTGACGACGCTGCGATCGATCGCGATGCCGTAGGCGCTGCCGACCGCGCGGAGGATCGAGGCGACGCTGTCGATCTGCGTCTCGGTGATCGGCGTCGTATCGTGGGAGCCCATCAGCGCGACGCCGACGTTGCCGGTGTTCGCGCCGCCCGCGTGCGAGCCGAGCTGCGTGACGGGACGACCTTCCCAGATCTGGCCGTCGCGCGAGACCAGGTAGTGGTACCCGATGTCGCACCAGCCTTTGACGTCCATGTGATAGCTCTGGATCTGGCGCATCCGCGCGGCGGGCGACAGCTTGTCGAGGGTGGGGCTCTCGGTGTGATGGATCGCCATCCGGTACACCGAGCCGAGCGGGCTCGAGCAGCGGCTCGCTCGCGCACCCCAGCTCGCGCGCGCTTGCAGGTCGAGGCCGGCGCCGGCCGCCTGCACGCCGGTGCCTTCACCGACCTCGAGGTTCTGCGAGGTCGAGAACACCATCTCCTCGATCCGGAGGAACGACGCCGCGCCCCGCACGCGGTAGTAACGCGCGTGGGTCGAACCCTCGACGAGCTCGATCTGCGCGACGAACGCCGCGGTGGTCTCCTGCTCGACGTGGTGCACCGTCGGCGCCGTCCACGCCGACCACTGCTGGTTGTCGTAGCTCACAGACAGCTCGATCGCGGCGGGCGACTCGGCATCGAAGATCACGCCGAGGCGCACGAACTCGTCGGCGGCCTCGTGCGAGGGCGAGGCCGCGAGCTCCGCGGTGAGCTCCTGACCCTCGAGCACCAGCACGCCGCCCTCGACATCGGCGTGGGTCTCGTGGACATCCTGCCGCGCGAGGTCCTCGCCAACCATGCAGCCGCTCGTGAGGACGGCGAGGAGGCTCAGCAGCGCGGGGGTGGTCATGCCGAGGCATTCAGCAACGGTCATGCCGCGGGTATGTCGTGAGGATCTGGGAGACCCGGTCGCGCACTGTCGATCGATCTCGACAGGGTCCGGTCCCTGGCTGCTCGAATAGCCACCGCGGACCTCGCGCAAGACGTGCAGGCTACGCTGAGGTCCACGGCTCGCGGGCGGCGAGCGAGCAGGCACGCGTCGCGAGCAGCTCGTCCGACCGGCCGTCGAGCGCGGCCTCGAAGGCAGCCTCGAGCTCGGTCGCGGACTGGAACCGATCGTCGGGCGTGACAGCGAGGCCGACGCGCAGCGCATGGCAGAGCGCGATCGGCAGGTCGGCCACGGCATAGGGATCAGCGGGCGTGCTGGTCGGCTCACTGACACGCTGCTGCGTGAACGCCGGGCGGCCGACGATCACGCGATAGAGCACGAGGCAGAGCGCGTAGAGATCCGTCCGCGGATCGATCTCGCCGCCGAGCAGCTGCTCCGGCGCCATGTACGCGGGCGTGCCGACGAGGACGTTGCCGGTGGTCGCGCGCGGCGCGTCCTCGATCATCGCGACGCCGAAGTCGACGAGCTTCCACCCCGAGGCCGTGCGGAGAAAGTTGTGCGGCTTGACGTCGCGATGGACGACGCCCGCGCGATGGACGTCGGCGAGCCCGCGCGCGGCATCGCGGACGAGCGTGCGAACGTCGATCGCGGGCAGCTCGAGGCTGTGCTCGCGGAGCAGCTCGGCGAGCGAGGTGCCCTGCACGAGCTCCATCGCCATATAGGGAAGGCGGCCATCCTCGGTGCCGACATCGATCACGCGTGCGACATACGGGCTGTCGACGCGCGTCAACGCCTGGGCCTCGAGGGCGAAGCGGCGGAGCGTCGAACCCCCGACCTTGTCCGCGCGGATGACCTTGAGGGCGACCTCGCTGCCGTGGCTGGTCGCCGCGTAGACCTCGCCCATGCCGCCGCGGCCGAGCAGGCGTCCGATGGTGTAGCCGCCGAGCGTGGTGCCGGTGAACAGCCCGCCGGTGAAGCCGGCGAGCACGCGATCGACCTCGGCGCGTGCGCTGGCGAGCAGGGCTTGTTGATGGGCCGCGTGGCGTGCCGCGGTCTCGTTGCGGCGCACGAGCTCGGCGTAGCGCTGCTGCGTGATCTTGCCCATCGCAAATGCCGTGACGTAGACGCCGAGCACGAGCGCCTGGACGACCCAGCCCGTCCACGCGGGTTGGTGATGGAGGATGGGGGTGACGCCCTCGTCGGGGAGCACGCCGAGCTGGATCAACCCGAAGCACCCGGCGTGGGTGACGAGGACGGCGACGAGCGTGAAGCCGCGGCCGGTGAAGCCGGTCGTGGTGACGGTGAACGAGCTCTCGATGAACAGCACGACGACGAGCACGGCGGCGAACCCGGAGTGGAGCCCGAGCACGTAGGCCGGGCCGATCGCGAGGGCGGCGACGACCGTCCACGGCCATTCGCGCCTCAGGCGTTGCTCGAGCCCGACGACGATCGCGGCGGTGCCGATCGTGACCAGCGCGACGCCGAGCATCCAGCCGTTGGGTGCGATCGCGAAGATCAGGCCGGCGCCGACGACGCACGCCGCGAGCACGTACGCGTACTGGAGGCGCATGCGCTCGGCGAACGCGCCGCGCCAGGCGCCGTGAGCGACGGTGTCGACGGAGGTGTCGAGGGCCGGCGAGGTGAGCCATGCGAGCGAGGGGCTCGGTGGGATCGAGGGGACGATCGGAAGCACCTGTGCGGAGAGCCGCGCGGGGACATCGACGAGCTCGGTCGCCTCGAGCTCGGCGCTCGGCATGGGCGCCGATGGACGCGTAGGAACGCTCGCGGGCTTGGCGGCATCGTTCCCTGCCTGTTCGCGCGCAGGTTCGCTCGCACGGGCAGGGCGCTGATCCCCGAACGCGGGCACGGGCGTGCCGGGGGAGGTCTCCTCCGACGAGAGGAGCGGTGGCGAGACGCTCCACGAAGGCGCGTGCTCCCACTGCGCCCGGACCTGCTCGTCGGACAGCCCGTCGAGCGCGACCGTGAATGCGTGGTGGATCTCTGATGCCGAGGACCATCGCCTCGTCGGGTCAAGCGCGAGCGCGAGCGCGAGCGCGTCCGCAACGTCCGACGACACCTCCGCGGAGAGCCGCGGATCCATCGGCAGCTCGCGCCCGACGATCGCCGGCAGCACCGTTGCTTTCACCCCCGCGAACGGCTCGTTGCCGGTGATCGCCGTATAGAGGCACGCCGCGAAGCCATAGAGATCCGACGCGACCGACGGCGCCGCACCGGCGAGGCGCTCCGGCGACACGAACCGCGGCGTGCCTTCGCTCCCTGTCGATCGCCCGAAGTCGATCAGCTTCCACGTCACGCCTTCGAGGACGAGGTTGGTGGGGGACACGTCGCCATGCACGACGCCGGCAGCGTGGGTTGCCTCGAGTGCTGCACACCCACCTTCGATCAGCGCGCGCAGCTCCTTGCGATCCAGCCGGCCGCGCCTCGCGATCAGCTGCGCGAGCGTGTCGCCGGTGAGCTGCTCCATCGCGATGTACGGCAGCTCGGCGTCGAGCCCTCCGACGTGCTTCGTGCGCACCACGTTGGGGGAGTCGATCCTGGTCAGGAGCGTGGCCTCGTCGAGGAAGCCGCGCACACGCCCTTCGTCCAGGAGCTTGTCGGCGCGCAGGAGCTTCACGGCTGCGACGGTGCCGTCGATGACATCGCGCGCGGCATACACCTCACCGGCACCGCCGCGCCCGATCAGCTCGCCGAGCTGGTAGCGACCGATCGTGTGCCCGGCGAACACACCTTCGCGGCCGAGCGCGAACGTCCGGCGATACTCGGCGCGCGCTTCGTCGAGCAGGGCCTCGCGGCGAGCGACGGTGCGCGTCGAGACCTCGAGATCCTCGGACAGCTGCCAGTAGCGCTTGTGCAGCTGGCGACCGATCGCGAACGCGGCGACGTAGACGGCGAGCACCGTCGCGTGCGCGGCGACGTGATGCCAGACCACGCCTCCGGGCGGGATCAGCGGGAGCAGCGACGCATCGCGTAGCGCACCGGTGAGAACGAGCACCGCCACGCCGGCTTGTCCACCGATCAAGCCGACCGCGACGGCCCACGCACCACCCGTCGGAAACGGCGTGTCGCGGCCGCCGAGCACGACGCCGGCGAACAGCAGCAGCGAGGCGACGATGCCGGCGTACGCCGAGCTCGGGCCGAAGTACCAGCCGGGCAGGGTGGCCGAGGCGCCGAGCGCACCGACGGCGATCACGCGCGTGATCGATCGGGTCGCTGCGGAGCCCCACACCGTGGCGAGGAGTAGCGAGATGATCGCGGCGACCCCGAACGCCGCGGCGGCCGCGTAGGCGACCTCTCGATCGCGTGCGAGCAGCAGGATGACGGCGATGCCGCCGGTGCACGATCCGGCGAGCGGCAGGAACACCTGCCGAGGGGTGAAGAGAAGTGTTCCGTCCCCTCTCACTCTGGATCGCGGAGGCCCGCGCGGCGCAGCATCTTGTAGATCGTCATCCGATCGAGATCGGCGGCGCGTGCAGCGGCGGACACGTTGCCGCCGTGGGCGTCGAGCAGCTCGGTGATGTAGCGGCGCTCGAGCTCGTCGAGCAGCTTGCGCTTGGTCTCCTTGAAGGGGAGCGAGACATCGATCTCGAGCGAGCTCGATGGCAGCGGGCTCGCGTAGAGATTTGCGAGCAGCTCGGGCCGCTTCGCGAGGGCGAGCGCTTGCTCGATCGCCGCGCGCAGCTCGCGCACGTTGCCGGGCCACGGGTGCTTCTTCGCCCACTCGCGAAACTCGGGCGTCACCGCTCCACCGAGCTTGGTGGCGAAGTGATCGATCAGCGTCTCGAGATCTTCGCGATGCTCGCGCAGCGGCGGTACGTGCACCCGCGCGACGGCGAGCCGGAAGTAGAGATCCGCGCGAAACCGGTCGCGGTTGACCTCGCTCGCGAGATCGCGGTTCGTCGCCGCCACGATCCGGACATCGCACTTGCGCGCTTCGGTCGAGCCGAGCCGGGAGATCGTCTTGGCCTCGACGGCGCGCAGCAGCTTCGGCTGGACCTCGATCGGCAGCTCGCCGATCTCGTCGAGGAACAGCGTGCCGCCGTGCGCCGCTTCGAACACGCCGGGCCGCGCCGTGTGGGCGCCGGTGAACGCGCCGGCCTCGTGACCGAACAGCTGGTCCTCGACGAGCTGGGCGGGAATCGCGCCGCAATCGAGCACGATGAACGGCTTCGCCTTGCGCCTCGATCGCAGGTGGATCGCCTCGGCGGCGACCTCCTTGCCCGAGCCGGTCTCGCCGGTGATCAGCACCGTCGCGTCGGTCGCGGCGTAGCGCGCGATCAGCTCGTACATCCGCCGCATCGCCACGCCGCCGCCGATGAAGCCCTCGAGGCGATCGGTGGATGCGAGCGGGAGCTCGAACGAGCTATCGAGCGGGATGAACCGGATCTGCGAATCGCCGAGCACGATCGTCGTCCCCGCCGGGACGAGGGCCTCGATCACGCGGACGTTGCCGACATGCGTGCCATTGGTCGAGCCGAGGTCGCGCAGCCGGAAGCCGCCGGTCTCCAGCCGCAGCTCGGCGTGGAGTGCGGAGACCCGGCGATCGGCGAGCGGGAAGTCAGCGTTCGCACGACCGAGTGTGATCGCGGGCGCCGAGAACGTCTTGGTCAGCCCACGGTCGGGCCCGTCGACCACGTCGAGCCGCACCGTGCGCACCCGCAGCACGTCGGCGCCGGCGCGCTTCTCGATCCAGGTCCCGGTCTCGTCCATGTCCATCCATCGTACGCCACGCAGGACAGGCTCGCGGGTGGCGGCGACGGCGGCACTCACGATCCCGGCCCGTCGACGAGCCCGAATGGTATCCTGGGCCGGATGACCGGCGTCGTCGTGGTGTGGAGTGGCGAGCGCCCGCGCTACGAGGCGATCCCGATCGATGGCACGCTGATCATCGGACGCGAGCGGCTCGATCCCGATGACATCGAGATCAGTCGCGCGCATGTCCAGCTCACCAACCGCGGTATGCACCTCGACGTCACCGATCTCGGCGGACGCAACGGCACGCTGGTCAACGGCCAACCTGTTCGCCGGCAAACGATCGCGGTGACCTCGCCGGCGATCATCCGCATCGGGCGCACGATCTGCATCGCGGTCGCCGACATCGCGCCGTACCAGGACCTCACCCTCACCCGCCGCGGCACGATCGCGATCGGGGGCACGCTCGCGGAGAGTTGCCGCCGCGTCGATACGGTGGCGCTCGTCGAGGAACACCTCGCGTTGCTCGGCACGCTGGCCGTCGGTGGCGCGCTCGCGCAGGGGTACGCCGATCGGATCGGCGGGGATCGACTCGAGGCGCATCTCGATCCGATGACCACGCTGACGCTCGAGCGCTCGATCGATGGAATCGACACGGCGTGCTCGCCGCGCACCCTGATCGTCGTCCTCCATCGCCCGATCACCGAGGCGGATCGCGTCGAGCTCGAACAGTGGCTCGAGACCGATATCCGGCTCGTCACGGTCGCGCGTTGCAGCGATTCCTACAAGTACCTGTCGAAGGAGCTCCGCGCACGCCTGATGCCTCACGTCGTCGAGATCCCGGCGCTGCGCTACGACGAGCTACCGGCGACGGTCGTCGACGTGGTCGCGCAGCGCGCCCCCGGCATGCGGATCCACGCGTCGTTGATCGAGGCGGTGCTCCTCAAGCTTGGCAACGGCGAGGAGCGCGTGATGCGGTGGCTGCCCGAGGCGGTCGACGAGCTCGTCGACCGCGAGCTGCCGCTCATCCGCGGCTCCGACTTCGAGGACTACCTCGCACGCGAGGCGGCGAGACGGAACTGCGTCGTAGGCGTGTAGCCGGCGACGACGGAGTTGCACCGCACTCTCGGCCGACGACCCGTGCAGCTCGTGGCCTCGTCGAAAACGTGATGGGGTAGGTCCAGGTGTCGCTTGGTGCGCCCGCGAGCTATCCTCGTGGAGATGCGCATGGCCTGGTTGAGTGTGGGAACCGTGATCGCGATGGGCTGTGGCGGTGACGGCGGCGATGGTCCACCCGGCAGTGGTGGTCCGGTCACGCGGCGCGCGGTGGTCTCGGCGGTCGCCTCCGCGCCGGTCGACCGGCTGACGTTCGACGCCGATCCGACGGTGCAACCCGGCGACACGTTGGTCGCGCTGATCGAAGCGAATGGCGTCGACGACATCGAGCTCACCGCGAACCCCGGTTGGACGCTGCTCGCCGACGACCTCGCCGTCATGTGCATCAACCCGTTTCACGTCTTCGTGCTGACCACGACGTTCGATGACAGCACCACGTTCGACTTCACGTTCACGACCGAGGACACGTTCACGGCGCTGGTCACCGCGTACTCGGGGGCGGCGTCGGCCGAGCTGCTGGACTTCACGCGGATGGGCGAGAAGCGCCAGATGCAGATCCTCTATCCGGCGACCACGCTCGCGCCGGGATCGATCGTGTTCTTCGGCGGCGCCGGTCAATCGACGTGGAGCAACCTCGACACGCCGATCGGTCCAGAGGACGCGCCGGTGATCTCCGTCGCCGCCGTCGACAACGCCGCGACGTTCGAATTCGCGACCGCCGATGGCGCGGTGCCGGAGATCGAGCTGCCGAACGACAACGGGATGTGCGCGAACGTCGCGCGGCTCAGCATCCAGCCCTGATGCCGAGATCCGCAGCCTATCTGCGCGCGGTTCGCCTGGAGCGCGACAGCGTGCGCGACTTCACGGTCTATCCATTTTCGGTTCCTTCCGTGCAGGCGCTCGACGAGCTCGTCCTCGACGACAAGGTCACATTCCTCGTCGGCGAGAATGGTGCTGGGAAGTCCACGTTGATCGAGGCGATCGCGGTCCTCGCGGGCTTCAACGCCGAAGGTGGCTCGAAGAACTTTCGGTTCGGCACCCGGAGCTCCGAATCGTCCTTGCATCACTTCATGCGGCCGGTGCGTGGCCATCGCCGCCATCGGGATGGCTTCTTCCTGCGCGCGGAGAGCTACTTCAACGTCGCCACCGAGATCGAGCGACTCGACGAGGAGCCCGGGATGGGCGCGCCGATCATCGACAGCTATGGCGGCGTCTCGCTGCACGAGCAGTCCCACGGCGAGGCGTTCCTCTCCCTCGCCACGCATCGGTTCAGGGGCAACGGTCTGTACATCCTCGACGAGCCAGAAGCGGCGCTGTCACCTCAGCGCCAGCTCGCGCTGCTCTCGATCATCCACGACCTCGTCGAGCAGCGCGCCTCGCAGTTCATCATCGCCACGCACTCGCCGATCCTGATGGCCTATCCGAAGGCGTTGATCTACCTCCTCGGATCCAGCGGGATCGAGCACGTCGCCTATGAAGACACCGAGCACTACCGGATCACGCGCGACTTCCTGAGCTCGCCCGAACGGTTCTTCAAGACGCTGTTCGAGCCGGCGGCGAGCGATGACGAGTAACAGCTGAGGCACAGCGAAGCGCTGGTTGTCGGTGGTCTCACGCAAGCGCGCGTGACACCGATCGACGAGCAACCCAGCCGTGACGGTTCGCGTCGAACGATCAGGTTGTGGCATCGTACCCGCTATCGAACATGGTGGTCCTCGACTGGAAGTCCGCCGACTGATGCGCGCCCTGATCCTGATCGCGCTGTTCGGTTGCAAGGACGCGCCGTCTACGCCGACGCCGGGTAGCGCCGATCCCCAACCGTCGCCGAGTGACGACGGCATGATCGGTAGCGTGCCGGCGACGCTCGGTCCCACCTTCAGCGGCATCGCGTGGGACAAGCCCGCACGCCCCGGCGAAGCCAAGCGGATCGCGGCCCAGCTCGGTGGCGTCGAGCTCGAGCTCGAGCCTGGTCCGGCCAGCCTCCGCGCCATCGAGATCAAGAAGACGCGAGGCTGCACCGCGTTTCGTGCTCGGCTCGCGCGTGCGTGGAACGCGGCCACCAACGAGGCCTGGCTCGATCCGAAGGCGCACGTCCGCGCGTCGTATGTCGTCAACACCGACGACGACACCTGCTGGCTCCGGTTCGAGCCCTACGTCGAGCTCGCGCCGTGGTTCGCCGCGATCCCGCTCGACGCGATCGGCACCAAGCCCGAGGCACTCGCAGCGAAGCTCGGCCCCGAGGCGATCCCTGGCGACGGCAACATCAAGTGGGCGCGGCCCGGCGTCGGCTTCGCGACCGTGCCGACCGACATGCAAGCCAACTTCGACAAGGAGAAGGGCACGATCTTCGAGCTCACCGCGACCACCCAGACCGATCCGGCGACCACCGCCGCGCTGGTCGCGGTGCTCGTCAAGCGCGCTGGCTACGCGCCGACCATCGAGCCCGATGGCAAGACGACCAAGCGGCACTGGAACAAGAGCAAGCCGCAGTTCGTGCTGTTCGTGACGTCGGACTACCTCCGAAACGGCACCGACTTTCTCACCCTGTTCGTCGACTGAGGAGCGAGCGCGTACTCGGTTGGGTCACGGCCGCGGCGAGGACTGACGCCTCGACGGGTGATTGCGCTGGATGCTCGCGTTGAACGATCCGGACGCGCGTACTAGTCGATGCCGGGTGCCGTTGGCGGGCGGCGCATCGCGAGGCGACCACGCGTCGGCTGATCGTCGTCGAGCATCGTCGGTGCCGGCGCCCAGCCCGTGACCGTGCGGATCTCGCGCGCCGAGAGCGACGGCGAGAGCGACGGTACGAGGACCGGGTTCGGGTTGATCGACGGGCTCGAGCCACGCGCGAGCGGTTCGTCTTCGGTCCCGCGGGCCAGGCGAGGCGGACGCGTGACCTGCGTCGTCGTGATGCGTGGCGCGGGGATCGCGGGGAGGTCATGCACGGTCTCGTCGGACATCGTCTCGAGCGCCGGGAGGTGACCGAACAGCAGCTGCATCTCGCGGATGATCGGCGTGGTGCCGGTCTGCCAACCACGCGCGGTCGCGACGTGCTGGAGCGCCTCGAGCAACGCGGCCGCCGACGGGTAGCGCTTCGAGGCATCGATCGACAGCGCGCACTGGATGACCTGCGTCAGCTCGATCGGGAAGTCGGGGATGATGTCGACCGGCTGGTGATACTCGCCGCGCACGACCGCGAGCATCCGCTCGAAGTCGCTCTTGCCGGCGAAGCAGCGGGCACCGGTGGTCAGCTCGTAGAGCACGACCCCGAGCGCGAACACGTCGGTGCGGTGATCGACGCGATCGCCCATGCACTGCTCGGGAGACATGTAGCTCGCCTTGCCGCGGACGATGCCGGGCGAGGTGTGGACGGTCTGGATCGCGGTCGAGGCGATGCCGAAGTCGACGACCTTCACGGTGCCATCGTGACCGACCATGATGTTCGACAGCGAGACATCGCGGTGGACGAGGCGGAGCGGCTTGCCATCGGCGGTGCAGCGGCGATGCGCGTGATCGAGGCCGGCGGCGGCGCCCATCACGATCGCGATCGCGGTGTCGTACGGCAGATGCGCGCATCCGTAAAATGGCTGCGAGGCGGCACAGAGCAGCTCGCGGAGATCGGCCCCGTGGACGTAGTCCATCGCGAGGTAGTGGTGGCCTTCGGGGGTGACGTCGACCTCGAGCACGCGCGCGATGTTGGGGTGGTCGAGGAGCGCCACGAGGCGGGCTTCCTGAAGGAACATCGTGCAGGCCTCGGGCTCGCGGCTGCGCTCCTTGTTGAGGACCTTGATCGCCACGTGGCGATCGTCGGCGGTGCGACCGAGGTAGATGTCCGCCATCCCGCCTTGCGCGAGGGGTCGGACCAGCTCGTACGAGCCGAGGACTTTGAGTGCTTGCAACGTACGCGCAGCCGAGTCGCCCTCACCTGTCATCGGATATCCTACGAACGAGCGGGTCGGATCGTTTCTATGCAATTTTGAGTTAGATGTTTCGGGGGGTTACAAGACCGCTGTCGTCAGCGTACTTACAACCTTGCCACCCAAGTCCAGTTGGATAGATTCGCCCGTTCCCATGGGCAACGAGGTCCCCAAAGACAGCCCCGGCGCCGGCATCATCGCGGAAGAGGAGCGGCTGTACGGCCAGGTCCAAGCCCGCGTCGCGATGGGCGAAGAAGGCGAGCGCCCGCAGCTCGGTGCGAGTGACCTCGATGCCGATCTGCTCTCCCTGCGCGATCAGATCTCGGAAGCACGCGCCGAAGACCTGCCACCGTTGATCGAGCAGATGACACGGCTCGCGGCCCTGCGCGCGCGGCTCGGCGGCGGCCGCAACCTCCCGGTCGACATCACGTCGCCGTACTTCGCGCACATGCGGATCAAGGAGAGCGGCAAGACCCGCGACGTGATGATCGGCAAGCGCGGCTTCATCGATCGCTCGAGCAACGTGCAGATCGTCGACTGGCGCAACGCCCCGGTGTCGCGCGTCTACTACCGCTACGAAGAGGGCGACGACTACGAGGAAGAGATCGCGGGCCGTCGCGTCGAGGGCTTCATCGAAGCGCGCCGCAACGTCTCGATCGCGCGCGGCAACCTCCGCCGGATCGGTGCACCGCAGGGCACCTACCTCAAGGGTGCGACCGGCGCGTGGGTGCAAGCGGTCGGTCAGCTGACGCCGGTGCTGCACGGTGGCATGGGCAAGGCCGCGCGCCCCGTCGCCGCGAAGGGCGAGAAGGGCAAGCTCGGCGTCCATCACGGCGTCGTCCGCGCCGACAAGGTGCTGCCCGAGATCGCGGCGCTGATCGATGGCGCGCAGTTCGAGCTGATCAGCCAGCCATCGTCGGGGATCGTCGTGATCCAGGGCGGCGCCGGTAGCGGCAAGACCACGGTCGCGCTGCATCGCGTGGCGTACTTGAACTTCCAGGATCCGCGGCGGTTCCAGGCGCGCCACACGCTGTTCGTGGTGCCGTCGCAGTCGCTGGTTCGCTATGTGTCGGGCGTGCTGCCGTCGCTCGGCGTGCCGGGCGTTCCGGTCGTCACGTACACCGGCTGGGCGCGCACCACGCGGATGCGTTGCCTCCCCGAGACGCCGACGAAGTACAACGCCGAGCCGCCGGATCAGGTGTCGCGGGTGAAGAAGCACCCGGCGATGATCAAGATGCTGAGCACCTGGGTCGACGCGCAGGCCGCGGAGATCCGCTCGGACATCGCCGAGCATTCGCAGGTCGCCGCGGAGGAGTGGGATCGCCGGGCGCGGCAACCGATCGTCTCGCGCACGTCGAAGATGAGCGCGTGGGTGAAGAAGCAGGAGGGCGAGGGCGGCGTGTTGGACCCGACCACGCGGATCGCGCTCGAGGGCGTGCTCAAGAAGTGGAAGCGGCGAACCGACAACGTCACGCTCGATTGGGCGGAGCTGCTCACCGATTCGAAGGCGCTCAACGAAGGCTTCGCCGGCACCGACGTGACCACGCGCGACGTCGATCGCCTGATCGCCTGGATGCGCCGCCAGCTCGCGAAGCCGGAGAACACGCCGGTCGACGACGAGGGCAATCCGATGCGTGACTCCGAGGGTCGCGCGGTCAGTGCCGACGAGGACGATCCGGCCGGCAAGTTCGACGACGAGGACGATCCGATCCTGCTGCGGCTGATCCAGATCAAGCGCGGCGGGTTGGTCCCTCCGACCGGCGACGAGATCATCTACGAGCACGTCGCGATCGACGAGGCGCAAGATCGGAGCGCGCTCGAAGTCAAGGTGCTCGTCGAGGCTGTCCGCGCGCCGGACAACGATCCCGAGAAGCGGTCGGTGACGATCGCCGGCGACACCGCGCAGCGCCTGGTGTTCGACAACAACTTCACCGGCTGGGAGCAGCTGCTCGAGCACACCGGCACGCCGTCGATCGTGCGGCCGCTGTCGCTGTCGTATCGCTCGACGGCCGAGGTGATGCTGCTCGCGCGCGAGATCCTCGGGCCCGACCTCGCCCCGAAGGATCAGCTCGCGGCGCGTCCCGGCGAGCCCGTCGAGCTGCACGAGTTCGGCGACCTCGGCGAGGCCGTCGCGTTCCTCGGAGATGCCCTACGCACGTTGATGGCGCGCGAGCCGACCGCCTCGTGCGCGGTGGTGTCGCGGTATCCCGAGCAGGCCGAGGCGTGGTTCGAAGCGCTCAAGCGTGCCGAGGTTCCAGCGCTGCGTCGCGTCCGCCGCGACGAGTTCAACTTCCAGCCCGGGATCGACGTCACCGACGTGACGTCGGTCAAGGGTCTCGAGTTCGACTACGTCGTGATGGTCGACGTCAACGCCGCGAGCTACCCCGACCAGCACTGGGCGCGGCACCTGCTGCACATCGGTGTGACGCGCGCCGCACACCAGTTGTGGATGGTGTCGACGGCCGAGCCCAGTGTGCTGCTCCCGAAGGCGCTGCGCGACGGCGGTCGGATGACCGTCGGCTGAATTACCCCGGATCGCGCTCGCTCCCCCGTTGGTGACGTGGAACGATGGGTTCGTACGTGTCCTGGGGAGGAACCGTGGCTTTACCTGTGCGTGCGCTGTGGGTAGCGGTTGCGCTTGCGAGTGCATGCGGAGATGCGCGCGAGGAACCCGAGGATGTGACCGAGAGTCCGATCACCGGACAGGAAGGCAACTTCACGGTCACCGGCGCGACGACGCAGCTCAACCAGTACTCGGGGCTCGCGGCATCGGCGAGCGCCGGTGCGACGCAGCTCACCGTCAACAGCGTCGCCGAGCTGAACTCGACCACTGCGCAGGGCAACTGGGGGCCGCTCGCGAAGGACGACCTGCTGATGGTGATCCAGATGCGCGGTGCCTCGATCACCAGCACGGACACCTCGGCCTACGGCACGCTCGGTGCGCTCGGCGGCGCCGGTAACTACGAGCTCGTCACCGTCGTGTCGATCGCCGGCAACGCGATCACGATCAACGGCGGAGATTGCGGCGGCTTGAAGTTCGCGTACGACGTCACCAACGGTCGCGCGCAGGTGATCCGGGTGCCGCAGGTGCGCGATCTGACGATCAACAGCGGCGCCTCGATCGCTCCCCTCCCCTGGGACGGCACGCGTGGTGGCGTGGTCGCGCTCAGCGTCGGCGGCACGGTCACGATCAACGGCAGCATCAACGCGAGCACGGCGGGCTTTCGCGGTGGCACCAACAACCTGAGCACGGTGCTCAACCAGAACAGCTTTCGCGGCGCGGCGGCCGTCGGCGCGGAGAAGGGCGAGAGCATCGCGGGCGACGGTGCACGCTACGACGCGGCGTTCGGTGGTCGGTTCGGCAAGGGCGCGCCCGCGAACGGCGGCGGTGGTGGCAACGGCTTCGGTGGTCCCGGCGGCGGTGGTGCGAACGGCAGCTCGGGCGCGGCGTACACCGGCGCGGGCGTGATGGACACGACGGTGACCGGCAACAGCGCGTGGTCGCTCGATCCCGATTCGATCGGCGGTGTGCCGGCGACGTCGTCGGGCGGCGGGCGCGGTGGCTACACGCGCTCGTCGGCGAACCTCGACGCGTTGACGGTCGGGCCGAACCCGACGGGTCCGACGAGCTGGGGTGAGGACAACCGCCGGGCGAACGGCGGGCGCGGTGGTCATCCGGTGGCGAACGATCCGGCGAACCGGTTGTTCCTCGGGGGCGGAGGTGGCGCGGGTGAAGGCAACGACGACGGTGGTGGCGGCAACGGCGGCCGCGGCGGCGGCCTCGTCGTGCTGGTCGCGAACGCGGTGGCGGGAAGTGGGGCGATCAACGCGAACGGCGGCAACGGTGGCAGCAACACGAGCAGCGACGGTCCGGGCGGTGGCGGTGCGGGCGGCACGATCGTGGTCCGCGCGAATTCGGTGACGGGCACCGTGTCGGCGAATGCCCTCGGCGGAGCCGGCGGCGGGCAGGGCAACGGCGCGACGTTCGCGCATGGTCCCGGCGGCGGCGGTGGTGGCGGCTACATCGCCTCGAACGTGGCGCTGACCCGCAGCGTGTCGGGCATCGCGGGCGGCACCACGACGCACTCGACGCTGTCGGAGTTCCCGACCAACGGTGCGACGCGCGGCGCCACCGGCGAGCTCGCGACGGTCACAGATCTGTCGACCTGCTTCGGCGAGCTGACGCTGGCGATCGTCGACGCGCCGGATCCGGTGAGCACCGGCGGGCTACTGACCTACACCGTGACCGTGACCAACGGTGGCCCGAGCGCGGTGGCGGAGGCGAGGGTGACGTTCCCGCTCGCGACCAACACGAGCTTCTCGAGTGCGAGCGGCACGGGCTGGACCTGCGCCTTCGCCGCGCCGAACGTGACGTGCACGCGCGCGACGCTCGCGACGGGTGCCGCGCCCGCGATCAGCCTCGTCGTCAACGTCACGGCGACGACCGACACCACGCTGACGACGACCGCGACGGTCACCGCGGCGACGGCGGAGTTCTCGAGCTCGAACAACACCGCGACGGTGACGACCACCGTGCAAGCGCTCAACGATCCGCCGGTGCACACCGTGCCGGGCGCGCAGGCCACGACCGAGGACTCGCCGACGTCGTTCGCGGTCTCGATCGCGGATCCCGATGCGGCGGCGGCCGCGATCCAGACCCAGGTCTCGGTCACCAACGGCACGCTGACCTTGAACACCGCCCTCGGGCTGACGTTCTCCGTCGGGGACGGCACCGCCGACACCACGATGACGTTCCAGGGCACGCTGAGCGCGATCAACACCGCGCTCGCGTCGGTCACGTACACGCCGGTGCCGAACTTCGCGGGCACGGCGACCTTCACGATCACCACCAACGATCTCGGCAACACCGGATCCGGCGGCGCGAAGACGGACAGCGACACGGTGTCGATCGCGGTGGCCGGCGTCAACGACGCGCCGGTCAACACGGTGCCGGCGGCGATCCAGAGCGTCGTCGAGGACACGCCGAAGGCGATCGCGGGCGTGGCGATCGCGGACCTCGATGCGGGCAACGCGCAGGTCGAGGTCCAGCTGACCGCGAGCGGCGGCACGATGACGATCGGCACCACCGGTCTGACCTTCGTCGTCGGTGATGGCGTCGCGGATCCCGCGATCACCGCGCGTGGCACGGTCGCGCAACTCACCACGGCCCTCGCGAACCTGTCGTACGCACCGCCGGCCAATGCGAGCGGCGGGTTCACGATCGTGCTGCGGACCAGCGATCTCGGCAACACCGGCAGTGGTGGCCCCCTGATCGACATCGACACGATCACGCTGGACGTGACGCCCGCGAATGATCCGCCCGATGCGGTCGACGATGCGCGGACCGTCGCGGAAGACTCGTCGGCGACCTCGCTCGGTCCACTGGCGAACGACTCGATCCTCCCCGATACCGGCGAGACGCTGTCGATCGTCTCACTCACGCAGCCGGCGACTGGCAGTGCGGCGATCGCCGCCGGCAACACCAACGTGACGTTCACGCCGGCGCCGAACTTCTTCGGGACGACGTCGTTCACGTACACGATCTCGGACGGCAACGGCGGGACGGACACCGCGACCATCGTGGTCACCGTGTCGCCGGTCAACGATCCACCGGATGCGGTCAACGATACGCTGAGCGTCGCCGAGGACTCGGGGGCGAATGCGTTGCCCGTGCTCGCGAACGATTCGATCGTGCCGGATGCCGGCGAGACGCTCGCGGTGGTCGCGGTGACGCAGCCGGCGAACGGCACGGTGGCGATCGGGCCGAGCGGCGTGACGTTCACGCCTGCCGCCAACTTCAACGGGGCGACGTCGTTCAGCTACACGATCTCCGACGGCAACGGGGGCACCGATAGCGCCACGGTGTCGGTCACCGTCACGCCGGTCAACGATCCCCCGACCGTGGTGGATGACACGCGCAGCGTCGCCGAGGACTCGCCTCCGACGGCGTTCGACGTGCTCGCGAACGACAGCTTCGCCCCGGATGTGGGAGAGACGCTGTCGATCGTCTCGACGACGCAGCCGGCCAGCGGCACGGTGGTGATCACCGGCACCAGCGTGACCTTCGAGCCGTCCGCGTCGTTCACCGGCGTGACGACGTTCGACTACACGATCTCCGACGGCAACGGCGGCACCGACACGGGACGGGTCACCGTCAGCGTCACCAACACGAACGATCCGCCGACGGCTGTCGACGACACCGCGACGGTGGCCGAGGACTCGACGGCGACCGTCCTCGACGTCCTCGCGAACGACACCGGCGCGCCCGACACCGGCGAGACGCTGACGGTGACCTCGGTGACGCAGCCGGCGAACGGCACCGTGGTGATCGCCGGCATCGGCGTGGCGTTCACCCCGGCCAAGGACTTCTTCGGCACGACGACGTTCGCCTACACGATCTCCGATGGCAACGGCGGCAACGCGACCGCCTCGGTCGAGGTCACGATCACCGCGACCAACGATTCGCCGAACGCGAAGGACGACTTCCTGTCGGTGCCGCTCGACGCGGCCGCGACCCCGCTGGACGTGCTCGCGAACGATACGTCGGCGCCGGATGATCCGGAGACGCTGACGATCCTGGCGGTGACGCAGGCCGCGCACGGCACCGTCGCGATCACCGGCACGGGGCTGGCGTTCGATCCCGAGCAGGGCTTCACGGGCCTGACGACGTTCACGTACACGATCGGCGACGGCAGTGGCCTCACGGACACCGCGACGGTGACCGTCGGCATCGGCGATGACACCGACGGCGATCACCTACCCGACGATTACGAGCTCGAGATCGGGACCGATCCGGACGACGCCGACAGCGACGACGACGGCGTGGCGGACGGCAGCGAGCCGCGGCACGCCGACGACCCCGATGGCGACGGCTTGATCGACGCGCTCGATCCCGACTCCGATAACGACGGCCTCTACGACGGCACGGAGCTCGGCCTCGCGACGGCGGGCCCGGGCACCGACCTGACAAAGCAACACTTCCTCGCCGATGCCGATCCGTCGACGAGCACCGATCCGAACGCGGCCGACACCGACGGCGGCGGCGTGGTCGATGGCTCCGAGGACGCGAACCGCGACGGCAAGCTCGACGACGGCGAGACCGATCCGAACGATCCGACGGATGATGACGAGGTCGTCGACACCGACGGTGATGGGCTGTCCGACGTGCTCGAGGCCTCCCTCGGGTTGCGTCCCAACGATGCGGATACCGACGACGATGGCGTGCGCGATGGCGACGAGCCGAACTTCGCCGACGACACCGATGGCGACGGCAAGCTCAACGCGGCGGATAGCGACAGCGACGGCGACTTCATCAAGGACGGTACCGAGCTCGGCCTCACCGAGGCAGATCCGGATACGCTGCTCGGCGCGGGACAGTTCGTGGCCGACGAGGATCCGGCGACCACGACGAGCGCGATCGACGCCGACACCGACGACGGCGGCGTCGACGATGGTGACGAGGACGAGAACCACGACGGCGAGGTCGACGACGGCGAGCGCGATCCGAATGATCCGGCCGACGATCTCGGCAACGTCGACGACGACACGGACGCCGATGGCATCCCCGACGCGCGCGACAACTGCCCGACGCTCGCGAACCCGAACCAGGCCGACACCGACAACGACGACGTCGGCGATGCGTGCGATCCGGACCTCAACGGCGGCGGGCTCAACGACGACCTCGGCGCCGCCGGTGGCGGGTGCTCGACGTCGAGCGGCTCGGCGGGAGCGCTCCTGGTGCTCGCGCTGGTGCTGGGGATGCGGCGGCGTCGCTGGGTCGTGCTCGTCGGGCTGCTGCTCCTCCCGAGGCTCGCCTCCGCGCAGGCGCCGCGCGACGAGCTGCGCGACTTCTCGGTCGAGCGCTTCCAGCTCGCGACCGATCGCAATGGTGTCCTCGGGGTCGAGTGGGCCGAAGCGCGTGGCCACCTCGCGTTCGATGTCTCGCTGTGGCTGGGCTACGCCAACGATCCGCTGGTGGTGAACGATGCCGGCGGAGATCGCGTCGGGGCGCTGGTCGCGAGTCGCATCGGGGGTGGGCTCGTCGTCTCGATCTCGCCGGCGCCGTGGATCGCGCTCGGCCTCGAGATGCCGGTGGTGCTGTCGCAGGATCGCTCGTCGAACATGGACGTCGGCATGCTCGCGTCGCTCGCCAGCGCGGGCTCGGGCAACCTCCGGCTGATCCCGAAGCTGACGATGCTGAACCAGCAGCAGCACGGTCTCGGGCTCGCGCTGGTGCCGGCGCTGTTGCTCCCGACACAGAGCTCGGACAGCAACTACTTCGCCGACGACGGCGTGACGTTCGCACCCGAGATCGACGTGTCTCGCACGCTCGCCAAGCTCCGGCTCGCCGGCAACCTCGGCTATGCGGTGCGGCCGCGTGCCGAGCTCCTCGACCTGGTCGTCGACGACGAGGTGTTCGCGCGGATCGGAGCGAGCTATCGCGTCGCTCGGCCGCTCGATGTCGACATCATGGTCTCGACCGCGCTCGCCACCAAGGGCTCCGGCAGCGGCTACCTCGAAGCGATGCTCGGCGGCACGCTGGCGGTGCGCAACGCCCGGATCTTCGTCGCCGGTGGAGCAGGGCTCCACGATGGCTTCGGCACGCCGGACTACCGCATCCTCGGTGGGGTTCGGTTCAGCTCGTCGGATCACGTCGACAGGCCGACGATCGCCATCGAGAAGGAGCAGACCGACACCGATGGTGATGGCGTGATGGACTGGCGGGACAACTGCAAGGACGAGCCGGAGGACAAGGACGGCTTCAAGGACTCCGACGGGTGTCCCGAGCTCGACAACGACGAGGACCTGGTCCCCGACGCCACCGACAAGTGCCGCGACGAAGCCGGCGTGATCGAGAACCAGGGTTGCCCCGGCAAGGACACGGACGTCGACGGGATCATGGATCACCTCGACAAGTGCCCCACCGCCGCCGAGGACTTCGACAACTTCGACGACGAGGACGGCTGCCCCGAGACCGACAACGATGCCGACGGGGTGTCCGACGCCGCCGACGAGTGCCCGACCACGGCGGGCTCGCCCGACCATGGTGGTTGCCCCGATCCAGATCGCGACGGCGACGGCCTCGTCGATCGGCTCGACAACTGCCCCGACACCGCCGGCGAGCAGCTGAACGCCGGGTGCAAGACCAAGCAACTCGTCGCGATCACCCCAGGCAAGCTCGTGATCGCCGAGCCGGTCGCGTTCACGCGCGCGTCGGTCGCGGCGAAGTCGTTCAAGCTGCTCGACAACGTCGCGGCGATCCTCCTCCTCCATCCGACGCTGACCATCGAGATCACCGTCGGAGCCGAGGCGCAGCCGCTGACCCAACAGCGTGCCGATGCGATCCGCTCCTACTTGATCAAGAAGAGCGTCGAGGGTGGCCGCCTCGCAGCGACCGGTCTCGGGAGCGAGCAGTTGGAGGTCGTGGTGTTCAAGATCGTCCGGTGACGCAGCGTGGGTAGACCGCTCGCCTGATCGGCGCGAGCCGGGCGAACCGGCTCCTCCGACCACTCACCCCCCGCTTTAGGGAGGAATCCAGCGTGCGAGATCCTGGCACGTGGCGTGCTCGAGAGACCTGCATGCTCCGACTCCTTGCCACTGGACTGACCCTCGCGTTGCTCACCTCCGCCGCCGTGGCGGATCGCCAGCCCGATCGCCGCGACAGCCACCGCGACAACCGCGCGGACCGCGGGCAGCCCAAGCGTGTCAACCGCCCGGCGCAGCGCGCCAACCGTCGCGTCGTCACGCGTCGCCCGATCTATGCGAGCAACGGGTCGTTCGTGTTCCACAACGGCATCCGTCGCTCGTACGCACGCCCCGTGATCCATGCTCACTACTACAACGTCCGCGTTCGCCCGCAGCTCGTCGTCGAGAACTACGACGCGGTCGAGGGCTACGTGTGGATTCGCGGCGGCTGGAGCTGGACCGGCCGCGAGTGGCAGTGGAGTAGCGGCCACTACGCCCCCGACATGCAGTACTCGAACTACTACGACGACGGCTCGTACGACTACTCGGTCAGCTTCTCGGGTCGCATCGGTGGATAGATGATCACCATCAAGATCACCAACGCCTCCGAGATCGTCGAGAAGCAGAAGGGTTGGTTCGTCGCCAACGTCGTCGGCTCGATCGTCGATCTCGAGCCTCGCGTCGAGGATGTCATCATCGAGAAGCTCCGCGCGTCCCTCGCCGAACAAGGCGTGCAGGCGACCATCGAGCGGCGCGACGGCTGACCACGGATGCGCCAGCACGTGTACTTCTCCCCGGGGATGTTCGGCTTCGGCCGCCTCGGTTCGTACAACTACTTCGCACACGTCGAGCGCGAGCTGGGGGCGCGATTCGCGGCGGCTGGGCACGAGCTCGTGCCGCACGTGATCGACGATCTGCCCACCGCCTCGGTCCGCCGCCGCGCGATCCGGCTCGCGGAGCTCGTCGGCAAGACCGCGACCGAGGACGCGCCGATCCATCTCCTCGGTCACTCGACGGGTGGGCTCGACGCTCGCCTCGTCGCGTCCCCCGCGTGCTCGGCGCTCGCGACGCTCGACTGGCTGCCGCGGCTACGCACCGTGACGACGATGAACGCGCCGCACTTCGGGACGCCGCTCGCGAGCTTCTTCACGACCTCGAACGGCCAGCGCATCCTCGCCGCACTCTCGGTCCTCACCGTGGCGGGCCTCTCGCTCGGCTCCACGCCGCTCGCGGCGACGAGCGTGATCCTCGGGTTCCTGCGCGGCTCGGACACCCGGCTGCCGTTCAAGCTGCTCGATCGATCCGTCGAATCCGTGGTCGGGATGATCGACGACGTGCGCAGTCCGGAGGTCCGCACGTTCCTCACCGCGATCCAGGACGATCAGGGCTCGATGCTCCAGCTCAGCCCGGAGTCGATGGACCTCGTCGCGGCCGGGTTCGAAGATCGACCAGGCGTGCGCTACCAGTCGACGGTCTCGATGTCCCCGAGTCCGAAGCCGCAGCGCTGGCTCGAGACGCTCGGCCATCCTGCACGCGCGGTGTCGCTCTCGATGTTCTTCGGCCTGCATCGGCTCACCGCAGCCCACGACGAGCGCTATCCCTGCGCGGCGATGCGAGGCACCGCACCGTGGTCGAGCGAGGTCAACGAAGCGCACCTCGCGGCGGCCTTCTCGGAGACGGGCCTCGACGCCAACGATGGCGTGGTTCCGCTCCGGTCACAGGTGTGGGGCACGCTCGTGTGGGCCGGGTTCGCCGATCATCTCGACGTCCTCGGGCACTTTCGGGACGACCGCGATCCTGACACCGTCGCGCCGGAGCTCCGTCACTGCGACTGGCTGACCAGCGGGTCGCAGTTCGACCGCGCGCGGTTCTCCACGTTGATGGACGCGATCGCCAACGGGATGCTCGACACCCGCGGTTCTCCGGTCGCTGTTCGCATCTGAGAGTCGCGCGCCCGGGTGTCGTCAGCGGCCGACGTCCAACAGACGATGTGCGCCACACGTCGCTGCGAGCTCGCGGGTCAACGCCCGGCGCGCCCCCGCATGGGAGACCCTCCGCGCGAGCATGAAAGTACAAACCCAAATTCCACCGCCGGTGGTGACCGCCGAGATGCGAGCCGCGGGGGGACTCCCATGCGGGAGGCAGCCGGGCGCTGACCCGCGAGCGAGCCAGGGACGTGATGGAGGACGTAGTCGGCGGACGAAGAGACGGTGCGCTCGAGCAGGCGTCTCGACCAGTCGGTTCGTGCCCTCGCGGCACGCTCGTGGCCGGTTCGGCACGATCATCGTCACGGCGACAACTGCGCAGCCATCGGCGCTCCGCACGTGCGAGTCTTCGGGCGCATGATCAGTCGTCTCCGTCGCGTCACGCGGTTCGCGTCGCTCGTGCTCCTCGGAGGTTGCGACTCCTCGGCAGCGTCGATGAGCGATGCAGCGGTGATCGACGCGAGCGCGCCGGGGCTGGGCTTCGAGCACGCCTGGCGCGAGTCGGAGCTCTGTGCCGTGGAGAACGTGCCCGATTCTGGATGCTGCACGACCGGCCGGATCGAGCTCCCGGCGACAGCGGCATCGTTCCTCGATCTACGCGACCTGACCTCCGGCGCCGCTGGGACCTGCGGGGATCCGGTGAAGCTGATGCTGCCGAGCGAGGCCAGCGCGTATCCGCTGATGATCCTCTTGCCGGAGATCGCGTCAGCCGACCCACTGTGTGTCACCGCATGTGCGGGGCGAGGCAAGGAGACCACGTTTGGCATCGTGCTCTCGGTGCCAGACGCGCTGGCCACCACGCACCGGCCGCTGATCGTGGCGCCGCCCCCCTGGCGCTACGTCTACGACCACAACTCGCTCGCAGGTGATGCGTGCTCGGGCGGCTACCAGGAGTTCGGGGAGCGAGCCTGCGTGCGCCCGAACTATGGTGGTTCGATCGGGTTCGCGACCGGGGCCTCGGCGACCCGGTCGCGCGTGGCGCTCGTCGACCTGCAGGTTGGCGAGAACGGCGCGGTCGAGACCTGCTGCCCCTATCTACCCACGAGCCCGTGACATCGCGTTCCCGGTGGTCAGATCGGTGGGAGATCCCAGCCGAGCGCGGTCGCCGTGTACTCCGCCTTCGGCAGCAGCACGAACACGGCGTTCGGATCGAGGGTCGCGATCAGCTCCGCGAGCACCGGCTTGGCCATCGCGGTGCAGCCGACGGTCGCTCCCTCGGGGCCGCTCCACACGTGAAAGAAGATACAGCTACCGTGCCCCGGCACTCGCTTCGCGTTGTGTGCGATGTCGACCACCCACTCGTAGAGCTCGTCCGTGCGCTTCATCTCCTCCGCGGACGTCCAGTCGACGGCGGCCGTCTTCTGATCGAGCACGCGGTTGTATTGCTTGCTCTTCGGATCGTCGACGCACTTCCACGCCTCGTCGACAGCGCTGTACGCGAGCTTGCTGCCGGACGGTGCCGTGGTCGCGTAGCCGTAGCTCGGGCCGATCGCGAACACGCCCGCCGGACTCTTGCCGTCGCCCTCGCGCTTGACCGGACCGGTGCGACCGGCCGCACCGGACCCGTGCAGGCCATCGCCCCACGCGATACCCGACTTGCCGACCACCGCGAGCCACGACTCCCCGACCTTCGTCCACGAGCCGTTGGCTCTTCGCCAGCGCGTCAGGGTGGCCTTGGTGGAGCTCCAGTCGTCGACGATGCCGACGATCGCCTCGGGCACGTGCGCGAGCAGTGTCGGTCCCGCGATCGGCGGCGACTCGATCCGAGTGGGCGGTTCGACGGCGGCTGGCTCGCTGCGCCCGCACGCGGCGAGTGCGAGGAACAGCGCGAGCTTCACACCGACATCTCGAGCATGCGCTCGATCGGCTTGAGCGCCTTGACGCGCGTCGCCTCGGGGACCTCGATCTGCGGCGTCAGATCGCGCATGCACAGGTACAGCTTCTCCAGCGTGTTGCGGCGCATGTGCGGACAGAGATTGCAGGCGCAGGTCTCATCTTCGGGTGGTGCAGGGATCAACGTCTTGCCGGGGGCGGCTTGTTGCATCTTGTGCAGAATTCCCGCTTCGGTGGCGACGATGAACGTCTGCTTGTCCGACTTCTTCGCGTAGTCGATCAGGCCACTGGTCGACGCGATGTGGTGCGCGTGCCGCAGGATGCCTTCGTGGCACTCGGGGTGCGCGATGATCTCGGCGTCGGGATGCTCCGCCTTGAGCTGGAGCAGCCGCTTCTCGGAGAACGTCTCGTG
Source organism: Deltaproteobacteria bacterium (assembly GCA_031385555.1). Taxonomy (GTDB): domain Bacteria; phylum Myxococcota_A; class Polyangia; order Haliangiales; family Haliangiaceae; genus JABFXX01. The sequence goes on along the minus strand of JANNBP010000570.1, from coordinate 13,061 downwards.
GACGATGCAGGTGCCCTCCCACTTGATCATGTCGGGGCGGTTCGCCTGCTTCGCGACGAACGCTCCGAGGTAGCGATCCGGGGCGAACACGATCTTCTGCCCCTCGAGCGCCTTGACGATCTTGACCGCGTTCGACGACGTCACGATGACGTCCGACAGCGCCTTCACGGCCGCCGTGCAGTTGATGTAGCTGACCACGGTGTGACCCGGGTACTGCTCGAGCCACTTCGCGAACACCGGCGCCGGACAGCCGTCGGCGAGCGAGCAGCCGGCCTTGAGATCCGGGATCACGACGATCTTGTTGGGGTTCAGGATCTTGGCCGTCTCGGCCATGAAGTGAACGCCGCAGAACACGATGACGTCGGCCTTGGTCTTCGCGGCTGCCTGCGAGAGCTGGAGCGAATCCCCGACGAAATCCGCGAGATCCTGGATCTCCGACTCCTGGTAGTAGTGCGCGAGGATCACGGCGTTCCGCTCGGTCTTCAGACGAGCGATCCCGGCCTCCAGCTCGGCTGGCGTCATCCGCTCGACGTCCGGCGGAATCACCACCTCGGGGAGGTGCGCCACGAGGCTAGTGCCCACAACAGGTAGCTTCTCGCTCATAGGACTTCCTTAGCACGCCTCTGGTTGTGCTTGCTCTTGCACAACTCCACGTGCATGGATGCGCACTTCGATGATGGGTCGCTTGCTCGGGTTGCTCTTGGTATGTGCTGGCTGTGCTAGCGCGATGGATCCCGCACGTCTGGGAGACGACCAGCCGGCCGATGCGCCGCCGGGGTGCGTGCCGGCCACCGAGCTGTGCAACGGCACGGACGACGACTGCGATGGCATCGTCGACGAGGGCTACGCCGCCACGCCCGAGAAGTGCGACACGATCGACAACGACTGCGACGGCAAGATCGACGAGGACTTCCTCGTCGGCACCGCCTGCGACGGGGCGGACGCGGATACCTGCAAGGACGGCATGCTCGTCTGCGACGGCCTGATGGCGACCCGGTGCACCGACACCGAGGGCACGACCGACGAGGTCTGCGACGGCATCGACAACGACTGCGACGGCAACGTCGACGAGGGCTTCTCGCTCGGTGCGGCGTGCGATGGCGCCGACTCCGACGCGTGCTTGGAAGGCGCGATCGTGTGCGATGGCGCCGGCGCCGCGATGTGCAACGACACCACGCCGGACTCGATCGAGATCTGCGATGGCGTCGACAACGACTGCATGAACGGCGTCGACGACACGTTCGCCGTCGACGAGGACTGCTCCGTCGGGCTCGGGATGTGCGCGCGGTCGGGCGTCACCGTGTGCAACGCAGCGCAGACCTCCGTGGTGTGCGGTGCCACCGCCGGTCCGCCGAGCGCGGAGACCTGCGGCAACGGCGCCGACGAGGATTGCAACGGCAACGACACCTCGTGCCCGAGCAACGACACCGCCGCGGGGGCGATCGACATCTCCGCCGGCGGCACGTTCACGATGGATCTGACCGCCGCCAACGACGACAACTGGGCGCAGGCCGCGGGCGAGGACTGCGGCGATCAGGGCGGTCGCGACGTGTTCTACACGTTCACGCTGCCCACCGACGAGGTCGTCTACTTCGACACCTTCGCGTCGGGCTTCGACTCGGTGGTGAGGATCTTCGACGGCGCGTGCACCGCCCTCGGCGCGGTCAAGCGCTGCGGCGACGACGCGTGCAGCACCACGCGCTCGCAGGGCGCGATCCAGCTCTCCGCTGGGCAGTACTGCCTGGTGGTCGATCAGTTCTCCAACGCAGCCAGCAACGGCGCGGCTTCGCTGACGTTCCGGCGTGGCGGCCGCACCGGGCTCGCGCTGACCAACCTGGTGGGCTCGCGCAGCGGCAGCACCACCGGCAAGCCCAGCCAGTCGATCGCGGGCTGCGAGCCCAACTCGGCGCAGGGCGATGACGCGTACTTCTTCCTGACCTGCCCGAACAAGACCTACGCGGTGTCGGCGAACACGTGCAGCGGCACCTCGTTCGACAGCGTGTTGTACATGCGCCGCGGTGACGCGACGACCAGCGACACGAAGTGCAGTGACGATGTCGCGGGCTGTGGCAACGGCCTGCAGGCGAAGTGGACCGGCGCGTCGATCAGCGGGGCGAATCTGAACTGGTTGATCGTCGATGGCTTCGGCACCACCGGCAACGGCAACTACACGCTCACCTATAATATCCAGTAGCCAAGCGATAGGGTTTTCCGAGGCGGGCGCCGTCGGGTCATCCGGGTTGCCAGTGGTAGGCTGGGGCGGAACACGCGTGGCGCCCCTCGAGTTCTCTCTCCTCTTCGATCAGCTGCCGACGCCGACCATGGTGGTCGATCGCGCGTTTCGGTGTGTCGCAGCAAATCGAGCCTACCTGCAGCTCACCCATCGTCAGCTCGACGAGTTGCTCGGCCGCAACGTGTTCGAGGTCTTCACGAACAATCCAGAGAGCTCTGCGCTGGTCAGAGCGTCGTTCGAGCGTGTGCTCGCGACGGAAATCCCCGACGAGATCGCCGCGGTCGCGACGGCGAACGGTCGCGTCTGGAGCGCACGACAAGCGCCGTTTTTCGGTAGCACCGGCGAGGTCGAGCTGATCATCCAGGAGACGGTGGAGCTCACCCAGAGCGTCGGCTCGAGTAGAGATCTCGAGTCCGTCGTGGAGCGTGCACTGCGAGTCCAGGCCAACGCCGTGCACCTCGGTGTCGAGCTACGTGAGCTACGTGAGGCCGAGCAGGTCGCTCGGGTCGCCGCGGCTCGCCGCCGCTTCTTGATCGAAGCGATGCCCGTGCAGGTGTGGACCGCGACCGCCGAGGGACAGCTGGACTTCGTCAGCAACCGAGTCGTGAGCTACTTCCAACGCTCTGCCGAGCAGATCCTCGGTGATGGGTGGCTCGCGGTGCTGCATCCCGACGACGTCGAGGCAGTGGTAGCCCGCTGGACCCGAGCGCTGGAGACGGGTGACCCGTACGACGTCGAGTTTCGGTTGCGACGCAGTGATGGTGACTACCGCTGGCACCTGGGTCGCGCCAACGCCGAACGGTCGGCGGATGGCCAGGTGGTTACCTGGGTCGGCACCAACACGGATATTCACGACGCGAAGGTGGCGCTCGCCGAGCTGACGCTGCGCTCTCAGTACGAGCAGCACTTGATAGGCATCGTCAGCCACGACCTACGCAACCCGTTGAGTGCGGTCTCGCTGGCCACCACGTTGTTGCTGCAGCGACCGCTCGATCCAGTCACCCACAAGTTGATCACGAAGATCGCGTCAGCGACGCAACGAGCGACGCGGCTGGTCAACGACCTGCTCGACTTCGCGAAGGCGCGTATTGGCAGCACGATCCCCGTCAACCCCACACCGACGAAGTTGCAGGACATCGTCGAGACCGTGGTCGGCGAGTTCGATCTGCTAGCACCGGGTCGCGTGATCCAGACCGGGCAGGTCAGCTCCGAGGAGAATGGGTTCTGGGATCCTGATCGGCTCGCGCAGGTGCTCTCCAACCTGGTGATCAACGCTCTCCAGCACGGTACGCCTGGAACGCCGATCTATCTCGAATCGCAGCTGACGCAGTCCGAAGCGCTGCTCTCGGTCGTAAACCAAGGTCACGGAATCTTGCCCCACGAGATCTCCACGCTGTTCGAGCCATATCGGCGGGCTTCGACGGCTGCCGCTGCGCGTGGAAGCCTCGGCTTGGGCTTGTACATCGCGCGCGAGGTCATCGTTGCGCACGGCGGCACCATCGAGGTGGAGTCCAGCGCCGACGCCCTCACACGCTTTACCATCCGGCTGCCGCGTCTTGCTGCAGCGAGTCCATCCTAGGGGCTCGGAGCACCGGCGAGACGTCAGGCATCGCCGCGCCGCGCTGTCGCCAGGATGGCCGTCAGCATCGGTTGATCGACCGGCTTCACCAGGTGGTGGTCGAAGCCTGCACGTCGTGCCTTTTCGCGATCGTCCGCGGAGCCCCATCCCGTCAAGGCGACGAGCATCGGTTGCGGAACCGTGGTGGTTGCGCGGAGCCGGCGCGCGACCTCGTACCCGTCGAGGCCTGGTAACCCGATGTCGAGGAGCACCACATCGAAACGCTGCTTCGTGACCGCAGCCAGGGCGTCCGGTCCGGTATGCACGACGGAGAGTGTATGACCGGCGAGCTCGAGCAGCGCCGCGAGCAGGTCCGCGGCATCCACGTTGTCGTCGACCACGAGGATGCGCAAGCCCGCCAGTGGAGGAAGGGCCCCGGCGATCGGTGCCGACGGCGGCGCCGCCAGCAGAGGGAGACGCACCACGAACGTGCTACCGCGATGGTTGCCTTCACTGCGGGCCTCGAGCGTTCCGCCGTGCAACTCGATGAGGCGGCGCGACAACGTCAGGCCGATCCCCAGCCCGCCGTTCGCACGATCGATCGACTGGCCGAGCTGCACGAACATCTCGAACACGGCGGCGAGCTTGTCGGGAGGAATCCCGACGCCGTTGTCGGCAACGCGGACCTCGACGTGCTCGTCGCGCGGCGCCACGGACACCGTGACGCGACCTCCGCGCGGCGTGTACTTCGCCGCATTGCTCAGGAGATTCGAGATCACCTGCGCGAGTCGAGTCGGGTCGCCGTGGACGAAGAGCGGATCGCGGGAGATCGCGAGGACGAGCTCGACGCCGTGGGCCTCCAGCAACGCCTTGGTGGTCTCGACCGCACTCGCGACGACGTGCTCGAGATCGATGCGGCTCTCGACAAGCCGGATCTTTCCGAGCGTCACCCGCGAGATATCGAGCAGGTCGTCGACCATCCTGACGAGGTGGCCGAGCTGGCGCTCCATCATCGCGTACGTCTGGGCCTTGCGCGCGGGGTCGTCGGTCCGCTGGATCACCTCGATCCCGGTCCGGATCGGCGCCAGCGGGTTGCGCAGCTCGTGCGCCAGCGTCGCGAGGAACTCGTCCTTGCGGCGATCCTGCTCGCGCAGCTGACCCTCCGCACGCTTGAGCGCGGACACGTCGACCGTGACGCCGTCGAACCGCAGCGGCGTGCCGTCGTTCGCGTACGCCGTTCCACCCAGCGCGCGGATGTACTTCTGCTCGCCCGTCTCGGGCTGCACCGTTCGGTACACGACGTCGTACGAGGTGTGATTCGCGATCGCAGCGTCGATCGCCGCCCGCGTGGGGTCGCGGTCATCGGGATGGATGCGGTCGTAGAACATCTCGATCGTGATCCGCGCGTCGGGCGGAAAGTAGAAGTGCTGCTTGGTGCGCACGTCCCACATCAGCTCGTCGAACGGGAGATCGCAGTACCAGAACCCGATGCCGGAGAGCTCGACGGCGAACTCGAGCCGACTGCGGTTCTCGGCCAGCCTGCGCTCGACCGAGGCCCGCTCGAGCGCCTCCCAGCATCTCCCGACGACGAGCTCGACCAGCTCGATCTCGTCGCGCGTCCACGTCCGCGGCACGCTCTGGTGCACCGCCATCGCCGCCGTGAACCGACCCTGCTTGTGGAGCGGAACGCAGATCACCGCGCGAATCGCCGTCGACTGGTACGCGGACAGCGACTCCGGCGAGATGCGAGCGTCGGTCTCGGTGTCCGCGACGACGAAGGGCCTGTTCGCGAGCATGTCGGTGACGCAGCCAGGGCCGAACGCCGCCACCGGCCACCGGCCCACGATGCTCTCTACCCCCCGCGCGTGATCGCCTGTGATGTCGAACACCGTCTCGTTCTCGACGGTGGCATACGCGCACCGGTTGACATCGAGATGCTCGGCGAGCAGCCGCGAGGTGGTTTCCAGGAAGGCTCGCGGATCGACGAGCGGTCGTGTGGTCTGGTCGAGCTCGCCGAGGAACCGCTGGCGGCCCGCCAGCTGTGCACTCCGCGCGAAGATCTCCTGCAGTGCCTCGACGACGCTCTCCTTCGCAGCGCCTGACTCGATCTGGCGAAGCACGCGTGCCTGGAGCACTTGCAGGTCGTCCGTACTGGCAACTGACACGGAACGGATACTACCAATTCAGGAGGGCAGTGATTGGAACGCGATGTCGAGGGCATCGATCATCGCACGCGCGCTCGCGAACCGATGGTCGGGTTGCTTGCTCAACGCCGCATCGACGAGCGCGGTCAGCTCCGGCGTACACCACGCGGCTTCCTTGGTGACCACGCGCAGGCTCGGCGGCTCGAGCTTGACCTGCTGGCGCATCACGACCACGGGATCGGGATCGCGGAACGGCACGCGACCTACGAGCATCTCGTACAGCATGATGCCGACCGCATAGACGTCCGCACGCGCATCGACCTGCCGGCCGAGCGCCTGCTCGGGAGCCATGTACGCGGGCGTGCCGAACACCAGCCCGGTCCGCGTCAGGGCGCCGGCCCCGAACGCCGCGGCGACATCGCCGAGCAGCTTGACGATGCCGAAGTCGATCAGCTTGACGCGCTCCCAGCCGTTCATCGGCTCGAGCAGCACGTTGTCGGGCTTGAGATCGCGATGCACGAAGCCGCGCGTGTGCGCGTGATCGACGCCGTCGAGGATCTGGCGCGCGAGCACGAGCGCGATCCGCGGCGTGATCGGATCGGCCTGGTCTGCGATCCGCTTGGTCAGCGGGCGGCCATCGACCTTCTCCATCACCAGGTAGAGCTGGCCGGCCTCGACGAACACGTCGAGGGCCGCGATCAGGTTCGGATGATCGAGCATGCGCAGCGCGTTCGCTTCGCGTGCGAACCGGCGCGTGATCTCGGCCCCGGCGTTGTCCTGCAGCGTCGACTTCAACGCGAGCCGCCGACCCTGATCGTCCTCGACCTCGAACACGCCGCCCATGCCGCCGCGACCGATCGGTGCGATCACGCGATACGCGCCGACGCGGGTCCCGGGCTCCATCGCGACCAGTCTAATCGCGTTCGTGCTGTTCGCGCGATGGTGACGCCGGGAGTTGCTCGCGGAGGCTCTTGGTCTCCTCACTCGCACCCCACTTACGCTCGAACTCCGAAAGTTTCTTCGCGGCTTCGCCCAGGTCGCCCTTGTAGAGCTTGTCGACGACCTTGTTCCAGTCCTTCGCGGCGCGGCGATCGGTGGTGGCCACCGCGGGCGTCACCGCGCGGAGCTCCCCCGGTTCGAGTGGTTTGGTCGGAGACGGCTCGGGTGGTGGATCCTTCGCCGGCTCCTTCGCGACGGATCCCGGGTCTTCCTTCGACGACGGTCGTGTGAGCGCGGCGATCGTCCCGATCAGCAACACCACCGCGACGCCGACCGCGATCCACTTCCACGGCATCGGCTTGCTCGCCCGAGCCGGTCCTGCCGGCGTCCCGCCGACCGTGTGGTGTCCGATCGTGACGCCGGGATCGGAGCTCGCACCGGCGAGGGCATCCGCGAGCTCGCTTGCCGACGGACGGTGCGACGGCTCGACGGCAACCGCGCGATCGATCGCCGCCGAGAGCTCGTGTGGCAGCGCAGGTACCAGCTCGCGCAGGGGCGGCACCGGACCGAACAGCGCACCGGTCGACGCGTCGCTGCGGGGCCATCGCCCGGCGGCGGCCTCGTACAGTGTGGCGCCGAGCCCGTAGACATCTCCCGCGGTGCCGGTCTCTCCGCGCACCAGGGCCTCCGGCGCGGCGTACGCCGGCGAGCCGACGAACTGGCCGGTCATCGTGATCGCCGAGTCCGGCACGTGCGCGACGCCGAAGTCGGCCAGCTTCCACGCGCCTCCGGTCGCGGACAGGATGTTCGCCGGCTTGACGTCGCGATGCACGATGCCGGCCTCGTGCGCCGCTGCGAGTGCGCGACCGACCTGAACGCCGAGAGATCGCAACTCGCTCGCACCGAGCACGCCCTCGAGGAGCCGCTCCTTCAGCGAGGGCCCCGCGACGCGCTCCATCACGATGTACGGCGGCTCGGCGGCGAGATCGATGTCGAACACCTGGACGATGCCGGGATGCGCGAGTGCGGCGATCGCACGCGCCTCCTGCCGGAACCGCTCGTCGAGCAACCGTGCCGTGAGCCCGCCGTGCTTGCCTCGCAGCGTCTTGACGGCGACCGGTCGACCGAGCACCTCGTCGACGGCCTCGTAGACCTCGCCCATGCCACCGGCGCCGAGCGTACCGGTCACTCTATAGCGGCCGAACGTCTCTGCGGTCACACCGTCAGGGTACCGCAGGTCGACATCTCCGAGCCGCTCGACGGTGCACGGGTTCCCCTGGCGTCCTCGGAGGTTCGCGGGTAGGGTCCGCGCACTGACTACATACGGGGGAGCTCCATTCACGTGGGCTGAGAGGTGCCGAGAGGCACGACCCCTAGACCTGATGCAGGTAATGCTGCCGGAGGAAGATCATGAGCGACGGTAACGGTAACGGTAACGGCAAGCGTCCACTACCTCAGGTGAAGGTCGATCCGGTCGCGGATCTTCCGAGCATCGGTCCCTTCCCCTCGTCGGAAAAGATCTACGTCGAGACCGACGGCCTCCAGATCCCGCAGCGCCGGATCGCGCTGTCGAACGGGGACTCGTTCGACGTCTACGACACCTCCGGCCCGCAGGGCATCGACCCCCACCAAGGCCTGCCGAAGCTGCGCCGGCCGTGGATCGAGGCGCGGATGAAAGATGACACCGGCAACCGCTCGCAGATGCACTACGCGAAGCGCGGCCTGATCACGCAGGAGATGAAGTACATCGCGATCCGGGAGAACATGACTCCCGAGTTCGTGCGCGATGAAGTCGCCCGCGGCCGCGCGATCATCCCCTCCAACATCAACCACCCCGAGAGCGAGCCGATGATCATCGGTCGCAACTTCCTGGTGAAGATCAACGCGAACATCGGCAACTCCGCGGTCACGTCGTCGATCGGCGAGGAAGTCGACAAGCTCCGGTGGGCCGTCAAGTGGGGCGCCGATACGGTGATGGATCTGTCGACGGGCAGCGACATCCACACCACGCGCGAGTGGATCATTCGTAACTCGCCCGTGCCCATCGGCACGGTGCCGATCTACCAGTGCCTCGAGAAGGTGGGCGGCGACCCCGAGAAGCTCACCATCGATCTGTTCATCGAGACGCTGATCGAGCAAGCAGAGCAGGGCGTCGACTACTTCACGATCCACGCGGGCGTGCTGATGAAGTACATCCCGCTGACCGCGAACCGCGTCACCGGCATCGTGTCGCGCGGTGGCTCGATCATGGCGAAGTGGTGCCTGTCGCACCACAAGGAGAACTTCCTCTACACCGAGTTCGAGCGGATCTGCGAGGTGATGAAGAAGTACGACGTCGCGTTCTCTCTCGGCGACGGCCTACGCCCGGGCTCGACGGCGGATGCGAACGATCGCGCGCAGCTCGGCGAGCTCGAGACGCTGGGCGAGCTCACCGAGATCGCGTGGAAGCACGACGTCCAGACGATGATCGAAGGGCCTGGCCACGTCGCCATGCACAAGATCAAAGAGAACATGGACCTCCAGCTCGCGATCTGCAAAGAGGCGCCGTTCTACACGCTCGGGCCTCTGGTGACCGACATCGCCCCCGGCTACGACCACATCACCAGCGCGATCGGCGCGGCGATGATCGGGTGGTTCGGCACCGCGATGCTGTGTTACGTGACGCCGAAGGAGCACCTCGGGCTGCCGGATCGCGACGACGTCAAGGCCGGCGTGATCGCCTACAAGATCGCGGCGCACGCGGCTGACCTCGCGAAGGGCCACCCCGGTGCGCACCTCCGCGACGACGCGCTCTCCAAGGCGCGCTTCGAGTTCCGCTGGCAGGATCAGTTCAACCTGTCGCTCGACCCCGACACCGCGCAGCAGTTCCACGACGAGACGCTGCCGGCGGCGGCGGCCAAGGGCGCGCACTTCTGCTCGATGTGCGGGCCGAAGTTCTGCTCGATGAAGATCACCGAAGAGGTTCGCGCGATGGCGGAGCAGGGGATGGCGGCCAAGTCGGCCGAGTTCAAGGATGCCGGCGCGATGCTCTACGCGGGCAGTGACGACTCACATCACTAAGTCCGGGGCTCGCCCTGCTGTGACATCTGCGATCCCGGCGAACAAAAGATGAATTAATACTCCGGTTCATCGGCGCCGAAGTATCTGAGATCGCAGGAGAATGGCACTTCGCGCACGTACATGCACCGACAGTCCGAAGAAAACCCCGCGCGAATCAGTACTTGGCTAGTTAGAATCGACTTGGTACGTAGGTCGCGCAAACGGTGACGGTCCAGTCGAAGCGAACGCTCAAGATCGAAAAGCTCGCGCGGATCTATGACGAAGAGATCGCGCCGGTGTGGGGGACCCGTTTCGGCAAGATGCTCCTGCGCAACCTCGCGTTGCCCGAGAAGGGGCAGGTGCTCGACATCGCGTGCGGCACTGGCTACCCGACGATCGAGATCCTCCGGCGCATGCGCGAGGGTTCGCGGCTGATCGCGATCGATGCCTCGAGCGCGATGCTCGATGTCGCGCGCCGCAAGGTCAACGAGCTCGGGCCCCTCGGCAAGAAGGGCATCTTCTTCCGCACCGAGAGCCCGGTGCCGAAGTTGTCGTTCGCGGACGACGTCTATGACCTCGTCGTGTGCAACCTCGGCCTCAACGAGATGCCGAGCCTCGAGGTGGCGCTGCGCGACTTCGCGCGCGTCTGCAAGCTGGGTGGCGAGGTGCGCTGCACGCTGCCTCTCGCCGGCACGTTCCAGGAGTTCCACGATCTGTTCCGCGAGGTGCTGATCAAGCACGACAAGCACGAGGCGCTCGACCGGCTCGAGCGGTACATCGCGCGCTACCCGACCGTCGATCACGTCGAGCGCTGCATGAAGACGGCGTCGCTCGGCGGCGGGCTCGAGATCGAAGAGTTCACGCTGCTGTTCAAGAGCTCGCGCGAGTTCTTCTTCGCACCGGTGATGGAGTACGGGCCGCTCGCCGAGTGGAAGGAGATCGCCGGCGCCGGCCAGGAGATGCAGGACGTGTTCTGGTACATCAAGGAGGCGATCGACGCTTACTTCGATGGCCGGCCGTTCTCCGTGACGGTCAAGGCGGGCTGCCTGATCGGCCGCAAGGTCGAGATGGAGATGATGCACACGCAGCCGGAGATGCCCGAGATCATCGAGATCGGTGACCTCTACGAGGACATCACCGACGACGAGATCGATACCGGCTTGCCGGTGCCGCCGCACGAGATCGCGGCCGGCTCGGTGCGCGTCGACGATCCCGAGGATCTCGAGGTCGAGGAGGTCGCCGACGACGGCAGCTTCGAGGTCCAGCTCGATGTTTCGGCCGAGGCTGATCTCGATGCGTTCATCGAAGGCAAGCGGCGCCCGTCGCATCTCGACGTGCGCCCGATCGACGACATCGAAGACTGAGAGCGTCAGGGCTCCGGACTAAGCTCCGGTGCGATGGCTGACCAGGCTGTATATCTCGAGCTCGTCACCGCGCTGACCGAGCATGATCGTCGCTATTACGTGGAGGCAAACCCCACGATCAGGGACGCCGAGTACGACAAGCTCTACAAGGAGCTGGTCGCGATCGAGAAGGCGAACCCGTCGTGGCTCGTGGCGTGGTCACCGTCGCAGCGCGCCGGGCACGCCCCGATCTCGGAGTTCCCCAAGGTCACGCGGGCGGTCGCGATGTTGTCGCTCGACAACACCTACAACGAGGCCGAGCTGCAGGCGTTCTATGACCGCGCGGTGAAGGGCCTCGACGGCGAAGTCCCGGTGTTCTCGGTCGAGCCCAAGATCGACGGCTTCGGCATCGAGTTGACGTACGTGCAAGGCCTGCTGACGCTCGCGGCCACGCGCGGGGACGGCCGGATCGGCGAGGACGTCACGACCAACGTGAAGATCATGGTGCGCGGCATTCCGATGCAGCTGCGCGAGCCGGCGAATGTCACCGTGCGCGGCGAGATCTACATGCGCAAGGACGAGTTCGAGGCAGTCAACGACGCGCGACGCGCGGCAGGCGAGGAGACCTTCAAGAACCCGCGCAACACCGCCGCCGGCTCGATCAAGCTGCAGGATCCGAAGGAAGCGGCGAAGCGCCCGATGCACGCGATCCTCTACGAGGTGATCGACGGCGAGCAGCACGCGGGTGGGCACCTCGCGTCGATCGACTTCATCAAGAAGCTCGGCATCCCGACGAGCAGCTACAACGCGAAGGCCTCGACCTGGGACGAGCTGGTGGCGCTCGTGCGGTCGTGGGAGAGCAAGCGGGACTCGCTCGTCTACGAGCTCGACGGGCTGGTGATCAAGATCGATGACTTCGCGTCGCGCGGCGCGCTCGGCAACACGGCCAAGGCCCCGCGCTGGGCGATCGCCTACAAGTTCCCCGCGCGGCAGGTGTCGACGATCGTCAAGGGGCTGATCCTCTCGGTGACGCGCACCGGCGCGATCACGCCGACGGCGGATCTCGAGCCGGTCGAGGTGTCGGGTACCACCGTGTCGCGTGCGACGCTCCACAACTGGGACATCGTCGCGGCGTTCGGCATGGGCCCCGGCGATCGCGTGCTGCTCCACAAGGCCGGCGAGATCATCCCCGAGATCCTGCAGGTCACCGAGAAGGGGCCAGGTCCGGCGTTCACGGTGCCCGAAACCTGCCCGTGCTGCGATACCAAGCTGGTCCGCGAGGACGGTCGCGTCGCGTGGATCTGTCCGAACCACGAGCACTGCGCGGATCAGCAGACGGACTGGATCGAGTCGTTCGCGTCGCGCAAGCAGATGAACATCGACGGGCTCGGCGAGAAGGTGGTGCGCCAGCTGGTCGAAGCGAAGCTGGTCAACGACATCGCCGATCTGTTTGTCCTCAAGGTGGAGCAAGTCGCCGGGCTCGAGCGGTTCGCCGCTGCGAGTGCGAAGAAATTGATCTCTGCGATCGAGAAGGCGAAGACCGAGGCGACGTTCTCGCGGCTGCTCGCCGCGCTCGGCATCGATCTCGTCGGCACGGTGCTCGCGAAGCCGATCGCCGCGAAGTACGGGAGGCTCTCCGTGCTCCGCCAGGCCGCGGTCGACAAGGACTCGGCGGCGTTGGTCGAAGAGATCGACGCGATCGAGGGCATCGGTCCCGCGGTCGCGCGGGCCGTCGACGAGTTCCTCCGCACGCCGTGGATCGTCAGCATCCTCGACAAGCTGATCGCGAACGGCGTCGATCCCGA